>JAEESD010000133.1 GCA_016286145.1 Bacteroidales bacterium | reverse complement strand
CCTACGATCTCCACTGCTTCAATATCGCAGTGTCGTGGGTCCCGCTCGGAACCTGGCAGAGCTACAGCTTCAAGATCGCCGCAAATGCGGCTTCTCTTGCAGACCTGCTACGTTTCAAGAAGAGCAGCAGCTATTGGGATAGATAAAAATTTTACTATATTTGCGTTGTCAATTCGATAATGCAGCGGCAGTTCTGCCGAACAATTCTATAATTTTCAACTATGACACATCGTCTTTACGACCTCAGTCAGATGAGTCGTGAGCAACTCGAAGAGATAGCTTCGGGACTCAAGATCAAATCAATCAAGAAACTCGACGACGAAAACCTCGCCTATGCTATATTGGACGCAGAGGCCAGCCTGGCAGCGTCTCAGCCCGACACTGAAAAGAAAGAGCCTAAGAAACGCGGCAGAAAACCCAAGGCCCCCAAAGCCCAGGAAGAGCCCAAACCTGAGGTCATTCCCGGCTCCGACCGGGAATCTAAGATCACCGATCAGGTCGGTGATGACAAGATGACCGCAGAACCTGTAAAGGAGGCCGCAGAGCCTGAAAAACCCGCTCCCAAAAAGCGCGGCAGAAAGCCTAAGGCTCAGAAGGCTCAGGAAGAGCCCGCCAAGGCCGAGGAGCCTAAGAAGGTCGATTCTGCGGCCGAAGAGAAGAAGGCCGCTATCCTTGCAAAGGCCCAGGAAAGGCTCGACCAGAAAAAGAACCAGAACGGAAAACAACACAACAATAACAACCAGAATCAGAACCAGAATCAGAATCAGAATCAGAACCAGCCCCAGAAGCCGAAGGTCCCCGAGTACGAGGGTACGGTCGAGGCTACAGGAGTTCTGGAGATAATGCCGGACGGATATGGTTTTCTTCGCAGCTCGGACTACAATTATCTCAACAGCCCGGACGATATCTACATCTCCCAGCAGCAGATAAAGCAGAACGCCCTCAAGAACGGAGATACCGTCACCGGCGAAATCAGGCCTCCCCGCGAGGGAGATAAATACTTCCCTCTCGTCAAGGTCAAGTTCATCAACGGCCGCAGCCCGGAATTCATCCGCGACCGCGTCCCCTTCGACTTCCTGACTCCCCTTTTCCCGGACGAGAAGTTCAACCTTCTTGGCCATGGCCACGGCTCCGATCCTTCCTGCCGTATAGTCGACATGTTCTCGCCTATCGGAAAGGGCCAGCGCGGACTTATCGTAGCCCAGCCGAAGACCGGTAAGACTATGCTTCTTAAGAGCATCGCCAACGCTATTGCAGACAATCACCCGGAGGTCTATGAGATCGTCCTTCTTATCGACGAACGTCCGGAGGAGGTTACCGATATGCAGCGCAGCGTCAAGGCCGAGGTTGTAGCCTCTACCTTCGACGAGCCCGCCGATCACCACGTAAAGGTGGCGAATATGGTCCTCGAAAAGGCCCGCAGGCTGGTAGAATGCGGCCACGACGTAGTTATCCTGCTGGACTCCATCACCCGTCTCGCCCGTGCATACAATACCGTCCAGCCCGCGTCCGGAAAGGTCCTGACCGGTGGTGTGGACGCCAACGCCCTTCAGAAGCCGAAGCGCTTCTTCGGTGCGGCCCGTAATGTTGAGGGAGGCGGCTCGCTGACTATCCTTGCGACTGCCCTTACCGAGACCGGTTCCAAGATGGACGATGTTATCTTCGAGGAATTCAAGGGAACCGGCAACTCCGAAATCCAGCTCGATAGGACTCTCGCGAACAGGCGTATCTTCCCTGCCGTCAACGTAGTCCTTTCAGGAACCCGCCGCGACGACCTCCTCTATGAGAAGTACAACGGCCAGAGGATTTGGATCCTCCGTAAGCTCCTTGCCGATATGAACCCTACCGAAGCGATGAACTTTATGCTTCAGCTGATGGACGAATACAAGTCCAACCAGGATCTTATCGACAATATGAACAAGGTAAGCCCGCGCGAGGCTAAGTTCTACGATACGTTCTAGCGGTAGAAGCGGTCGTTGTCTATATTTGCCTGTTCTTTTTCGAACAGCCCGGCAACAAAACCGATTCCGTAACCCCATAGCTGTACGTAAGCAGCAGCTACAGACAGGAGCCCGACTTTCGGGCTCTTGTTCTTTATAGTAGAGTCTGCAAACACGAGAAGCGCGTAAAGGACGTCAAAAGGCAGGATAAGGCTTAGGACGACAAATCCCAGGGGGAAGAGGTGTACGAGCCTCAGAGAGCCTGGATGGCGCCTTGTAAGGGCGATCCTGGCCTTTCCGGAGTTGCGTACCTGGCGGAAGAACTTCCGGAAGTCCGTACGTCGCTTATGAAAAAGCCAGGCATCCGGGATAAGAGCGGTAGTGTACCCCGCTTCGACTACCCTCATACTGAAATCGACGTCTTCGCCGAAACGCATAGCTGAGAATCCACCCAGCGCGGCGAATACCTCGCGCCTGACGCCCATATTGAAAGAGCGCGGGAAGAAACGGGTGATCTTCCGCTTTCCGCCGCGGATGCCTCCCGTAGTAAAGAAAGAGGTCATCGAATAGCTTATCGCTTTCTGAACCGGGGTGAAATCATCGCCTCCGCGATCGGGTCCTCCGAAGGCATCCGGGGCATTAGCGGCCAGGTAGTTTTCTATAGCTTCAAAGTACCCTTCGGGAAGTACCGTATCGGAGTCGAGGATGAGAAGATACTCTCCTTCGGCCCTTTCGGCGGCATAGTTTCGCGCCATTGCCGGGCCCCCGTTTTCCTTAAACAGATACTTTATATCGAGTTTTTCAGCATACTGATTTACAATATCTTCGCATTTTACCGAAGAGCCGTCTTCTACTACCAGGACCTCGAAGTCCCGGAAGGACTGGGAGGCAATGCTGGCGAGCAGCTCGGACACTTCGTCCGGGCGGTTGTAAACCGGTATGATGAGGGAGTATTTCATCTACTCGAAGGCGATCGGGATGAAGAATTCGGGGCGATGGAAGTCGGGATCCGGGGTGTCGATGGGAGCGTAGCTCAGGAAATGAGGCGTCTCGAGAAGGTCTCCGCATTTGTAGAAGTTTGCCTTTAACTGAAGACCGTCGAAGGACGCCAGATTCAGGGCTTCAGCGGGGACGATCAGACATACTTCCCAGGGGCCGGCAGGCCGTTCGGCAAACGGTTTGTCGCCAAGAGAAGCCCATCTTTCAATTTTAGCGGCTATCTCTGCCGGGGCCGGTATACGGTTGTGACGGCTTTCGCCCTTTGCGAGCAGTATCTTTCCTATACAGTTACACTCCAGATTATAGTAGACTTTCCCGTCCGGGCTGCTGAAGAACTCAACACAGGAATCTTCCCAGACATTGCCGAAATCCTCCCCGGCTGCAGCGCGGGAAGTCTTCTCCACTACCCTGTAATCTATCAGGATATTCTTCCCGGTGTGGGCAAGGGCGAACTCGACCGTAGGTTTGTAGGGAAACTTATCGGGCCAGTTGCAGATATCGATTGTTTCGAACTGGATATGTTCTTCGGCAAAAAGCTCAGGGATGTCGGATGCTTTGAAGCCCTCGGGCAGGTATACTTTTCTAATCATACTTCAAAGATAAACAATTATCGGTTGATTCCGAGCCAGGCGGCAAGTTTGGTTTTGAACTGAGCCGGAACTTTATCCGTGTTGAAAGGCTCATAAGCGGCCTCCAGGTCAAGAGACTTAAGGTAGCAGGCTGCGTTGGAAGGATCCTCAGTAATGTGGCTTCCGGTACCGGCAGCGCGGATGAACCCCATCGGCATCTGCTTCCAGCCGTTGACATAGGTGGCGTAAATGAACTTGCATTCTTCGCTCAGCGAGGTGATTCTTCTAAGCAGACCCTTCTTGCCGTTGACGACTTCCCTGTCGGTCTTGTTGGACTCCGGATAGATGACCAAGACGCTTATATCCTCAGCCGCGGAAGCGGTCTCAAGATAGATTACAGTCTGAAGGGATGCGCCGTCGTAAGTCCACACGCCGCTCTGTCCGCGCTGCTCCGGGAAGCGAGTGTAAGGTATTTCAGAGCCGTTGACCAGGACACTCTGAGCGGGCAGAACAGCGTCCAGGACTACTCTTACGGTTCTGGTCGGCAAAGCACCCTTATAGTTTCCCTTTCTGGGATGGATATAGAGAGTGAGCCCGGAAGCATCCGAGCGTTTGTCGATATAGGTAATGGCATACTCGGCCTTGTAATTCTGAGTAGCTCCGTTGTCTTCATAGAGACTGGTAAAGAAGATTCCGTCGCCGGGAGCGACGAACAGACAGAAGCCGTCGCTGGCCTCCTGCAGGGACTGAATGTCCGGCATGGCCATCGGAATGACGGCGCCGGCCTTGACGAACCATGGATTCTCGAACAAGGTATAATCGAACTTGCAGGTCGCTCCACCCTTGTAGGTCGTTCCGGTAGACACGTCGTACCAGTCACATCCTGCGGGCAGCCACATCTGACGTCCGGCAAGAGCGGTGGAGCTGTCTATGGGCTCACAGAC
>JAEESD010000015.1 GCA_016286145.1 Bacteroidales bacterium | reverse complement strand
ACGACCTCCGTTCCCTCGGACTTGCCGATCCAGTTGCGCTGCATCTCCTTGAGGGAGTCTGTCCATGCAAGGCTGTCAAGGCTATCGAGCAGGCGGCCGGCATAGGCCGAAACGCGCAGTTGCCACTGCTTCATCTTCTTCTGCTCCACCGGGAAACCACCGCGCACGCTCAGGCCGTCCTTGACTTCGTCATTTGCCAGAACGGTCCCAAGGCCTTCGCACCAGTTTACGGATGTCTCGCCCAGATAGGCTATTCTCCAGCGCATAAGGATGTCTGACTTCTCCTTCTCGGAAGCCGCAGCCCACATTTCGGGCGTCACATCCTCATAGCCGGTAGTCTCCAGTTTCGCGATCAATTCTTCGATCGGACGGGCCTTGTTCGCTGCCGGGTCGAACCAGCTGCCGAACATCTTAAGGAAGGCCCACTGCGTCCACTTGTAATACTCGGGATCGCAGGTTTTCACTTCGCGCGACCAGTCGTAGCAGAAACCTATACGGTCCAGCTGCTCGCGGTAGCGCGCAATGTTTTTCATAGTGGTGACTTCAGGGTGCTGACCGGTCTGGATTGCGTACTGCTCGGCGGGAAGGCCGAAAGCATCGTAACCCATCGGGTGGAGCACATTGAAGCCTTTGAGACGCTTATAGCGGGAAAAGATGTCGCTGGCGATGTAACCCAGGGGATGTCCTACGTGGAGACCGGCTCCGGAAGGATATGGAAACATATCCAGGACATAGTATTTAGGTTTGTCGCTTTCCTCGGATACTTTATACGTCCCCTCGGAGCGCCATCTTTCCTGCCATTTGCGCTCTATCTTCTTAAAATCGTAATCCATTACTAACTAACGGGAGTTATTTGATAACAAGTACGTATGCGTCTTTAGGACAGAACTTCTTGCACTTTACTTCGTCCAGAGTCTCGAGAGCCTCTTTCTGGCAATCTGTAGGGTTGATTGCAACTGCGGTAAGACCATTGGTGAAGGGGATGGTGACTACTTTGTAGCCGGCTTTCTCAGCCCTCTTGACCTGAGCGGCAGCGTTGGCTTCGACCTTAAAGGCGCCGATAAGGACATAGTACTTGTTCTCGAGAACGGCTTTCTTGCAGACGGGGCCGGTGAAGATGCGGACGGCCTTCTTGGGAGCGGCCTTGGGCTTAGCTTCGCAAGCAGGCTTCGCCTCGCAGGCGGGTTTGGCCTCGCAAGCGGGTTTGGCTTCGCAGGCAGGTTTCTCTGCGCAAGCGGGCTTTGCCTCACACGGCTTCTCTACGGGAGCGGGCTCGACTACGGGCTGAGCCTCACAGGTCTTCTCCTCGCAAGCCTTTTCTGCTTTGCAGCACTCTTTCTCTGCTTTGCAGCACTCTTTCTCTGCTTTGCAGCAAGCCTCTTCTGCCTTACAGCAAGCTTCTTCAGCCTGGCAGCAGGCTTTTACGCAAGAATCGCAAGGCATCTGCTGTTTGCAGCAAAGAGAATCGGGGCAGCAGAGGGTATCTCCGCAGCAGAGGGTATCTGCATTGCAGCAAGGGGCTTCCTCAGCCTCTGCGACTAGTTCAGCCTCGTCCATTTCCTGGATCTGAGATGAGGTGGGACGTCCGGCGATTGAACGGATGAAGTCGCAGCCGGATACGGTGATGGCGAGGGCTGCGATCATTGCGATGGTAGTAATCTTTTTCATATGTTAAATTGTTATGAATAATCTACAACCTACAAATTTAGCAAGTTTGCCGACAAAATAAAATACCTATATTTGTACTATGAAGAAAACGATCAAGCTCGAAGGCGTAGACCCGGTAGGTCTTTACGGCGTCGGAAACAAAATCCTCGAAGAATTCTGCTCTTATTTTCCCTCATTGAAGGTAGTCGCAAGAGGCGACGAATTGATTCTGGACGGCAAACCTGCCGACATTGAAGAGTTTAATCAGAAACTCGGAGCGCTGATCGAAAAACGCCACCGCAAGATGAATCTTACTATCTACGACGTAGAAGACATCTTCGACGGCGAGACTTCTCCCGAGAGCTTCCGTCTCAGCGGCGAAGCTATCATAGTCCACAATACAGAAGGAAAGCCTATCCGAGCCCGAAACGCCCGCCAGCAGGAACTCGTAAAGGCTTATTTCGACAATGACCTTATCTTCGCCCTCGGCCCTGCCGGAACCGGTAAGACCTATATCGCAATAGCCCTGGCGGTCCGCGCGCTGAAAAACCGTGAGATCAGGCGCATCATCCTTACCCGCCCCGCGGTCGAAGCCGGCGAGCGCCTGGGATTCCTGCCCGGAGACCTTAAGGAAAAGCTTGATCCGTATCTCCAGCCGCTGTACGATGCCCTGGGAGATATGATCCCGCCGAAGAAACTGCAGGAGTTTATGCAGGACGGTACTATCCAGATCGCTCCCCTCGCCTATATGCGCGGCCGTACCCTGGACAGGGCCTGCGTCATTCTCGACGAAGCCCAGAACACCAATATGGGCCAGCTCAAGATGTTCCTCACCCGAATGGGATGCGAAGCTAAGTTCATCGTCACCGGCGACACCTCACAAATCGACCTTCCCAACCGCGAAGACAGCGGACTTGAGAAGGCCGTTGAGAGACTCTCAAAAATAAAAGGTGTCGCAACCATCACCTTCGGAAACGAAGATATAGTGCGACACCCTCTGGTCGGAAAGATCGTTACTGCCTTGCAGCCTTAACGATTGCGTCGTATTTGTCGTACTTCTCTTTGTACACCTCGTCATCGTATGAGAAACGATAGCAGGCGTTCTTGAGGTACTCGCTGACTGCGACTTTGATGTTGTCGTCCTTTGTTACCTCGAAGGCCTTCTCGAACGGCTCAACGCAGCTCTTAAGGGCTTTCTCGAACTCGGCCATAATCTTGTCGTACTTCTTGTAGTCCATCTCGGCTGCCGCTGCATCCTGCAGATCGACGGCTTTGTTGTACCAGTACTGACCCTCGCCGATGTAACCGAACTCGTACTCAGGGTTGATTTCCGCGCACTGCCTGTAGGCCTTGATAGCGTTCTCCTCGTCATTGAGCTGGAGGTAGATATTACCCTCAACATAGTACAGGGAAGCATTTTCAGGCTCGTTGGCTTTTGCGGCGCTGATGAGCTCGAACAGACGGTCTGTATTTCCGCCGGATGAGAGATAGTAGTTGATAAGGCCTACGAGAACGCTCTGGCTCTGAGGGAACTTCATAAAGGCTTCCTCAAGATAAGCCTGACGCTTTACCTGGTCGCCCTCTTTGTCGGCGATGTCGGCAAGTTTCGCATAAGCGTCTCCTTCCTCACCGTAGTAACCGATCTCGACACTCTTCTCGAGGAACTGCTTTGCGCGTTCGTTCTGTCCGAGCATCCAGGCGGTAAGGCCGGTGTTGTAGATAGCGCTGGTGTCTACTACTGCGTAAGGCTCCTGCTGAGAAACTTCAGCTGCCTTCTCGAAATAGTAAGAAGCCTTCTCGAGGTTGCCGAAAGTATAGGCGTTGTAAGCCTCATCTACGAGCTTACCTTCGATAAGACGCAGACCTTCGGTGATTTCCTTGGTCTTCTTTGCTTTGACATCCAGTTCGTGGGCCTTGGCATAGGCCTCGGCACCCTTCTCGAGAGCATCGGGAACGATAGGTTTTGTAATCACGATGAACTGGAGGACATCGGCTGAGTTGTAGTAATAGTCACGGGTAGCATAGGTTTCCTTAATCATCTGCTGACCGTTTACCTCAACATTCTCTACCGAGACCGGTTTGTCGTCTGCCAGAAGAAGGGCGAGATCAGCCCTGCTGGCTCCGATCCAACCGTTTCCGGAAGGGGCGTTGTAAGCGTCTATATACGCCTTGCCGAGTTTAGTCCATGTTGCGAGTTTTGCTCCCTTTTTCGCATCCTGCGATTCAGCTACTGCCTTGTCGACTGCTTTCTGGGCTGCCGAGATCGACTTGACCTGCTGCTGGGCAAAGGCCGTCTGCAGCGAAGCAAGAAGTGCGAGAGCTAAAAAGATTCGTTTCATAAGCTTTATTTTTAGTGTTGATTATTCTTCAACTGTTGTTTGTGTTTCTTCTTCCTCTTCTTCGTGGGCTACCACCGAGACTGCTGCAATACTGTCTCCCTCGCGGATGTTGATCAGCTTGACGCCCTGTGTTGCGCGGCCGCAAAGTCTGATGTCTGTAACTGCCATCCTGATGGTGAGGCCCGATTTAGTGATGATCATCAGATCGTTCTCCTCAGTAACGTTCTTGATAGCTACAAGGGCTCCGGTCTTTTCGGTGATATTCATCGTCCTGACACCCTTTGCTCCTCTGTTCGTATGACGGTAATCGTCTCCGAAGGAACGTTTTCCAAAACCATTCTCGCTGACAACCAGCACTGTGTGATTCTGAGCGTCTTCAGCCGAAGTGTCGCGGCTGATTGCGCCGATCACTACATCGCCTTCCGCAAGATTGATGCCACGTACACCCATCGAGGCCCTTCCGAGCGGGCGTGCGTCTTCTTCGTCGAAGCGTACGCAGTAGCCTGCACGGCCGGCGATCATAATCTCATCCGTACCGTTTGTAAGGAGGGCATCGAGAAGACCGTCGTCTTCCTTGAAGTTGATTGCGATGATACCTTTATTGCGGCTGCGGGCGTTTGCGAACTCGGTGAGGCAGGTTCTCTTGATGATACCCTGACGGGTGACGAGAACTACGAAATGAGAGTCTGTATACTCCCTACTCTCGATCTTCGCTGCGTTCAGATAGGTCTTGATCTTGTCGTCCTGCTCAATAGCGAGGAGGTTCTGAACCGCACGGCCCTTAGAGGTACGGGTACCCTCGGGGATTTCGTAGACCTTGAGCCTGTAGCAGATACCCTTCTCGGTAAAGAAGAGCATAGTGCTGTGCATATTCGCAACGTAGATGTGTTCGATAAAGTCTTCGTCGCGGGTGGCGCTGGCTTTCTTGCCGACTCCGCCGCGTGACTGGACGTGGAACTCGTTGAGAGAAGTTCTCTTGATGTAGCCGAAGTGTGAGATAGTAATCACTACGTCTTCGTCTGCATAGAAGTCTTCCGGGTTGAATTCCTCGGCGCTGAGAGTAATCTCGGTACGGCGGGGATCTCCATACTTCTCCTTAAGGGCGATAGACTCGGCCTTGACGATAGCGAGCTGCTCCTCAACACTTCCGAGGATCTGTTCGCAACGGGCGATGAATTCCTGAAGCTTGTCAAACTCTTCCTGGAGCTTGTCTTTCTCCAGGCCGGTGAGCTGACGAAGACGCATATCTACGATAGCGGAAGCCTGCTCGTCTGTAAAGCCGAAGCGGGCCATAAGTTCTGCCTTAGCGTCCTCGACAGTCTTAGAGTGACGGATAATCGCGACTACTTCGTCGATTACGTCGATAGCCTTAAGGAGACCCTCTACGATATGAGCTCTCTTACGGGCTTTCTCGAGTTCGAAGCGGGTCCTGCGGACTACGACTTCGTGTCTGAAGTCTACGAAGACCTTGATCATATCCTTGAGGGACAGGGTCCTCGGACGGCCTTCCACCAGGGCTACGTTATTGAAAGCGAAGCTGGACTGGAGAGGGGTAAATTTGTAGAGAGTATTGAGGACTACGTTTGCGTTGGCGTCCTTCTTTACTATGAACTCGATCCTGATTCCCTCGCGGTTTGTAAGCTCGCGGATATCCGAGATACCTTCGATCTTCTTGTCGCGGATCATCTCGCCGATACGGGCGATCATCTCGGCTTTGTTGACCATATACGGGATCTCGGTAACAACGATTACCTGATGTCCGCGGTCGTCTTCCTCGATTTCGGCCTTAGCGCGGAGGACCACCCTGCCGCGACCGGTAGTATAGGCATCTACGATACCCTGACGGCCCATAACGATACCGCCCGTAGGGAAATCGGGGCCTTTGATGTGTTCCATCAGGCCTTCTACATCGATATCGGGGTTATCGATATAAGCGCAGATAGCGTCGCAACACTCCGAAAGGTTATGGGGCGCCATATTGGTAGCCATACCGACCGCGATACCGGCCGAGCCGTTTAGCAGCAGCAGAGGGGCCTTAGTCGGGAGGACAGTAGGCTCCCAGATAGTATCATCAAAATTGAGGGTGAAATCTACGGTATCCTTATCAAGATCCGCAAGCACTTCCTCTGCAAGCTTTGCAAGCTTAGCCTCGGTATATCGCATAGCCGCGACAGGGTCGCCGTCCATACTACCGAAGTTACCTTGACCGCTTACCAGCGGATAGCGCTGGTTCCAGTCCTGGGCCAGACGGGCCATCGCGTCGTAGACGCTGCTGTCTCCGTGGGGGTGGAACTTACCGAGGACCTCACCTACGATACGGGCAGACTTTTTAGTCTGGCCGCCGTAGGACAGTCCGAGGCCGTCCATGCCAAAGAGCACGCGGCGCTGGACCGGCTTAAGACCGTCGCGGGCGTCCGGCAGAGCACGCGAGACGATAACGGACATCGAGTAGTCGATGTAGGCCGTTCTCATTTCGTGATCAATCTCTACTGGCTCGATAATTCCGTGCACTTTTTCTACTTCTTCGTTCTCCATATTTTTCTAAAAAAATCTTCTGTTTTCCAGGTTTTGTATAAACATACAAATTTAGCAAAAATTCTTGGGGAAAACAACCTATTTTTCCTATTTTTGTTACGTATGCAGACCCTGGTTTCGCAAGAGCTTTTGAAGATAATCTCATACGCCCGCGATGAGGCTATGAGAACGGGAGACTACTCCATCACTACGGACCATCTCCTGCTCGGAATCCTGCGCCATTCAGACAATGACGCCTGCGCCTCCCTGAAGGCCCTGGGAGTAGATCTGGCGGAGCTCAAGACTACTATCGAAGGCAGTATTTTCCGCCCCTCCGGAATAGCCTACCACGAAGCTGACAAACTCAGTTTCTCGCGCAGCGCCCAGAACACCCTCAACCTCTGCATCATCGAGGCTACTATGTCCGGAGCGGACAAGATTTTCGCTACCCATCTCCTGCTCGCTATCGCCGCCTCTTCGGGCAGCGTAGGACTGGGCTACCTTAAGTCTCTGGGCCTTGATCACTCCGTCCTTTCGGAATATCTCAGAAAGAACGGGCTGCTGGCAGCGAAGAGCGTAGAGGCGGAAGAGAATGCGGCAGTCGCCCAGCCAATGAGTATACTCCGCATCATCTCCTCCCCCGACAAAATAGCGAGTTAGCCCGATTTTTGCTATATTTGCGGGAGTATGGCCGCAAGCGACAGAATACCAGAATACTTAACCGGAAGTCATCAGCTGACAAGCACCGTAGTCTTTACGGCGCTCTTTTCGTTGGTCTTCACGCTTCTTATTTCGCCCTATCTGCGCTATGTCTGGTTCCGGCTCGGCTTCGCATCTCCTCAGGCCCTGCTGACCCTTGTCTTTATGAGTTTCAGCCTCATCATCCTCGCCGTCTCGAAGATGCTGATGTTTGCTTACTGTAAAAAACACTTCCTTACTTTTTTACAGTACATATTCTGGTGTATTGGAGAGGCGATTCTGATTTCTTTGGCGTACGCCGTATTCACCCTCCAGGGAATAGATGCCACCATCATCCCTAAACACGATATAAGTTTCGTAAGACTCTTCGTTTCGGGGATGGGCTTTTGCGTCATCGGCCTCGGCGTCCCTTATCTTCTGTCATCTTTTTTCTTCGCAGTCGAAGACAAAAACAATACTATCAAACTGATGAGCTTCGGCTCCATCACTACAGACGAAGCCCCCTCGCTTACAAAGGACGAGAAGATCACTTTGTACGACAACTCCGGCTCTCTTAAGATGGTTATCAGCCTTTCCAACCTCTACTATATCGAATCGGACGACAACTACATCAAGGTCTGGTATCAGGACTCCGAAGGAACTCTCAAGCAGTATATGCTCCGCTGCCGCCTCAAGACGGTCGAGGAGAGTTTCATCGGGAGCGATCTTGTCCGCTGCCACCGCAAGTACATCGTCAATTTCGACAAAGTGGAGATGATTTCCAGAGCAAAGGACGGCTTTGTGATCGAACTGGGAATGGGCGGCATAGACCCCATCCCTGTCTCCAAGACCTATGAGGAGAATGTCCTCGCCCGTTTCAATTCAAGAGGATAACGTTATTATGTGGCAAAGAGTACAAACTTTATATTTCGCTATAGCGGCCGGCCTGATGGCGGCGCTGCTTTTCTGTGATTTCGCCCGTGTCCCGGGCTCCGAGGACGCAATCAGGTATATTGAATATCTGCCCTACGCCGTGCTTACCGGGCTCGCCCTTGCCTGCGCGCTCGTCGCACTGTTCGCGTGGGCCCGCCGCAGCCTTCAGATCAGGCTTGGCGGCGCGGCCGCGGTAGTGATGCTCGCGCTCCAGGTCTGGCTCGCCGTGGGCTATTTCCGTCTGCCGGACGCGTATGTAGTCCGCTGGACCGCGGTATTCCCTCTCATCGCGCTCTTCTTCGACATCCTCGCCCTGAGGGGCGTCTATGCCGACGAACTTCTCGTGCGCAGCTCCTCCCGCCTGCGCTCCGCAAAAAGAAAACAAAACTAATGACGATATGAAAATTCCCGAATCTGAACTCATTATCAACGGCGACGGCTCCGCGTTCCACATCCATATCCGTCCCGACCAGCTCGCAGACCGCCTCATTCTAGTCGGCGATCCCGGCCGTGTACAGATGTTCAAACCCCTTCTCGACGAAATCGAGTGTGAGGGCCAGTCCCGCGAGTTCGCTTGGGTCACCGGCCGAAAGAAGGGCGTTCGCCTGACCGTCCTTTCCCACGGCATCGGTCCCGACAACATCGACATAGTAATGACAGAGCTGGACGCTCTCGCAAACATAGATTTCGAGACCCGCGAGGTAAAGCCCGAACACAAAACTCTCTACATCACCCGCCTGGGAACCTGCGGCGCTATCCAGCCCGAGATTCCGCTCGGATCCTTTATCCTCTCACATTATTCAGTAGGCTTCGACGGCGTGATGAACTGGTACGCCAACCGTGAAAACGTTACCAACGCCGAGATGGAGGCTTCGTTCCTCAAACATATGAACTGGCCTGCCGCCCTGCCTATCCCGTATTTCGTCCACGCCTCGCAGAAGATGATCGATCACTACGCAGATTCGACTGTCCGCGGTATGACTATCGCCGCCCCGGGCTTCTACGGCCCTCAGGGCCGAGTAGTCCGCCAGCAGCTTGCTATGCCCAACATGCTCGAGGATATCGAGAGCTGGCGCTTCGGCGACTGGAAGATTACGAACTTCGAGATGGAAAGCTCCGTCCTCGCTGGTATGGCCCGTCAGCTCGGCCACGAAGCAGTAACGGTATGCTGCGCTATCGCTCACCGCTATCTTAAGGACGCCAATACAGACTACAAGCCGCGCGTGGCGCAGCTTGTAGAGTTGGTTCTTGATAAGATGGTAACGCTTTAGTCGCCTGCTTCTTTCAGACGTTCCGCATTCTCTGCGATCTGCAGCTGATCAATGCACTCCTTGATATCTCCGTCCATAAAGGCGGGGAGGTTGTACATACTCCAGTTGATGCGGTGATCAGTGACGCGGCCCTGAGGATAGTTGTAGGTACGGATCTTCGCTGAGCGGTCTCCTGTAGAGACCATCGTCTTACGCTTGCTGGCAATCTCGTCGAGATATTTCTGATGCTCGAGATTGTAGAGACGCGAGCGAAGCTCTTCGAATGCGCGCTCCTTGTTCTTGATCTGAGAGCGCTCTTCCTGACACTGGACTACAAGACCAGAAGGGATGTGGGTCAGACGGACGGCGGAATAGGTAGTGTTGACGCCCTGGCCGCCGGGACCTGACGCACAGAAGAGGTCGAGCCTGATATCTTCCCACTTAAGGTCTACGTCGAACTCGCCTGCCTCGGGGAATACGGCTACCGAAGCGGCCGAAGTCTGGATACGGCCCTGAGTCTCGGTCTGGGGGACACGCTGGACGCGGTGTACTCCCGACTCGTACTTCATAACACCGTAGACGCCCTCCGAATTGGAGCTGAGCTTGAAGACGATCTGTTTGTAGCCGCCGGATGTACCGGGGGTCTGGTCGGTGATTTCGAGCTTCCAGCCGCGGGATTCGGCGAAGTGTTGATACATCCTGAAAAGGTCTCCGGCGAAGATAGCGGCTTCGTCGCCGCCTGCGCCGCCGCGGATTTCAACGATAGCGTTCTTGCCGTCGTCGGGGTCTGCGGGGATAAGCAGAAGCTTGATGTTCGCTTCCATATCGGGGATCTTGGGCTCGAGCTCAGCGATCTCCTCGCGAGCCATCTCACGGAGGTCTTCGTCCTTCTCATTGAGGAGGATGTCCTTCGCGGAGGCGAGGTTATCGAGGGTCTTCTTATACTCGAGACCGGCCTTAATAATCGGCTCCAGCTCCTTGTAATCCTTGTTCAGCTGGACGAATTTCTTCATATCCGCCATTGCTTCCGGACTGGAGAGCTGCTCCTGCAGGGATGCGAATTTCTCCTGGAGAGAGAGAACCTTTTCAAGTAGTGTATTTTGTGCCATTTTTGTAAATTTGCGCTGCAAAGATAACAATTATTCCATAATGCACACAAGGGAAGAAAAGATTGCCGCTTTCGGGCAGCTGCTGGACATAATGGACCGGCTGAGGGAAGATTGTCCGTGGAACGCGGCTCAGACGATGGAGACTATCCGTCCGATGACGGAAGAGGAAGTATACGAGCTGAGCGATGCCATCATCAAAGGTGACCACGACGACACTGCGAAGGAGATAGGCGATCTTCTCTACCATATGGTATTCTACGCTAAGATCGCGGAGGAAGCCGGCTGGTTCGACATAGCAGACAGCCTGCATAAAATCTGCGACAAGATGATCTTCCGCCATCCCCACGTCTTCGGGGACGAGGTCGGAAAGCCCACCTCCGCAAAGGAAATAGCCGATACCTGGGAGCTGGTAAAAGCCAAGGAAAAAGGCGGAAACAAGACCGTGATGGGCGGAATCCCCGACGCTATGCCCGCTCTTCTGAAAGCCCTCTCGATGCAGGAGAAAGCCCGCGGCTGCGGCTTCGACTGGGAAGAAAAGGAAGAGGTATTTGAGAAGGTCGGCGAGGAGCTTGGGGAAGTAAGAGAGGCAATAGCTGAGGGTTCTTCAGACCACATCGAGGAAGAATTCGGCGACCTGATGTTTGCCGTCATCAACGCCTGCCGCCTCTATGGAATCGATCCCGAAGTCGCCCTGGGAAGAAGCTGCAGCAAATTCCGCCGCCGCTTCAATTATCTCGAATCGAAGACCCTGAAGGTCGGGCGCAAACTTACGGATATGACTCTCGCCGAGATGGACGAGATCTGGGACGAAGCAAAAGCCCAGGGTCTTTAATCCCCTATTTAAAGAAAGTGAAGTGTACTCTTCCGTACTCGCGTTCCTTGAAGAAGCGCGGGTGATGGCGGAAGTCGTGTTCCCCGCCGTGTTCCAGAATGAAATAGCAGTCGGGGTGTAGGATGTCGCGATCCAGCACCTTATCCGGAATAGTCTCCAGGCCCTCGAGGGCATAAGGCGGATCGGCGAAGATAATATCGAACTTTTCGTGGCAGACGTTAAGGAAATCGAAGACGTTGTCCCGGACCATCGTAACGTTGTCAAGGCCCAGCCTCTCTGCCTCTTTCTTTATGAACGAGGCATTTTCGCGGGCCATCTCTACGCACCAGACGCGGCCCACTCCGCGCGAGCCGAACTCGAAGCTAACGGCGCCGGTACCGCCGAAAAGATCGAGGACCTTAAGGTCTTCGAACTCGTATTCGTTGTCGAGGATGTTGAAAAGAGCCTCGCGGGCGAAATCGGTGGTGGGGCGGGCTTTGTAGCCTGCCGGGGGCAATATCACCTTGCCTTTGAGTCTTCCGCCTATTATTCTCATAGTATCTCGACCGCCTTGAAGTAACGGTAGAGCGACATCTCATCTTCCGCGCTGATAGCGGAAAGCAGACAGATGGTGCTGATTTCAGGATTCAGCTGAAGAGAGCGAAGCGCAAGGAAGATCCAATACTCTGCGGTAGTAAAATCCTTGGCTTCATAGGTATTCGCAAGAAGAAGGGTCTTACCCTGAGCTATAGCAAGACACAGCTCGCCGTTTTCCCACGAACAAAGAATCTTGTTGTAATCAGGACACTTCCCCAGCCCGGTCAGGACCTTATACATCGGAGGCATCTCCCCTTCCGGAGCGGCGGAAGACCAGACCAGATAAGCGTTGTATTCGGGGATCAGAACCGAGCGGACAGGCTCGGAGGGGGTATCAACAAAAACTTGTGCGAGATATTCTCTCGCACAGTTTTCATCAAAAAAGTTGGAAGGTACTAAAGTACACTTCATTATTACTCCCAGTTTCCTGCGTTGTTATTCGGAGCGCTGATGCTTCCGACCTGAAGACCTTCGTACTTGTTTCCGTTACGACGGTCAGCATCGAGGTTGATCCTGAGCTGATTGTCCATCCCGTAGAGGAGTTTCTTGTACGGCATACGGGCCTCGAACAAAGGAACGTTTACTCCGGAAACCTTCTTTACGATAGCCTCCATCTCGACTTTCTGACCTCCAGAGAACGGGATAGTCTTAAGGGAGTCGATACAGAAGTTCGGACGACCGGTAAAGAGAGTATCCCTAACGGGGATCTTGTTGTCGATCGAGAATACAAGATTCTTGTCGCCGTCTTCATAGAGCTGATAGAGATAGCGGTTCAGGTTAGCGCCACGGAGCCAGTAACGGGCCTGCTTGATCTGTTTTGTGTGGGCCATTGCAAGGGAGTCGTCCTTGGAGCCGATCTGCATACGGACGACGATGTCTCCGTTCTTATAGAAGTCTACCAGAGAGTCTATGTCGGACATATACTTACCGCTTACGCTCTTATACGCATCCTGCAGGACGCGGATATCTTTCAGACGGTCGATTCCGACAAGTTCGCGGGCCTCTTTTTCCTTGTTGAAGCGGACAGGCTGAAGGACACTGTCTACCAGGAGATATCCTACGAAAACAATCAAGAGAGGAAGGAGTACATACACTACGATAGTGTTTACCACTTTGTTCTCCGTGAACTTAAGCAAGTCAAATTTTGCCATTGTTATATCTTTTAATTTTATTTTCAGCAGTCGGACAAAGTTAGAAAAATCATTTATTAAATGCAATAATCTTATTAAATTTGCGCCGATGGAGACGGCAGAGAAAATCCGCGTTTTGAGCAGCCTGATAGACGCTTCCCAGAGAATCGTCATCTCTACTCACACACACCCGGACGGCGACGCGCTAGGCAGCAGCGCCGCCCTCTATCATTACCTCCGCTCCGTCCGCGGAAAAGAGTGTGTATCGGTAGTTCGCGAGCCCGCCCCCGAAACGATAGCCTTCATAGGCGGAGACGTCCTCGTCCTTGGGCCCGAAGCAATCGCAGCGGCCGATCTTATTATCAGTACAGACTACAACGGCTTCTCGCGGGCCGGCCAGGCTCTGGAGCTGGAACTGCGCGAGAGCAGGGCTAAGAAGGTCCTGATCGACCACCACCTCAACCCTCAGGAGTCTGAGTTCGATCTCGTCTTCAGCCGTGCGGAGGTCTCCTCCGCCAGCGAGATGGTCTACGAAATCCTCCGCCAGATGCCGGGAATAGACGGCGATACCGCCCGCCTTCCCCTCTCGGTTCTCGACTGCCTGATGGCCGGAATGACTACTGATACCAACAATTTCGCCAACTCCGTCTTCCCCTCGACCCTCGAGATGGCGGGCGACCTGATGGCCGCGGGAGTGGACCGTGAGGCTATCGTAGCCCAGCTCTATAACCGCTACCGGCCGAATCGCGTGAAGGCGATCGCGCACATTCTGAGCAACAATATGATTATAAGGCCGGACGGCCTTGCGATCCTTATCGTAACGAAGGAGCTGTGGCACAGATTTGGCTTGATGGAGGGCGAACTCGAGGGGATGGTAAACATCCCTCTTACGATAGACGAAGTCAAGGTCTGCCTGTACCTCAGGGAAAGCACCGAACAGCCCGAGATGCGCGTCTCAATCCGCTCGAAGAGGGGCTGGTCGGCGGCCGCGATGGCTGCGCGGTACTTCCACGGCGGGGGCCATCAGCAGGCAGCGGGCGGGAAACTCCTTATCCCGGAGGATATCCCCGACGCAGCGTCAGCGGCCGCCTTCGTAGAAAAAGTAGAAATATGAAGAATACTATAACGAAGAAGCTTATGATTCTTGTCGCCGTCTGCCTTGCAGGCTGCGCAAAGACCCCGACGACAAACTACGGACATCTGACTCAGATGGAGTTCGATGCCTGGATTGCCGTCAATAAACAGGCCGGCTGGCAAGAGACTCCCCTCGGATGCTGGATTACGGAGGTGACGGACAATCCTTCCGGCAGGGCTATGGGGACCCTGGACGAATATCCTTATATGAGGATAGAGTATACTATCTCCGACCTTGAAGGGATTATCAGCAGTACTACAGATGCTCTCGTAGCCCAGAGAATAGGAACTTACGACAAGACTTATTACTACGGCCCTCAGGTTAATTACCGCGGCTCAAGCAGCATCTATGCAGGAGTTGAAGAAGCCATCTCTACCCTCCACGAAGGCGGACGCTGCAAGGTTATAGTTCCCGGATGGCTTCTCACCCATAACCGCTACTCTTCTAAGCAGAAGTACCTGGACAATATGACCGAGTCTACTTCCCCTCTTATCTACGACATCAAGGTAGTGGATCTTATTTCCGATATAGATGAGTGGGAAAAGAGCGTTGTAAAAGCTTCTCTTGGCGATGAACTTGCAAAGGCAGACTCCCTCGCAGACGGCGTCTACTATGTGTGTGATCGCGAGGCCGACACCGAAGAGGATTTCACCGCAAACGACCAGATCTACATCAACTACATCTGTCGCAGGATGTTGGACGGAAAGGGAGTAGACACAAACATCGCCGACTCCGCCAAGGTATTCGGTACCTACAAATCTACCGCTACCTACGGCCCCGTTCTTATCAACTGGGCTTCCCAGGCCTCCGAAATCACCATGACGAGCAGCAAGACCTCTGTTGTCAATGGCTTCAGCGCCGCCCTCTTCCAGATGCGCGCCCACGAAAAAGGCCGGGCCTACATAACCTCCGCAAACGCTTATACTTCATCGGGCTCCGGAAACGCTATCCCCGGCTTCTGCCCGCTGATCTTCGAAATAGAATTCGTAGACAAGTAGTATGGCAGTCCAAGGCGCAGCCCCTACCGAACTCGGCACCGAGCGGATAAGCACCCTGCTTCGAAAGTATGCGGTGCCCGGCATCATCGCGATGATAGCCAGCTCGCTCTACAATA
This sequence comes from Bacteroidales bacterium, assembly GCA_016286145.1. Lineage (GTDB taxonomy): Bacteria > Bacteroidota > Bacteroidia > Bacteroidales > UBA932 > Cryptobacteroides. The sequence continues at coordinate 6,325 of JAEESD010000015.1, read as the reverse complement.
TGGTCGACAGTATCTTCATCGGCCATATCCCCAACGTAGGTGCCTACGCCATCTCCGGCCTTGCAGTTACCTTCCCGCTGATGAACCTCAGCACCGCCCTCGGAACGCTGGTGGGAGTCGGCGGACAGACCATGGTCTCGGTCCTGCTTGGCCAGAAAAACTACGACGGTGCCCAGAAAGTGCTCTCGAACGTCGTCAGCCTCAACACCATCATCGGCGTTGTCTTCACGACCCTCTGCCTGATCTTCCTCGACCCGATCCTGTACTTCTTCGGCGCCTCGGAGAATACCCTCCCCTTCGCCCGCGAGTACATGGTCATCATCCTGCTTGGCAACGTCATAACACACCTTTACTTCGGGCTCAACGGCGTTATCCGCGCCTCCGGCAACCCGAAGACAGCGATGGGACTGACTATCTTTACGGTCACGGCCAACGCCATCCTCGACCCGGTCTTCATCTACGTGCTCGACCTCGGAGTCAAGGGCGCCGCTATCGCAACCGTCATCTGCCAGGCCCTTGCTCTCGCCTACACTATCATCTTCTTCCTCAACAAGAAGAATTTCCTTCATTTCGGAAAGCACATCTTCCAGCTGGACCGCCACATCGCGAAGGCCTCGCTATCGATCGGCCTCGGTCCATTCCTGATGCACTTCGCCTCCTGCTTCGTTTCGATCTTCATCAACCAGCAGCTTCGCAAGTACGGCGGCGACCTCTCGATCGGAGCCTACGGAATCTCGAACCGCATTACCTTCATGTTCCTGATGATTAATCTCGGATTCAACCAGGGTATGCAGCCTATCGCGAGTTTCAACTACGGAGCCCGTCAGTATAAACGAGTCAGGGAAGTATTCTGGCTTACTACGAAATGGATGTGTCTTATGAGCGTCATCTGTTTCCTGGTCTCCGAATTCCTTACCACCCCTGCGGTCAGGCTCTTTACTGAAGATTCAGTGATGATAGAAAAGGCAGACAACGCCCTCAGGCTGATGAACCTGATGGTCTGGTGTGTAGGTTTCGGAATGGTCTCCGGAAACTTCTTCCAGAGCCTCGGTATGGTAAAGAAGAGCATCTTCCTATCCCTTACCCGCCAGCTACTGTTCCTCGTGCCGCTGGTCTTCCTCCTGCCTCTGTGGCTAGGAGAAAACGGAGTCTGGCTGGCCTTCCCCGTTTCGGATTTACTGTCCGTAGTATGTGCGGCATTCCTGATAATCAATATCCTGCGCAAGTTCGACAAACTGAACGACGGCGATGATCCGTCCGTTCTCGGCGGCGCGGTTTAACCTTTGGCCTATGGAGAAGAAACTCATAATCACTATCGGACGCCAGTTCGGCAGCGGCGGAAAGGCCGTCGCAGACGAGCTTGGACGCCGGCTGGGTATTCCTGTCTACGACAGCGAGCTGATCACCGAAGCCGCCAGAAAAAGCGGCATCGCCGAAGAGTTCTTCAAACAAAGGGATGAGAAACGCCGCTCTCTCTTTATCGGTCTGAAGTCCGGAATGGACGACGAAATCCTTTTCGGTATTCAGAGCGAAGCTATCCGCGATCTTGCAGACAAGGGTTCAGCAATCTTCGTAGGACGCGCTTCAGACTATGTCCTGCGCGACCGTGACTGTGTAGATGTCTTTATCAGCGCTCCGCTCGAAGCTCGCGTCAAACGCATTATGGAGCGCCAGGGCCTGTCTGAATCCGAGGCAGAAGACCTGATCGGGCGCAAAGACCGCGGCCGCGCCGAATACTACGACTTCTTTACCTTCTCCAAATGGGGCTCAGCCGCCAATTACGACCTCTGCATCGACTCCTCCATTCTCGGAATCGAAGGCACAGCCGAAATGATTATTAAGTTCGCGCAGATGCGCGGTCTTCTCTAGAGAGCTTTTACGATATTCATCGTGTCGATCGCGATCATGAGCTCCTCGTTGGTGGGGATCATCGCGACCTTGACGGTAGAATCGGCGGCGGAGATGATGGATTCGTCGCGGGCGGCGTTGGTCGCCTCAACGTCCATCTTCAGACCCATATACTCGAAGTGTTTGCAGACTGCAAGCGGGAGCCAGGGATTGTTTTCCGCGATACCGGCGGTGAAGATGATAAGATCCACTCCGTTCATCTCGGCGATATATCCGCCGACAAGCTTAGTGATGTGGTGAACGACCATATCGCGGACGAGCTGCGCGCGCTGATCACCCTGCTCCGAGAAGCAGACCATATCGCGCATATCCGAGCTCTTCTTCTGGAGGCCGATGAAGCCGGACTTCTTGTTCATAATGTCGGTCATCTCGTCCGGAGTAAGGTTCTCCTTCTTCATAATGTAGGGAACGATATTGGCGTCGATCGAACCGCAGCGTGTTCCCATTATCATACCCTCGAGCGGGGTGAAGCCCATCGAAGTGTCGATGCTCTTTCCGTTCAGAATTGCGGTTACCGAGCTGCCGTTTCCGATGTGGCAGGTGATGATCTTGCTGTTGTTGATATCAAGGCCGGCTTTCTTTGCGCCACGGCGACTGACGTAGTAGTGTGAGGTTCCGTGGGCTCCGTAACGGCGGACGCGGTATTTCTCATAATACTCGTAGGGCAGGGCATACATATAGGCCTTCGGCTCCATAGTCTGATGGAAGGCGGTGTCGAAAACGACGACCTGCGGGACCTTGGGGAGGACCTTCTGCATCGCGCGGATACCGAGGATATGGGCGGGGTTGTGGAGCGGAGCGAAATCGCAGCAGATGGCGATCTTCTCCATCACGCTCTCGTCTATCAGGCAGGAGCCATCGAAGAAGTCTGCTCCCTGGACGATACGGTGTCCTACCGCATCGATCTCGTCGAAACTTCCGATAACTCCGGTCTCCGGATTGGTAAGAGCCTCGAGGACGAGCTTCATTCCGAGGGTATGGTCGGGAACGGGCTGCATCAGGACGACGGCGTCTTTGCCTGCCGGTTTGTGGGTCAGTTTACTGTCCGGGAGAGATATCTTTTCGAGATTTCCTTTTGCGAGGAGCTTGTAGTTTTCGGCGTCTGCCATCTCAAGAAGCTGATACTTGATAGATGAGCTGCCGCAGTTGATGACGAGAATTTTCATAATCGATATTATTTCGGGCGCAAAGATAGGTAAAAAAAGCGTATCTTCGTCTTCGACCTGACTTATCGAGCTATGGAAAACCGACTTCCGCTCAGGACTTCCCTCCCTTTCGTCGCAGGAGTTGCCTACGGCGCGCTTCTCGCGGGTCCCGGTTCCCTCCCGTCATGGCCGGTAGCTTTTCCGTCATGGCCGGCTCCGACCGGCTATCTATCGCTCGCCGCGCTGCTGCTTGTCGCCGTGTGCCTGGGCCTTCTCGTCCGCTCCCGCCGCTCCGAGCGAGTCCTTATCCCGCTGATGTTGCTTGCCGTGGGGCTGTTCTGCTACTGCGCCCGCGCGGCCGACATCTACCAGCCCCCGCGCTTGTCGCGGCTCGGTTTTCTTGCGACACGGCTGGGGCGGCTGATAGACGAGGCGGGGTTTGGGGATCCGAGGAGCGCGCCGCTGCTGAGGGCGCTGATGACGGGCGAGAGGTCGGGCCTCGACCGGGAAACCGTCAGCGCCTTCAGACTCAGCGGCGCGTCTCACCTGCTCGCGCTCTCCGGGCTCCATATGGGGATAATCGCTGCCCTCATACGCGGCCTGCTCTCCATCCTGGGGCGATCCCGGGCGGCCGAGCTGGCCCGGGCGGCGATGCTCGTCGGATTCTGCCTCGTCTACACCCTGGCCTGTGGGGCGTCCCCGTCGCTCGTGCGAGCTCTGCTCTTCATCCTCCTCGGTCAGGCCGCCGCCCTCTCGCCCGGCCGCCGCAGTTCCCCGGCCGACCGGCTGTGTATCGCCGCTACCATCCAGCTCGCCCTCGATCCGCTATCGATCGGTTCGCTTGCCTTTCAGCTGTCTTACCTTGCTATGATCGGGGTTGTGTTCATAGCCCCGCGCCTCGAGGCCTGGTACCCATCGACCCCCGCCTCAGCACGCTTCGACCCGCTGCGCCGCATCTGGCAGGCGGCCTCTCTCGCTATCGCCTGCCAGTTGACAACCGCGCCCCTAGTCTGGCTGCGTTTTGGCAGCTTCCCTCATTACTTCCTTCTGACCAACCTCCTAGCTATGCCGGTCTGCGAGCTGCTCCTCCCGCTCGCCATCCTCACCCTTGCTCTCGGCTCCCCCGCTCTGCTGGTGAGGGCAACAGACCGCCTCGCCGGCTTGTTGCTGGCGATACTGGATATTATTTCCGGTTTGTGATTATTTCACGCAGCGAAGCTGGGCTGCGAAGTCGGTTGCGCTGGGAGAACCCCAGACCTTGATGTCCGGATCTTTGACGTAGATTGAGCGACACATCGGGGCGCCGGCGTTATCTACCCAGAAGAAGCAGTAATCAAAGAAACCGTAGAAGGTATAGTCATCGTCTACGATGGTAGCATAGCCAAACGGAAGGGCGAAGAGACCGGCGCTGTTTGTAATCTTCACCTCAGGCCAGAACTCCCAGAGAAGATTGCCGTTGAATCTTGCATTGCCCATTATCGCCCCGGCATCAGTTCCGAGAGCATCGAACTCGGCGGCGGTAGGAAGCCTCCATCCCGAAGGGCAGGCGTTCTGAGCATCTGCCCAGGTATAATATCCGCCAAACAGTTCTTCGGTAGCCTTGGCTGATGAATACGGACGTCCGAGAGTATAAGCGCCTTCCGCGTCTTTCTCGAAATATGCCAGGTTCTGAGCCATCCAGGTAAGGCCTCCTGCAGCAACAGTAAAGTACTTTCTATTGTCTCGAGGGTCTGTGAAATCCGGAGTAGCGTCTTCCCTGCCAGTATCAGTGAAGGACTTCTCACTTACGACTATAGTACTGATGGTTACCGATCTTGTATAGTATCCTTCTGCTTTAGCCGCTACAGTAATAGAATATGTTCCGAGGGTATCCGGAATAACGACTGTCTTAGTAGTTGTAGTATCAACGACTCCGTCTACTGTAAAAGTATAAACGACCTCCAGCGATTTATCTGTCTCATCCGCAGCCAGCGAAATACCTGAAGCATTGAAGGTGTACGTATCTCCGGGGTTGGAATATGTGTCCATCGAACCGACGGAAAGCGTTCCGGTGAGCGATTTGGAGGTAGTCGTTTCATCCTCTTTCTTTTTACAGGAAGACAGAGCGATAGCTCCAAGGGCCACGATAAGAAGGATTCTATATAGTTTCATCAGCGAAAAGTCGTTAAATCGTACAAAGATGCAGATTTTTGCGGAAAAATCCCCTAATTTTGTACAAATACTTTGCCAGATGCGCCGCTTTTCAGTCATAGTTTTAGCTTTCGCGATGCTAGCGCTAACCTCCTGCGCCGATAAGCGCTACTATCAGGTCAGCGGCTATGCCCAGGGCGGAACGTACTCTGTCAAATATCGCGGCGGCGATCTTAAACCTCAGCAGGTCAGCGCCCTCGCAGACTCTCTTCTTCGCGAGATCGACTTCACTCTCTCCGGCTACAACAAAAACTCATTGCTAAGCCGCCTGAACCGCGGCGAGCAGCTCGTCCTCACCCCTATGTTCGCCGAAGTCTACCGCCTCTCCTACGAAATGTGGGAGCTCAGCGGCGGAGCCTTCGATGCCGCCTGCGGGCCTCTGTTCGACATTTGGGGTTTCGGCTTCACGGCCGGCGAGCTACCCTCGGACGAGCAGATTGCCCGGACTCTCGCATCCTGCGGGACCGCCCGCCTCGTGGGGCCCGACGTCGTGGATTCGCTGGCCCGCTCCGGCCTCCCGATTACGGCCGCCAACCTCCTCGCCCCCCGGACTTGCGGCTTCCCGGGCAACGAGCGTGGTTCCTTGCCCCTGCTGAATTTCAACGCCATAGCCCAGGGCTACAGCTGCGACCTCGTCTACTCCGCCCTTAAGGCCCACGGCGTCACGGATATGCTGGTCGATATCGGCGAAATCCGCTGCTGCGGCCTCAACCCCTCCGGGAAAGGCTGGTCGATCGGGATCGACAATCCTGTCGATGGCAACGATCGCCCCGGCGAAGACATACGCCAGGTCTGGTCTTCGGAAGGCCGTGACTGCGGGGTCGTCACCTCCGGCAACTACCGTAAATTCTACATCCGCGACGGCAAGAAATACTCCCACACCATCGACCCCCGCACCGGCCGCCCGGTCGAGCATAATCTTTTGAGTGCTACCGTAATCGCTCCAACCGCCGCTGAAGCCGACGCCCTTGCGACCTACTTCATGGTAATCGGTCCAGACGCCGCCAGCGCTTTCCTGAAAGCCCATCCCGATCTCGAAGCCTTCCTCATCACCGAAGACTCCATCCTCTCCTTCCCCCGTA
>JAEESD010000132.1 GCA_016286145.1 Bacteroidales bacterium | reverse complement strand
TGAGAAAGTGGAAACCGGATATATCCAGTTCGGGGACTCTTACAAGGTCAGCACAAAGGTGGAATATGACGTTGAACTTGGTGAAGTGAGATTCCCTCAGCAGAGTTCCTACGAGCTAAGTTCTTATCCTTTCCAGGGAGATAACGGCCCCCTATGGGATATAGACTCTCCTTCGGTCGTTGGCTTCTTCCCCCAGGGACTCACCGTGGATTCCGAAGGCAAGGCCGACATATGGCTCCGCCTGCCGGAAGGCGTTGTCACTGATTCGTTCTTTATCCGCGTCTGGACCAGGGCGGAAGATTCGGAATATGGTTATGGAGACTGGCATAGCTTCGGAAAAAGCGTTGACCTTAAGACATCTGGCAAGAGCCTGACCTTCTCCAACGGCAAGCTGACGACCTTCTCCGTGGCCGCCGGGGAGATGGAGGACCCGAATCTGAAACTCTCCTGCACATATACGGACCATTATGGGGAAGAGCAGACTGTCGATTCCGATTACTACTGCGAGATCTCCGACCTGTCCCCGGACGATGGCACCCTTGAGATAGACGTAACCTACAACATGGACCTTTCCGACATCGTGGTGGATTCCTCCACCTGTGATTGGATGGACGCCAGTTTTGACCCCGTCACCAGCAAGATAACCCTGAATTATGATGCCAATCCGGAATATGTTGACTACTCAGTAAATTATCCCATACGTACACGTTATCGCAGCATCACGGTCAACGACGGCAGCATAAGCAAGAATATCAACTTGACCCAGTACAAGCGAGATTTTAGGAATCTGGGGCAGACCCTGACTGGATATATGTTCTGGAAGGGCGGCGAAGACACGACGGACCTCATCTGCAATTTCACTCCTGAGGTTGTCTGCGACGATCCGACCCTTAGCTGGACTGTCACGCCGTACCAGAAAAGCGGCCTCTGCCATATTACTTTCGTGGTGAATGCAAATCCTCTGCAAGTGACTGATACCCAGGTGTCTTCCGACCTTGTGATCCGCGACCCGCTGGACCACTCCAAGCAGGTAACCATCCGGATCGTCCGCTTCAAGAAGGCTGCTCCAGGGAAGTACTGGCTGGCCGTGTGGGCAAGCGCCCGCCGCTATTCCGCCGACTACTATTATTCCGGCTGGTATTCTTTCTACAGCAAACCTGTGGAGGGCTCCAATCCTGTCATTTATCAGAACTACGTCCTGGAATATGACGCCGCCACCAGTGTCCAGTCCAGGCCTGCTACGCCTATTACCGCCCAGATGCTGAGCACTCCCGATGCGGAAGGCAACCGTGCCCTTCCTGTCAACATAGAACCGATTGAGGGAAGCGACAAATACTACCTGTGGGTCAATCTCGGAAAGGATGAAGGCAACACTGACATCATCCGCTACATAAAGAAAGGCCTGCCGAGCACGATCAATACCAATTTCTCCTCCAACAACGGTTTCGGTATGGCCCCCATCAACGAAAGGGACGAGTACTGTGTGTGGGATATATATTATGTTGAGGATGAACTGTTTATAGTTAATACCGCCGGTGAGGACCAGTATCATAACGGGGTCGGAATTATCGCCCTGGGCGTTGAGTCCGGATGGGATAATGACACTGTCAGGTATTTTATGCGGTCGTCTAAATTCGGTGCATTCCAGGGGTCCTGGATGCAGTATAAATCCGCCGGCATCTACTACTTCGGTTTCACCTCGCATACAGGATACTTTACCCGCACTCCTTCGCTCATCCCGTATGAGGATGCCGAGCCGCTGCCGGTAGCAGTGACTGCAGTCAGCGTGGAGCCGTCTGCAGTCGCGCTGGATCCTGGTGAGACGACGACTCTCACAGCCACAGTTACGCCCTCTGGCGCAGCCGACAAATCCGTCTCCTGGAGCAGCGGCAACGAAGCCGTGGCCACGGTCGACGCCAGCGGCGTGGTGACTGCGATAAAGCCCGGCGAGGCGGTGATAACTGCCACGACCACAGATGGTTCCTTCACCTCGTCCTGTACCGTTACGGTCAACGCCATTCCTGTGACAGGAGTGACCTTGGACAAAACAGAAGTGGAACTGAAGGTTGGGAATACATTGTTCCTGACGGCTACCGTGACCCCTTCTACCGCAACCAATGCAGACGTCACCTTCACTATAGCATCCGGCAGCGACGTAATAGAAATGGAAGGAAGCGGAACGGCAACCTCCCAGGCCTTCACTGCAATCAAGACCGGCCAGGCATATATTACGGTAACCACCCAGGACGGTGGCTACCAAGCTAATTGCCACGTTACGGTCTATGATGATGTCAAGGTGTCTTCCATCGTCCTGAGTCCTGATAACGTGACGCTTGATCCCGGCGAATCGGTCGTGTACTATGAATCCGGCCTCTCGTATCCGAACACGTACTCCGTGCTCCCCGGCAATGCTGCCAACAGGGTGCCTGCAGTGTCTTCTTCTGACCAGGGCGTAGTGACTGCGGTTGGTGATTACAGCTTCTTAAAGGGCTACTTTTACACGATCAGCGCAGTAGCTCCCGGACAGACCACGGTTACTTTCCAGGCACAGGACGGCTCAGGGGTCTCCGCCACACTGACCGTTACCGTTAACGAAATCAAGAACGTGGAGAGCATCTCCCTTTCGATGGCGGAAGTCTCTCTGTATGAAGGAGAAGAAGTGGCGCTGGCTCCCCAGTTCACTCCCTCCGATGCCACTAATCAGCAGGTTTCCTGGAGCAGTTCGGACAACAACGTTGCGACTGTCAGCGGCGGGCAGGTTACTGCGGTTTCTTCCGGAACGGCGACGATTACCGCAACCTCCGCAGACGGAGGCCACACAGCCACCTGTACGGTTACGGTGAAAGAGGTGGTCCTCGAGACCTCCGGGGCTGTCGATATGGGCCTTACTTCAGGCCTCCTGTGGGCTCCGACGAACTACGGGGCCGACACTCCCGATGAATACGGAACCTTCTTCTCCTGGGCAGGGATATCTCTCTCTGGCGGCTGGCAGACTCCTACCAAAGCGCAGTATGAGGAGCTCATAGCCGGATGTCAGATTCATTCCGTCAGATACTCCAATGTCCCCGGACTGCTCTTTGTCAGCAACACCAACCAGCATTGCCTGTTCTTCCCGAAGGCGGGAGCTGAGGTCAGTAACTCTTCGCAAGGCGCAGGATATTCCATATATCTCTGGACTGCAACGGAGGCGGAGAACGATAAGGTTTACGAATTCATATACAACGGTCAGACGGCCGAGCTTACGCCCATTGGAAAGACCGAACATACCGCCCCCGTCAGATGTGTCAAACAATTATAATAATCAGCTACTACAAGTAGTAATGGTATTACATCGCAAAAGAGGCTGACCGGAAGTCAAGTTGACTCAGGTCAGCCTACTTTTTTCCACAATAATTTTTTATTCGTAAAACGCGAGATAAGATTCGTGCTTTTTTAAACTTTTTGTGCGAGTACGAACCACACCCCATTCTTTTTCCGGAATAATTGCTATACTTTTGTGTCCATACCAAAAATTTGAAGTCATGGACACAACCGAAACTACCCTTCTGCCGAGCCGGCCATTTGCAAATGTGATGCTCGATACAGCCTTCAAGATCTCCTTCGGAGCAGAGCACGGACGTGAGAATATGCTGAACCTCCTCGGAGTGCTCTTGCCTGAAAAGCACATCACTGACATCAAATATGTAGATAAGGAACACCCGGGCTTGTTTCTTTCGGAGAAAAAATCTATATTTGACCTCGAATGTAGGGCCGGGGACGAGAGCTTTGTTGTGGAGATGCAGGTGGAGAAGAAGTCGTCCTTCCAGGACAGGGTCCTCTACTACTCGACATTCCTCCTTAGGGAGCAGCTGATGACACCTTTGGAGGAGATGCAGGCTAGGAGGGGAAAGAAGAAAAAGAGCAAGGACAAGGAGATTGCCGATTACTGGCTGAAACCGGTATATGTGGTGAGCATATTGAACTTCAGCCTCAAGCACAGTAGCGCTGCTGCCCTTGACCGTGGCCTTGTGAGCCACTATGCGATAAGGAATTTGCGGGCCGATGAGAATATGACCGACGCTCTTCATTTCGTCTTCCTGGAGCTCGGGAGGATGAAGTACAAGCCAGAGGAAGACGTCAGATGCAAGGATGCCCTGGAGCGCCTGGCATTCACGATCAAGAACGGAAAGTATTTTCAGAAGGTCCCCGAGACCTTCGGGGATGATGCGAAGATAAACAACTTGTTAAAGACCATGGAGATTATGAAGTACACTGACGAACAGCGCCGCCGCTATGAAGCAGAATTCTTTGCCGAGCTCGAGAAGAAATCCGAGCTCAAGGCCGCGCGAGAAGACGGCCTGGAGCAGGGTATTCAGCAGGGTATTGAGAAAGGCCTGGAGCAAGGTCTGGAGCAGGGTAAACTCCAGATGGCCAAGGAGCTCAAGGCCGCGAAGGTCGAAGTGGAGATCATTTCCCGCGCTTCGGGACTTACC
>JAEESD010000131.1 GCA_016286145.1 Bacteroidales bacterium | reverse complement strand
ATTTCATCTTTAATCTGTTCCATTATCTTTCCTCCTATATGGTTGCAGCTTTAACCTTATATGAATGCACCAACAAAACAAATGTACACAATCTTTGGAAAAAACCCGCAACGCTTTCTTTTGCACCAACTTCGTAGGCGAGACGACATACTGTCAGTTTTTCGCCAGGATGAAGCAGGGTGACCCCGCTTGTAGGGTGCTGTGGGGCCTAGTTCGCGGAAAGGATCGGATCTTCGTGGGCGAAGGTTCCGAAGACCTGCTCGGAGGCGGCGCGACAGCCACCGGCGCAGCGAGGGAGAAGGGCGCAGGAGGCGCACTTCTCGGGGACTGCCGAGTACCAGTCGCGCACGTCGTCGTCGCTCAAAATATCCGAGATCGGCCGGTCGAAGATGTTGCCCAGTACCTTGGGCGAATGGTTGCAGAAGCGGACTTCCCCGCTGTAATTGACTGTCACGGGGCGGCGGGAGAGGTCGGTCGTGCAGGTAGAGAAGCGGATATGGGGGAAGGCGGCGGTGTCAAGCAGGCAGAGGGGCGTGCAGACACCGCTGACGAAGGACATGTCCGGGTTCGAGGCGGCGAAGTCGTCGACCGCACGGAAAGCGGCTGCCAGCTCGTTGCCGGAGGGGGCCAGTTCGCGGGCGTTGGCGATGCCCATGCCCCCGATGTTGAAGCGGTTGACCATGACCGTACGGATTCCGCATTCGCGGATGAGGGAGAGGGTCGCCGTGAGACCGTTGAGATTGAGCTTGGTCACGACGAGGACCGCCGCTCCTCGGCCGCTTGGGCCCACCCGCCTCAGCGCACCCACCGCCGTCTCCCACGACCCCTTCCGGCTCGTCAGGTAGTCGTGGACGTCGGCCTCCGCGCTGAGCAGCGGAATCTGGATCGCCCCCACCCCCAGCCGCAGGAAGTTCTCGAGCCCGTCGGGGGTGAGCAGGATGCCGTTGGTAAGGACGTTGACCCGGCAGCCACGGTAGCGGGCGTAGAAGACGAGGTCATGGACGTTCGGAAGGAGCAGGGGCTCGCCGCCGGAAAAGGAGATGGTCCCGACCCGCGCCTGGGACAGGAGTTTTTGAAGGGTCTTACGGGCCTGGCGCGGGTCGGGCGCGGGAATGGCCGCGCCTTCTTTACGCCAGTGATTATAACAGAACCTGCAACATTGGTTGCAGGCTCCGGTAAGTTCATAGACTATGTTCTCTATGCGGAACGAGGGCATTAGATAATCGTTACGGTGTATAAACCGAGGACGTAATTATTCTCCGGATTATCTTCATAGACCTGCCTGACAAGGATAACCGCTGGACCCTTATATTCGTTTTCAGTTGAAAAGACTACGTCGAACTCTGCTTTATCCTCTTTTATAAGGTCCGCGCTCTGAAGCACCTCGCCGGTAGTGTCGTAGCCATCTCCAGCCCTGACTTCGAGGAGATATTTGTCCATAGTCGAGTCCTCGATTTTTACGTGGATAGTATCGCCAGGCTTTAACTCGTCAATCTTCTGCTGGGGATCAACTTTTTGGATACTGATTATCGGATAATTCGTCGGAACGGGATCATAACACATCACCATTCCGTTTCCTCCTTCGCCGCCGCCAAAGATACCGGGAACATCGCAGGAAACGACCGACAAAACCGCCCATGCTGTAAGGACAATACCGCCGAGACGATACTTAGCGTTAACCGCCTTCGCATTCTTCCCGCCGGTCAGGAACACCCACAAGCATGCGCCCAGGAAGGCGATCCCGACAAACACGTATATAAAGAAGAACTTCGTTTTCATAATTATGATGCAAAGAGGCCTCCGAGAACGCCTAACACAGCGACTCCGAGAACGATAATCATGACGATAAGCGCCAGGCCGATAAGACTGATGATAAGACCTGCAATAGCGAAGCCCTTAGACTGCTTCCCGAGGCCGATGAGGGAGAAAATGAGGCCGAGCAGCCAGACTATCCAGCGGGCAAACGGCACCCACGATGAGAAAAGCGCCACCAGCGCCAGCACGAAACCGGCGATACCCATTCCATTCTTTTCCTGCGCCTGAGGGGCGGTAATCTGTTCAATCATAGCAATATCCTTTTCTGCGAATATAGTAGTATTCTCGCTGAAAACAAAAGCCTGTAAGGGTTAATTACCCGTATAATTGCTATATTTGTTGCTTATAATACTTATTTCATGAAAAAACTTTTCCTCCTGCTTGCGCCGCTGGCGCTTTTCCTCGCAGCTTGTGAGCCTGCACCTGAAAATCAAACAGATACTCCCGGAGACGATACCGTCGAGGTAAAATCGCTGGCGGTAACACCCGGTCAGGTGGAAATGGAGCTGGGTCAGACTCTGCAACTTGAGGCCGTGCTCCAGCCGGATGGCGCCAAGGGAAAGGTCAATTGGATGGCACTGACCTCCGCCACTGCCGAGGAAGGGGTGGTGTCGGTCGATGACAGCGGCCTCGTAACGGCCCTGAAGCCCGGCAACGCAGAGGTCGAAGCTCGTTGCGGGCAAGCCTCAGACATTTGCTATATCACCGTTGCCAAAGCGATTGTTCCGGTCGAAAGCATCGAAATCGAACCGAACAGTATAGAACTGATGGAAGGCGAGCAGGCCACGATCGTGGCCACGGTAATGCCGGAGGAGGCCCGCGAAGACAACCCCATATACTTTACCAGCAGGAATCCGGAAATCGCCACAGTCGACGAGAACGGAGTGGTTAGCGGAGTCGCGGAAGGAGAGACCAAGATTGATATCCAGGCCGGCGGCATCGGCGTCGAGTGTCACGTTATTGTAAGCGCGGCTCAGAAGGTCGAGCTTTCCGATGCGGCTACTGCCGAGCTCGCTTTCTCCACCGTTACTTTGAGCGGTACGCTGAACGTTAGAGGGATTCCTTCCCAGAATATCTCCGCCTCATTCTATTACCTGGAGACCAACGACAATCCCACCGCGGCCGAGATCAAGCAGAACGGATTTGCCTCGACATCAACAATAATAACTATTCCGGACAACGAGACCCTGTCCGAGACTTTTACAGCCAAGGTGTCCAATCTTGCGGTTAATACCCGCTACTGTTATGTAGCAGCTACCGTCATCAGCGGCGAGACTTATTACGGGGACGTTCAGAGTTTCACCACTGCCGACCTGCCGGAAATACCCGAAACGGTCGACATGGGCTTCGGCCCCAAGTGGCGCGGCTGGAATGTAGGCGCGAACAAGCCGGAAGAATTTGGAGACTATTTCGCCTGGGGAGAGACAGGAACGAAAGACAACTACACCTGGGAGACCTACAAATTCCGTCAGTCTTACGACAGGATGACAAAATATGTCTTCAACTCCTCAGAAGGCTACCCTTCCGGTTTCTCGGATTCCAAGGCAGTTCTGGAGAGCATAGACGACGCCGCCACCCAGAACCTCGGATCTTCGTGGCGCATGCCCACATACGAGGAGATGACAACCCTTATGGCTTATGTGGACATGAAGTGGACTCGTTACAAGGATGTATATGGCATCGTCATGACAAGCAAGATTGAAGGCTTCAGCAATGCGGTTCTCTTCTTCCCCGCCGGCGGATATCGCTACGGCTCGGGCTCAAACGCAACGAAAATAGGCGTTTACGGCCAGTATTGGACAGCATCAGTCAATACCAACAACGCCAAGCAGGCCGGTTGTCTCGTATTGCAGAAACAAACCCGCGACTGCCGCGTAGGTAACGCAGCTTATCGCTACGAAGGCTACAACGTCCGCCCGGTGGCGGTGGAGAATTAAGTTTGTCGCCCCCCTGTGTTTTGTAAGTATGACAAGGGTACTGTTCGTGTGCCATGGGAATATATGCAGGAGCCCGATGGCGGAGTTTATCCTCAAGGCGCTGGTCAAGGCCAGGGGGCTGGAGGATGAGTACTATATAGAGTCGGGGGCCGTTTCATGGGAAGAAGAGGGAAACCCTATCTACCCGCCGGCAAAGAGGTGCCTGAGCCAGCACGGGATATGGTTCGACCCGGCGAAACGAGCAAGGAGGATTGACTCGAGCGACTATCAGCGCTTCGATCGGATCATCTGCATGAACCAGTCTAACCTTCGGCTGATAAGCCGCATCATCCCCGAGGACCCGGACCACAAAATCCATCTCATGATGTCCTATGCAGGCATCGGCCGCGATGTTGCCGATCCCTGGTACACGGGCGATTTCGAGCAAACCTTCCAGGACATCCTCACCGCCTGCGAGGCCATGCTGGGGCAATAATGAGATTTATTAGTAACTTTGTTGGAAGAAGACTGGAAAATCACACAAACTATGAACCGGAAACTATTCGCCGTAGCGCTAGCGCTGTTCGCTTTCCTTTTTGTTGCTTGTACCGAGGATCCGCAGCAGGATCCCTCACCGGATATAAACACCCCTATACACATCGACCCGGAACCGGGACCCGGACCTGACCCCGGCACAGATCCCGGTACCGATCCTGGAACTGACCCTGGTACCGACCCTGGAAC
>JAEESD010000130.1 GCA_016286145.1 Bacteroidales bacterium | reverse complement strand
CTCGCATCCTCAAGGGCGGCGACCTCCACGAAATGTGGATGGAGCGCATGGGCAGAATCGCCGATTTCCTGGGCAGCATCAAGACCCCCGACGGAAAACCTATACCTATTATCTGGCGCCCCTGGCACGAACACACCGGAAGCTGGTTCTGGTGGGGCTGGGACTTCTGCAGCGCCGAAGAGTACAACGCTCTCTGGGTCCTTACCTACGATTTCTTCGTAAAGGAGAGAGGCCTGAAGAACCTTATCTGGGCTATCTCGCCCAACGGAGTAGACTGGTGGGAAAGATGGCCTGAGCGCTACCCCGGCGACGCCTATGTAGACATAGTAGGACTTGATATGTACTGCCCTACCTGGATGCCTCAGCAGGAAGCCATACCCTATTACATCAAGAACACCCGCCTGCTTCTCGAGAGCCTGCAGGGCTTCGCGAAAGACCACGGCAAGATACTCGCCTTCACCGAGACTGGCTACGAAGGCCTGACCTACCCTACATGGTGGACCGAGGTTCTCGCGGCGGCTATCAAGGACTTCCCCATCGCCTATTTCCTCACCTGGCGCAACACCAGCGAGCCCGGCCGCAGGGATGTCCACTTCTACGCTCCCTTCCCCGGCGGACCTACTGAGAACGATTTCTGCGAATTCATAGAAAACAACAATATACTTCTTCTTAACGATATCAAGTAAGATGGACTGGAAACTGAAACTTAAGCTTCTCCGCAAAGAACACGAAGAGCTTCTCTCGAAGAAAAACCACACCGATTATGTAAACGGCGTGTACGAAAGGTATGAGAATCCGATTCTGACGGCGGCCCATGCCCCGCTGGAGTGGCGCTACGACCTCGACCCCAAGACCAACCCCTATCTGATGGAGCGCATCGGCATCCACGCTGCATTCAATAGCGGCGCTATCAAATGGGGCGACAAATACGTCCTGGTAGTCAGAGTGGAAGCCGACGACCGTAAGTCATTCTTCGCAGTAGCCGAGAGCCCCAACGGCATCGACAATTTCCGTTTCTGGCCCAGACCCATCACCCTGCCCGAGTACGGCGAGCCGGCAACCAATGTCTACGATATGCGCCTCACGCGCCACGAAGACGGCTGGATCTACGGCCTCTTCTGCGTCGAGCGTAAGGACCACACCCTCGAAGGCGACACCTCCGCCGCTACGGCAGCCTGCGGAATCGCCCGTACCCATGACCTCGTAAACTGGGAGCGCCTGCCCGATCTCAAATCGGCCTCGCAGCAGCGCAATGTCTGCCTCCACCCCGAGTTCGTTGACGGCAAATATGCCCTCTACACCCGCCCTCAGGACGGCTTTATCGACACCGGCAGCGGCGGCGGAATCGGCTGGGCTCTGGTAGACGATATTACCAACGCTGAGGTCAAGGAAGAAAAGATAATAAGCGCCCGCAAGTACCACACCGTCTACGAGGTGAAAAACGGCGAGGGCCCGCATCCCATCAAGACCGACAAAGGCTGGCTCCACCTGGCCCACGGCGTACGCGGCTGCGCAAGCGGACTGCGCTATGTCCTCTATATGTATATGACCGCGCTTGACGATCCTTCCAGGCTGATTGCCCAGCCCTCAGGCTTTTTCATCGCTCCCGAGGGCGACGAGTTGGTAGGAGATGTGATGAACGTCGCTTTCTCCAGCGGCTGGATCGAGGATCCGGACGGAAAGGTGTTCATCTACTACGCTTCATCCGATACTCGCATGCATGTTGCCACCTCTACCGTAGACAGGCTGGTTGACTACTGCCTCAACACCGAGCCCGACGGCGGCAGAACCGGTCTTACGGTCGAGCGCATCAACCGTCTTATCGATAAGAATCTGAAAATCAAATAAATATGGCTAAACTCTCCGAGAAAATAGGCTACGCCCTGGGCGATGCCGCCGCCGGCGGTATTACCTGGAAGGTGATGTCCATCGCGTTCCCCTTCTTCTTTACCAATGTCTTCGGCCTTACGGTAGCAGACGCCGCCGCCCTTATGCTGGTAGCCCGCCTGTTCGACGTAATTACCGACCCCATGATGGGGGCCATCGCAGACCGTACCCAGTCCCGCTGGGGCACCTATCGCCCCTGGCTCATCTTCGGAGCCATTCCGCTGGGTCTGGTATTCGCCCTGCTGCTCTATACTCCGGACCTCGGACTTGCCGGCAAACGCGTCTACGCTTATACTCTGTATCTGCTGATGATGGTAGTCTACACCGCCGTGAACGTTCCTTACGGTTCACTCCTCGGTGTTATGACCGACGACGACAACGAGAAGAACCAGTTCTCGTCGTTCCGTATGGTGGGCGCTTACGCAATGGGCTTCGTGATGCTTTTCTCCTTCCCATACCTGCAGCGCCTTGTCGGAGGCACCCCTCAGCATCAGTATGCAGTTTTGGGCGTCATCCTTGGAGCGGTTGCAGCCCTTGGAACCCTCGCCTGCGGTCTTCTGACCAAGGAGCGTCTGAAGCCAATCCGCGCAGAAAAGTTCTCCTTCAAGCCTTTTGCTGATCTGTTCCGCAACAAACCGTGGATCTACCTCACCCTTATAGGTATCTGCACCAACTTCTTCAACGGCTTCCGCTACGCTGTAGCCGCCTACCTGATGGAGTACTGCCTCCACGGAGATGTTACCGTGATGGGTCTTGTTATCAACTACACGGTGTTTATGATGTTCGGAGAAGCTACCTGCATGGTATTCGGAGGCCTCAGCCCCTGGTTCACCAAGAAAGTCGGCTCAAAGAAGAAGGCCTTCGCCTGGGCAGCCATTATATGCGCCGTTTCATCCATCCTGTTCTTCTTCATTCCTATGAAGGCGTCCTGGATCTGGGTGATGGTGGCAAATGTAATTATCACTTCTATCGGTATCGGCTTCTATTCCCCGCTTCTGTGGTCGATGTATGCCGACGTAGCTGATTATGCTACCGAAAAGAACGGGACCTCTTCAACTGGTCTTATCTTCTCCTCCGGTACTATGGCTCAGAAGTTCGGATCTGCTATCTCCGGAGCTCTTGTAGCCATGCTTCTCGGACTTGCAGGCTTCATCTCCAATACAGATCCCATCACAGGCGAGACGGTAGTTACTATCACCAATATGACATCCGTCCAGACTATGATCTGGTCGCTGTTCTCGCTCTTCCCTGCAGCTATCGCCCTTTTGATATTGCTCCTCCTCCGTCTGTACCCGATCAAAAAGTAAATTATTCGGTATGAAAAAAATAATTTTCGCCGCTGTCATGGCCCTTGTTCTTGTCGGATGCTGTCCGAAAAAGACGGAAGTCGCTCCGCTTAAGGTAGTCGGAACCCAACTTACCGCAGACGGTAAGCCAGTTGCCTTTCGCGGCATCAGCTTCGGCTGGCACAATATCTGGCCTCGTTTCTACAACAAAGCTGCGGTAAAGCAGCTGAGCGAAGACACTGGCTGCCGAATCTTCCGTGCTGCGATCGGTTCGGACGACCATGCCCTTGCAGATAACCCCGGAATTCCCAGCGGTTTTATCGGCGAGCCCGAATTTGCTCTTGAAAAGCTATATGCTGTAATCGACGGAGCTATTGAGAACGGCTGCTACGTTATTGTAGACTGGCACTCACACACCCTTCATCTCGATGCAGCGAAGGAGTTCTTTGCTGCCGTAGCAACTAAGTACAAGGGAGTTCCCAACATCATCTACGAGCTTTTCAACGAGCCTGTATGCTTCTCCTTCGAGGAGTGGCGCGCCAACCCTTACGAGGATCTTGGCAACCCTGAGGCAATGATGGCTTACTGGCAGGAACTTAAGCGCTACGCAGGCGAGCTTATCAAGGTAATCACCGATATCGACCCTTCCGAGCCGCTCATCCTTATGGGCTGCCCGAGCTGGGACCAGAGAGTAGACCTTCCTGCCGCCTCCCCTATCGAGGGATACAGCAACCTTATGTACACGATGCATTTCTACGCCGCGACCCACAAACACCTTCGCGAAGCGTGCGATGCGGCTATTGCTGCCGGTGCTCCGATCTTTATCAGCGAATGTGCGGCCTGCGAGGCAACGGGCGATGGCCCCATGGACCTCGAGGAGTGGAAGAGATACAGCGACTGGGCTACCGAAAAGGGTATCACCATGATGGCCTGGAGCATCTCCGACAAGGTCGAGACCTGCTCGATGTTTACCAAGGCAGCCTCTTCAGAAGGCCCTTGGAGCGAAGAAGTGATCAAGCCCTGGGGCAAGATCGTAAAAGACTGGATATTAGAGACAAAATGAAACAATACGGTCATTTCGATGACAAAGCGAGGGAGTATGTGATTACCTCTCCCGCTACTCCGTGGCCCTGGATTAATTATCTGGGGACGGAAGGATTCTTTTCGCTGATTTCAAACACCGCGGGAGGCTACTGCTTCTATCGCGACGCTAAATTCCGCCGAATCACGCGTTACCGCTACAACGATGTCCCGATGGACAGTGTAGGACGCTACTTCTACGTAAAGGACGGCGAGAGTATTTG
>JAEESD010000129.1 GCA_016286145.1 Bacteroidales bacterium | reverse complement strand
TGCGCAGATGCTCAGAATCTTTTTCATGGCGCTAAAATCACTAGATCGTTATCGTTTCGTACTTATAAGACCCGTAGGAGACAAGCTCCCAGTCGTCTTCGCCCTTCGCTTTGTAGCGCTTGTACTCGACGAGGTCTCCGAGACTCTGGTAGATGTGTTTCTCGCTGAACTTGTCGTTCAGGATGATACTTACGATAGTCATGGTATCTTCGTAGGAAGTAATGTTTTCTTCCTTGCTGACGAAGGACCAGGTGTTTTTATCGGCATCCCAGTTGTAGAGCTTAGTCACAAGGTTGCCGTAATAATTGGTAACCTCCCTCCAGGTAGTCTTAACGCCTAATTCGTAGGTAAAGATGGAGTAATATCCGCCTTCATATTCGTACTCGTCACGCGAAATCTCTACTCCGAGGGGATCGACAGTGATGACGCTGTCTACTATACTTCTGTAGCCGTCCCGGTAATAGACAGTAATAGTCTGTTCGGGCTGAAGAACTCCCTCTACGTAGACAGAATCGCTCTGGATTTCTTTATTTCCTATATATCTCGTACGGGATACTCTCTCGGGAACGCCGTCAAGGGTAGTCGAGACACTCGTTCCGTCTTCGAAATAGCTATAGGTCCCTACGCGTTTATTCGACCCGTCGGCATCACATTCGGTGATGCTGACGAGTCTTTTAAGCGTGTAGTGATTCTCGTGATCTGTCTCGCAGGAAGCAAGAGCCAGAAGCGAGAGAAGAATAATCCAGAATCTCTTCATACTAATAGTTCTCGGCGTGGAGCTCGAAGTAAGACTGAGGGTGATTGCAGACAGGGCAGCTCTCGGGGGCCTTCTCGCCTACTACAATATGTCCGCAGTTGCGGCACTCCCATACCTTCACGCTCGACTTCTCGAAGACCTTTGCGGTCTCGATGTTCTTCAGAAGGGCGCGATAACGCTCTTCGTGGCGCTTCTCGATAGCGGCTACTCCGCGGAATTTCTCGGCAAGTTCGTGGAAGCCTTCTGCATCTGCGGTCTTTGCGAAGCCCTCATACATATCAGTCCACTCGTAGTTCTCGCCGTCTGCGGCGTCTGCCAGGTTCTGAGCGGTATTGCCGATACCGTCGTGGAGTTCCTTATACCACAGCTTTGCGTGTTCTTTCTCGTTGTCTGCAGTCTTAAGGAAAATCTCTGCGATCTGCTCGAAGCCCTCTTTCTTAGCTTTAGAGGCGAAATACGTATACTTGTTGCGCGCCTGGGACTCTCCGGCGAACGCAGCAGCCAGGTTCTCGGCTGTTTTGGTTCCTGCGTACTTATTCATAGTGTTAATATTTTTATTTATGCTCAAAAATAATCATTCTTTATGTAAAAGAGAAATGTTAAATTTGCTAACGCACTGAAATTAATGACTACAGACAAGGAAAAGACAATCTTCGGCAGGACTTCCCTGCTTCTCGGCCCGGACGGGCTCGAGGCCTGCAGCGAGGCCCGTGTGATACTGTTCGGGGCCGGCGGAGTAGGCAGCTGGTGCGCGGAGGGCCTCGTCCGTTCGGGCGTCAAACACCTTACTATAGTAGATCCTGACCTTGTAAATCCTACTAACATCAACCGTCAGCTTCAGGCAACTACTAAAACGGTAGGCCTCCCGAAGGTCGAAGTCCTAAAAGACCGCCTTCAGGAAATCAACCCCGATGCAGAGATAACAGCCCTTCAAAAGGTCTACGAAGACGAGAACTACGAGCAGTGGAATCTTCAGGACTATGATTATATAATTGATGCGATAGACTCCCTGAAAGACAAAATTTCCCTGCTTCTGAGAGCATCTCAGTACAAGGCGAAGATATACTCCTCGATGGGCGCCGCCCTGAAGGTAGATCCTACTAAGATCAGAGTAGCCGAATTCTGGGACGTAAAGGGCTGCCCTCTGGGCTCCATGCTCAGAAAGCGTATGCGCCAGGCTAAGACTTTCCCCCACAAAAACATCTACTGCGTCTACGACGAAGAAGTCCTCGAGAACCGCGGAACTCCCCCGCCGCCCGCAGAAGACAACCCGATGGAGTCGAAAAAAGCCGTCACTAACGGAACTACCGCCCCTGTAACAGCTATTTTCGGAATGACGCTCGCAGGCCTTATCATAAAAGACATCTACAACAAGAACATATGAAATACGTACTAGCTATCGACCAGGGAACGACCAGTTCCCGCACAATTCTCTTCGACCACGACGGAAACATCCGCTCAGTGGCCCAGAAAGAGTTTACTCAGATCTTCCCTAAACCGGGTTGGGTGGAGCACAACCCTCAGGAAATCTGGGCCTCGCAGGCTACGACCATGACCGAAGCCCTTACCAACGTCAACGCCAAGGGCAGCGACATAGTCGCCATCGGAATCACGAACCAGCGCGAAACCACCATCGTCTGGGACGCCGAGACGGGTGAGCCTGTCTACAACGCCATCGTCTGGCAGGACCGCCGTACCGCCGAATTCTGCGACGAGCTCCGCGCCCGCGGCCTTACTGAGATTATCCGCAGCAAGACCGGCCTCATCCTCGACCCGTACTTCAGCGGAACCAAGGTCCGCTGGATCCTCGAAAACGTCCCCGGCGCGCGCGAAAAGGCCAACGCCGGCAAGCTCCGCTTTGGGACCGTGGACTCCTGGCTCGTCTGGAATCTCACGGGCGGCCGTCACCACGTAACGGACGTCTCGAACGCGAGCAGGACCCTCCTTTTCAACATCCACACCCTCGAATGGGACGACGATATGCTCGCGCTGCTCGACATCCCGCGCTCGATGCTCCCGGAGGTCAAGAGTTCGAGCGAAGTTTATGGGTATACCCACGCCCGCATTTTCTCGTTCGACGTCCCGATCGCCGGTATAGCCGGCGACCAGCAGGCCGCTCTCTTCGGCCAGATGTGTACACGGCCGGGCGATGTGAAGAATACCTATGGCACCGGCTGCTTCCTGCTTATGAACACGGGCGAGCAGGCCATCACCTCGAAGAATAACCTCCTCACCACTATCGCCTGGAAGATCGGCGACACGGTTAATTACGCGCTCGAGGGCTCGATATTCGTGGGCGGCAGCGTAGTCCAGTGGCTGCGCGACGGGCTTAAGGTAATCGGCTCCAGCGCCGATTCCGAGGCCCTTGCAACCAGCGTCCCGGACAATGCCGGCGTCTACTTCGTCCCTGCCCTCACCGGCCTCGGAGCCCCCCATTGGGATCCGTTCGCCAAGGGTACGATCACCGGAATTACCCGCGGAACCGAGGTAGGACACATCGTACGCGCGGCGCTCGAGGGCATCGCGTTCCAGACGATGGACATCGTCGGCGCGATGCGCTCTGACGCTTCCGTCAGCCTCGGCGACCTCAAGGTCGACGGCGGAGCGTCGCGCAACAACTTCCTGATGCAGTTCCAGGCCGACATCCTCCAGACAGACGTCGTCCGTCCGACCTGCGTAGAGACTACCGCCAAGGGCGCTGCCTACCTCGCCGGCCTCGCTACCGGATTCTGGAGCAGCATAGACGAGATCAAGGCCCAGTGGGAAATCGATAAAACCTTTAAACCCGAACTGCCGGAGGATAAGGTCAGGGAACTTCGCGACGGTTGGGCAGATGCAGTAAAACGTTCATTATCTAAGCAATAGACTATGTGGCATAATTGTGTACTCGAGTTCTTAGGAACTCTCATTCTCGTCCTGATGGGCGATGGCGTTTGCGCCGCTACTACTCTCAAAGGTTGTAAAGCCAAAGGTGCCGGTTGGGTCGTCATCGCTTTCGGTTGGGGTCTTGCCGTAATGTGCGGCGTATTCGTGGCCCACGATTCCGGCGCGCACCTGAATCCGGCCGTGAGCCTGGGTCTTGCCCTGGCAGGCCAGTTCGCCTGGAGCAGCTTTGTTCCTTACGTTATCGCCCAGATGCTGGGAGGTTTCTGCGGAGCTTGCCTCGTGTGGCTTTTCTATAAGGATCATTTCGACGCTACAGCCGATGATCCGGCCGCCGTGCTTGGCTGTTTTTGCACCGCTCCTGCAATTAGAAACAAGTGGAGCAACCTTTTCAGCGAAATTATTGCTACCTTCGTACTCGTATTCCTTATCTTCTGTGTCGGAACCTATAAGATTCCCGTGCCCGGAGGAGTGAGTGCATGGCCGGTCACTATGATCATCGTCTCGATAGGTATGTCGCTCGGCGCTACTACCGGATACGCGATGAACGCAGCCCGCGACCTTGCCCCGCGTATCGCGCACGCCGTGCTGCCCGTAAAGGGTAAGAAAGGCAGCGATTGGGAATACGCCTGGATACCGGTTGTGGGGCCCCTCGCGGGCGCAGCACTTGCCGCGTTAGTATTTATTTTAGTTTTCTAGTAGATGAAATTATTTGCTGAGACCCGTAATGTAGCTGTCATGTGCATCGCTTCTGCGATGTGGTACATGGTGTGTCGGCTGTTCATACCCGAACCGTGGTGCGCTATATTCAAAGTCATACCCCTTGCAGTTCTCGTAGCGGCCCTCGCTACTAGATTGAAGGAGACGACGGATCCGTTTGACC
>JAEESD010000128.1 GCA_016286145.1 Bacteroidales bacterium | reverse complement strand
GTAACTCTCGACTGGGTCGCCAACCCTAATTCGCCCGATCACCCGTGGGTTACCGAGCAGGATCCCGACTGGTACTACCGCGATTCTCTGGGCCACACCATCGTCGAATATGACTGGACCGATATCGCAAAGCTGAACTACAATACGCCCGGCGTCCACAAAGCGATGTTCGAGGCTATGAAATTCTGGATGGACCGCGGAATAGACGGCTTCCGCTGCGATGTTGCCGGCCAGGTCCCGGCCGAGTTCTGGAAGCCGAGCATAGACTCGCTGCGCACGATTGCCGGAAAGCCCATCTATATGTTGGCGGAATCTGAAGACGAATGGATGTACGGAGCCGGATTCAACTCCCTCTACGGATGGAGGCTCCATCACCTTCTCAACGGCATCGCCCAGGGCAAAAAAACCAAGGAAGACCTTATTGCCGAGATAGAAAAATACTACATCAGTTCGGACGGCAACCGAATGACCTTTACCTCCAACCACGACGAAAACAGCTGGTCCGGAACCGAGTTCGAAAGGATGGGAGACGCCGTAAAGGCGATGAGCATTCTCTGCTGGACTCTACCCAACTCCCAGCCGCTTATCTACACGGGCCAGGAAGTGGGTTACGACCGCCGCTTCGCTTTCTTCGAGAAAGACATCGCCCCGAAATGGGAAGACAACGAGTGGACGGAGTTCTACAAGTACCTGACCGAGTTTAAACATGCTCACCCTGCGCTGGATAGCGATGCCGCGTTCGAGCTTGTCCCCAGCGATTCGACTACCCTCGTGTTCAAGCGCACGAAGGGCGGAGACGCGGTGACCGTGAGCGTGGAGCTGCAGGCGCCGTGGAACTGGTCGCTTAAGACCGGGGCAGACCGCATCGCCCACATTGAGCCGCTCTGCTGGTGGGTCGGGATGAAAACGCCCCTGCAGCTGATGGTCCAGGGCGAGGGAATCCGCGACTTCGACGTCTGGATCGAAGGCGGGAGGGGAGTCAAGGCGACCGTGGCCCATGAAGTCGAGAGCCCGAACTACCTTTTCATCGACGTCCAGATCGATAAGGCCGCCCGCCCGGGGACTTACAGCCTCTGCTTCTCGAACGGGGAGGAAACGTTCAGCGTGCCCTATGAGATCGGGGCCCGATGCCCGGGATCCGCCGCCCGCAGGAGCTTTTCCAGCGCCGACCTTATGTACCTGATAATGCCCGACCGCTTCGTCAACGGCGACCCGGCTAACGATTCGACCGACGACACCTTCGAAAAGGCGGCCCCGGACGAGTTCTACGGCCGCCATGGGGGCGATATCGCCGGAATCCGCAGTCAGCTCGGATACCTGCAGGACCTCGGGGTCACGGCCCTCTGGAACACGCCCCTTCTGGAGGATAACGTCGGGCGCGAGAGCTACCATGGCTACGCCTGCACCAACTATTACAAGATTGACAGCCGCTTCGGCACGAACGAAGACTACCGTGCCATGGTCGAGGACGCCCACTCCCACGGCATCAAGGTCCTGATGGACATCGTCACCAACCATTGCGGCGACACCCACTGGTGGATGAAGGACCTGCCGTTCCAGGACTGGGTCCATCAGTGGCCGGAATATACCCATTCCAACTGCAGCTTCTCGGTCCAGAACGACCCCTACGCTGCCGAAATCGACCGTCAGAATATGGAGGGCGGCTGGTTCGACCGGGCGATGGTCGATATGAACCTCGACAATCCGTTCCTGCTGCGCTATTTTCAGCAGTGGGCGATATGGTGGATAGAGTGGGCCAACCTCGACGGCCTTCGCGTCGATACCTACCCATATAACGAGAAATACCCGATGAGCGAGTGGTGCGCCGCTGTCCGGGCCGAATATCCGAATCTTAACATAGTCGGCGAAGTCTGGACGAACAACGTCCCGCAGCTCGCCTACTGGCAGAGCGGCGCGCTCAATCGCGACGGGTTCGATTCGAACCTCCCCGCGATTATGGACTTCCCGCTTCAGACCGCGATGATCCAGGCCCTGAATTACAACGGCAAGGTCAACTGGGACGAAGGAATGGTCCGCGTCTACGACAGCGTCGCCAACGATCAGTTCTATGCCGACCCTTCAAATAAGCTCATCTTCCCCGGCAACCACGACCAGGAGCGCATCGCCGACTGCATGGGCAGGGACGAGTACAGGGTGAAGGCGGCCTTCGCGCTCCTGGCGACCCTTCGCGGTATCCCGCAGGTGCTCTATGCCGACGAGCTCGGCTCCGTCAGCAAGGACCTTTCCCAGGGCCATGGCGGACTGCGCATTGACTTCCCGCTCGATTGGGAGGCCGATGCCACTATGACCGACATGCACGATTATTTCAAGACGCTGTTCAATTGGAGAAAGACATCGAGAGCTGTTCAGGAAGGCCATATGACGCACTTCCTGCGCAGAGACAACACCTACGCCTATTTTAGGTATCTGCCGGACTTCTCAGACGTTGTTTTCGTCTATTTCAATAATGGCTCGGAGGGAGTGGAAATTCCCTGGGCAGACTATAAGGAGATTACCTCGCAGATGGAAGACGGCGTCTGGTACGATGTACTTACCGGCGAGATGATCTACCCGCAGGCAATGAATATGGATGAAAAGAGTTTTATGATATTGCAATATAAACCTGAATAATGAAAGTAAACTTCTCTATTGAATACCATACCCGCTGGGGAGAGAGCCTGGCGCTGGTTCTTGAAGATAAGAAATACCCGATGTCCTGGACTGAGGGTGATGTATGGACGGTAACGGTAGATAAAGTCAGCGCCGCAGCGCTCAAGAGCTACGGCTATGTCCTTATGCAGGACGGGCTGATTACCCGCCTCGAGTGGACGGACCACACCGCTTCTCTTTCAAAGGAGATACGCGACTCGTGGATCGACTGCCCTATCCAGGGCTGCCCGTTCCCGCGCAAACACATCGCGGAGAAGTTCGACAGGCCCGGATTCAGGGGAGCGGGCATCGCCGTGCCCGTGTTCTCGCTCCGTTCGGAAAGAGACTTTGGCATCGGCGACTTTCGCGACCTGCGCGAGCTGGTAGATTTCGCTGTCTCAACCGGTCAGTGTATCATCCAGTTGCTGCCGATCAACGATACTACCCGCAAGGGCGAGTGGAAGGACTCCTATCCGTATAGCCCTGTAAGCAGCTTCGGTCTGCATCCTCTGTATATACATCTGCAGGATCTGGGGATTAAAGAGGACTCCGCATTCAAGAAGGAGCAGAAGGCCCTTAACGACCTCCCCGAGATAGATTATCCGCGGGTGTTCAAATCCAAGATGAAGCTCGTTCGCAAGGCCTTCGAAGCCCGCGGCGAGAAGGACCTGGCCTCGGCAGCCTTCAAGAAGTTCTGCAAGGAGAACGCTTACTGGCTCGATGAATATGTAGAGTTCTGCGCGAAGCGCGATAAGTGCGAGCCCGAGTATCACCGCTGGATCCAGTACCATCTGGACAAGCAGCTCAGCGAAGAGGTCGCCTACGCCCGCTCGAAGGGCATCTCGCTCAAGGGCGACCTGCCGATAGGCGTGTCCGGCGACAGTGCCGACGCATACTTCCACCCTCAGCTCTTCAACCTCGATTCGAGCGCCGGCGCCCCGCCGGATTTCTTCTCGACCGACGGTCAGAACTGGGGCTTCCCTACCTACAACTGGGAAGAGATGGCTAAGGACGATTTTGCGTGGTGGAAGAGCCGCCTTCGCAAGATGAGCCAGTACTTCGACGCATTCAGAATCGATCACATCCTTGGATTCTTCCGCATCTGGGAGATCCCTACCGAGTTCAAGAGCGGCCTTATGGGCCACTTCAACCCGGCTATGCCCTACAGCGCCGAAGAGATTTACTTTATGCGCCTGCCGCGCGAGGGCCTGTTCCATCCGGACCCGCGCCACCCCGACTGCTATCAGCCGCTTATCACCCCCGATACCAGTAAACTCAGCGAGCCCGAGAAGGAGCGCTTCGATAAGCTCTATGTAGACTTCTTCTACCATAGACACGACGAGTTCTGGAGGCGCAACGCTGAGCGCAAGCTGCCCGAGCTGCTCAGCGCAAGCGGTATGCTTGCCTGCGGCGAGGACCTGGGAATGGTCCCGGACTGCGTCCCCGGCGTTATGGACCACTGGAAGATCCTTTCGCTCGAAATGGCTCAGATGGACAAGGGTCGCCCCTGGCCCTACCTCAGCGTCTGCGCCACCTCCAGCCACGATATGTCCACCCTGCGTATGCAGAACGCCGAGGCCGGCAAGGGCGACCTCGCGCCGTGGGACCTTAGGAAGATCCTCTGGGATCACCTGAGCTCCGCCTGCATGCTGGCTATCTTCCCGCTCCAGGACTGGGTGGGGCTTGACGCCAACCTGCGCCGTCCCGACTTCGAGAACGAGCGAATCAACCAGCCTGCGGATCCGAACCACCACTGGCGCTTCCGCTTCCACCTCCCGCTCTCGGTGCTGAACTCTGAAAAAGCCTCCGAACTGCGGGTGCAGATCGAAGGCCTTATAAAGGATAGTGGAAGGTATTTAGGATAGAGCCGGCGAT
>JAEESD010000127.1 GCA_016286145.1 Bacteroidales bacterium | reverse complement strand
ATCGCGCAAGCTGAGCCGCTCCCTCGAGCTCGGCGCAGCGCGATCGAGGGTTGTGCACTTAATGTTCGATGAGTTGGTGTGTGATTCGGGGCAATTTACACACCAAGGGGTGATTTTAAAGGGGTTGGTGTGTGATTTAGGCGGTTTCACACACCGAGGCGTAAAAGGTGAAAGAAAAAGGGAAAAAAGGGAGAGCCGAAGCTCTCCCCGGGACCAACGGTCGTGTAGAAGTTCCTACTGGAACTGTCGCTCTTGCATTATTCGCGCACCCAAACGCGGCGGTAATGTGAGCGGACTTTCACAACCTTGCCTTGCAAAATGCGCTTATGCGCTTTCACTAAGACAAGTTTTGGAGCTTCCAACTCTAAGTCGAAGCATACCATTGCTCTAATTATCTTCTTCATATAGTTGATCGTAAAGTATTTGGAGATATTGAGGGTGGCGTAGCTGTACTCCATTGGTCCCTTTTAAGACGTCAAAAGGCATTTCAGTTGGGTCTGAAATGCCTGAGTGATCTTTACGTCCCGCCTAAGCGAGTTATCAACTATATGTTACCGCAAAGATATTTTTATTTTTTGATAAAACAATACCAATTACATAAACAAAAGGCATTTCAGTTGGGTCTGAAATGCCTGGAGGAGGGCTTGAGGGGGAAGGACGCTTCCCCCGTATGAATAGCCCCTAGGGGCGGGAGAGGTGACGGTACTGCTTGGCGGTCATTCCGGTGACGCGCTTGAAGTAGCGGTAGAAGGAGGAAGGTTCCGAAAAGCCGAGCATATAGGAGATCTCGCCGAGAGAACACTCGGGTTTGATGTCGATGAGGCGCTTGGCATGCGCTACTATGAAGTTTTCAATGCAGTCCGCGGGGGATTTTCCGCCGGTCTCCCTGGTAATAAGTTTCGAGAAGTGTTTAGGCGAAAGATGGAGAAGTTTAGCATAGTACTTTACCTCGCGGGACTCCAGGTAGTGTTCCGCGACTAGATTGCAGAAATCGTTGTAGAGTTGGGAGGAGTGTGTGAGAACAATTCCTTTGTCCTGCTCACGACGATAGTAATTCACGAATTCATATCCTACCGACAACTGCGCGATCAGCAAATGTCTGCGAAGCTGAAGGTCGCGTATGTCGTGGTCTGCTATGTGGGCAAGAAGATCTACTATCTTCAACAGGCGCTCCATCTGGACATCATCCAAAGTACAGAGCGGATTGAGATAGAATTTGTCGTAACCGTGGCTTAAGAGATGGGCCTTGAGCTCAGGGAAGAGTTCGTGTGAGATAAACACGCGAGTAATAACAAGGTCCGGGGAATACTCCAGATATTTGATGATATGGCCCGGCATAATGATAGACATAGAGTTTTTCTGAAAGGAGATTTCACGCATATCGTACAGGACTTTGGCTGTCCCCTGATGACAGATTGTAAGTACGATATCCTGCGAAGCTATGTCCACATTTACGAGCTTCAGACCACTGCGTTTGCGGACCACCATAATATCATCCCTTTTAAGGATGGTGCTGATGCGTTCTAACTCTTGTGCTACGTTGAGGGTCTCCATTGCAATAAAATATCTTCTTTCGTCATCAATTATACGAACTAAAAACAACCCATCCAACCATAAAGCGACTTTTTGCCATAAATTTTTGGCATATCGATATATAATTACTATATGTATAGCTTAACTTTGCGCTCCACTACTAAGACCCCCCACTAAAGGGGGAGAAAAAAATTGAGGCGCGAGGGTGTGGTGCAATACTTTATGAAATAAATTTCATAACTTAGTAGGCTGAGGGGGAAGCCCCTATAAAAGAAGCAATGATTTTGGAGAGCGTCATATCATTTCTCCTGACTGCCGGTAACCCTGCAAGTGGGGCTACGGGAGTGCCTGTGAGCGTTCAGTTTACGCCCACATACGCCCCCGTATGGATCCCCGATCAGGTCGGGGATGACAATGCCGTCTCAGCTCCTGAATCAGAATACACGATGACGCTCGGCGGGATGTGGACTCCCCAGGAGAATCTCCACAAAGGCGAGGTCTACTTCCGCTGGAACAAATACCGCTATGAGGCCTCCTACCTCGACAATGAGGATGCCGCCAAGAGAATACGCCAGCTGCTGGAAGAGATTGGTTTTGAACACATTGACTCAGTTGTCGTGACCGCATACGCGTCTCCCGAAGGAGTCTACGAACACAACCAGATGCTGAGCCGCAGACGTGCCCGCGAATTCGAACGGGTGGTGAAGAGCGAGCTGGGGCTGGCGGGCGGAGAAGTGGCCGTGACCGTGAAGCCGGGAGGCGAAGCCTGGGCTCTGCTGCGCGAACGGGTGGAGCAGGACGAGAATGTCTCCGAGACCGCGCGCGAGCGGATTCTGAAGCTGCTGGACGACCCGAAGGTGGGCTGGGACACGAAGAAATGGAGGATGGAACATGGCCGGCTGGGCAAGACCCGCAAGGAGGGAGATGTCTACCGCTGGCTCCTCAGGAACCACTACCGCTACCTGCGTTCGCTGGCCGTGGACATTCACGTCACGAACGTGGTTGTCGCGATTGACGGGGCGGTAGTAGACGTTGTCCCCGAAGAGCCCACGGTGGCGCCGGTTGATACCGCGACCGTGGCCCATGAGGTTCCGATCGTGGAGGAGGTAGTCCTCACGGACGAGGTCCCGGAGCCCGGAGTCGTGGTCAGTCCCGCACCGGAGGAAACGGCCCCAGAGCAGGCTGAAACCGCGCCCGAGCAGGCGAAAGAGACCGCGCCCGAGCAGGCGAAAGAGACCAAGCGGGAGGCCGCTAAAGCCCCGGAGCAGGAGCAGTGGTCGCTGCCGAAGGTAGACAGCATTCTGCGCCATTCGGAGATTGACCATGAACAGGTCTGCCAGCCCGCGCCGAAGATCGAGACGACCCCGGACTCCGACGCGCTCGATGTCTACGACGACGATAAGGAGGTAGAGAAGCTGGACAGCGTTCTGACCGAGACCATTCCGGTGGACCATGAACATGTCCTGAAGCTGGCTGAGAGCGGCGAAGAGGGCGAGGGAGCAGAAAGCTCGGAAGGCGAGGCGCTGCCGTTCTGGCCGGTCATAGGCCTGAGCACCAACCTCATTTATGACGCGACCTACATCCCCGGTTACGGGTTTACGTCGATCCCTTCCGTGAGCCTGGAATACTACCCCGTCGGGGGTCATGTAACGGTAGGAGCAGACGTAGAGTGGCCGAACTGGAAACATGCGGACGAACACCGCTACTTCCAGGTCCATAATATCACGCTCTGGGGCCGCTACTACTTCAAGCCCGAGGAGTACCGCTTCAACGGCTGGTATGTGGGCGGAAGCGCCAACGCAGCACAGTTCGGAGTGGGCTGGGACAAGAAGGGCTGGGAAGGCGAAGGATTGGGAATTTCGGTGCTCGGAGGCCACAAATGGACCTTTGGACGCATCTATATAGATATGGGCCTGGCGCTGGGAGTGTTTTACTCGCGCTTCGACTCATACACTTGGGGTAACGATGCAACTAAGTGGTACTACTACGACTACGTAGGAGACCCGGAAGCCTTCAAGCCCCGCAGCAAGCGCTGGTTGTGGCTGGGACCTACCAGACTGCAGATAAGCATTGGGGTTGACCTTTTCAACCGCAACAGAAAAAAGAACAAATGATAGGAAAGAGGCTCATACGAATCCTGATCGTCGCTGCGACTATCGCAGTGGCCGGCTGTACGATTGAGCCCATCCTCCATCTCAGGAAGGCCATTCGCGCAAGGGTCGCCCTCGCCCCGAAGGTGAACGTAGACGTGATGTGGCAGCTGAACTGGGCAGTCAACTGGCAGTTCAACTGGAACGTCTCGGCCCTCGGCCCCGTAGGCTATAACCCGCCGGCCAGCCTCCGTATGCACGTCTTTACCCACGGTCCGGAAGGCGATCCGGTCTCCCACTTCGTCCACAATTTCGTGGCCGACGAGACCCAGCTCGAGATCTTCGTAGGAACCCACGACCTCCTGTTCCACAACAACGACTCCGAGGCCCTGCTCTTCCAGCAGGACGGCGACCTGGGCCACGTCCACAGCTACACCCGTAAGCTCGCCAACGGCCTCAAGGCCTCGACCCAGATCCTTACGGTAGCCCAGAAACTCGCCGGCCAGACCAAGGCCCCCAGCGAGTTTATCGAGCCGGTCAACCTTACCCCCGACGACCTGTTCTCGCTCTTCAACCAGAACCAGGTCATCACCGACAACCTCGACGACTACGAGTTTATCGACGGCAAGTATATCCTTAGAATCGAGGGCGAACTCGACCCGTCTACCTTCATCTACCTGTTCCAGATCAGGCTCAACAACAACGACGGCCGAGTCATCGGAAGCGCCGGCGGAGCTGCGATTACCGGAATGAGCCAGGGAGTGGACCTGATGACCCGCCAGACCTGGGAGCCTACGGCCAGCTACCTGATGGATGTCTATATGGACAAGCCGCAGGATATGCTCGGTGCGAAGGTCTTCACCTTCGGAATCCCCGGCTGCAACCCTTACGACGCCGCATCTGTTGCCTCGGCCCCCGATGGATCACATTTTTTGGTTTTGAATGTCAGCT
>JAEESD010000126.1 GCA_016286145.1 Bacteroidales bacterium | reverse complement strand
AATCGGTGTCGTAGTAGAGCTTAGAGTCCTGAAGCTGGGCGGTGAAGATCTTGATTCCGCGGGCCTTCAGGAAATCGATGCATTCGGCTGAGCTGCAGGCTACGCAGGGGACGGTGAAGATGGCCCCGATCGAGCTGCGGATAAGATTGGGGTTGTAGAGGTCTGTCAGCGGGTCGCAGACTATCACAGCGTCGGCCCCTCCGGCATCAGCGCTGCGAAGAACGGCGCCCAGGTTGCCGGGCTTCTCGACGCTTTCAAGGACGATAACAAGGGGATTCTTGCCGAGTTTCAGGTCCGCCAGTCCCAGGCTGCGGGTCCGTACCTCCGCGATAACTCCTTCAGTTCCAGCCCTATAGGCAATCTTGTCGTAGACGAAAGCGGATACCTCAAAAAGTTTTGCTCCCTTGGGGAAATCAACTGCTGGGTCAGCGCTGCGTCCTATAATATCCGGGCAATAAAATACCGAATCCACCTCGTATCCAACTTCGATACAATGTTCCAGTTCCCGGCGGCCTTCTACAACGAAAAGCCCCTCCGAGCGACGCTCCGAAGACTTCTGCTGGAGGGCAAGAAGTTTCTTGATCTTGGGATTCTGGGCGCTGGAGATGTATTCTATCATATGCTGAGCACGAGTTCGACCGGACAGTGGTCCGAACCGAATATTTCATTATGGATATCAGTGGAGACTATGCGCCCGCGAAGAGCTTCGCTTACCAGGAAGTAATCGATTCTCCACCCTACGTTCCTCTCGCGGGCTGCCATCCTGTAAGACCACCAACTGTACTTCTCTTCGGTCGGATGCTGGAAGCGCCAGCTATCTACGAATCCGCTTCCGAGCAGCTCGGTCATCTTCGCGCGCTCCTCGTCCGTGAAACCGGGATTCATATGGTTGGTCGCAGGGTTTTTAAGGTCTATCTCTTCGTGGGCAACATTCATATCACCGCAGACCACAACCGGCTTTGGAAGACTATGAAGATATGCCCTGAAGGCATCTTCCCACTGCATGCGGTAGTCCAGACGACGGAGTCCGTCCTGAGAGTTCGGAACGTAGACATTGACCAGGTAGAATTCGGGGAATTCGAGGGTCACTACTCGGCCTTCGTGGTCATGCACATCCACTCCAATGCCGTAAGACACGCTCAGCGGATGAATGCGAGTATAGATAACGGTTCCAGAGTATCCGGGCTTGTCGGCATAATTCCAGTACGACTCGTATCCCAGGAACTCGAGATCTATCTGGCCGGCCTTAAGTTTAGTCTCCTGAAGACACACGCAGTCGGCGTCAAGCTCCGCGAAGATATCCGCGAATCCCTTGCCCGCTACTGCGCGAAGGCCGTTTACATTCCAGCTTACGAGTTTCATTACAGGCTCCATTCGACACCGTCCTTAGTGTCCTTGACCTTGATTCCGAGGGCTGCGAGCGAGTCGCGGATGTGGTCGGAGGTAGCCCAGTCCTTAGCGGCCTTAGCCTTTGCCCTTTCCTCGAGGACCATATCCATCAGGCCTTCGATGACCTTTCCGCCCGCGCCGGCACTTTCGTCGTCGCGAAGACCGAGAACTCCGAACACTACATCGTCGAAAATCTGAACGAGAGTCTGGATGTCGCCTTCGCTGAGTTTAATCGAACCCGCCTTTGCGGAATTGATCAGCCTTACTGCCTCGAACAGCTGCGAAACCGTTCCGGGGGTGTTCATATCGTCGCAAAGCGTATCGTAGACGCCCTCCCAGACGGCCTTGACCTCGGGAGAAGTAGCCGGGCAGGAGTCGGGGGCCACGCCGAAGGCTTCTTCGCCGTACTGCCAGGAAGGGGCCTTGCGGCCGGCCATGGCATACAGATCGCGGGCGGCCTGCATCAGTCGGGCGAGTCCCTTCTCCGCGGCCTGCAGGGCTTCGTTGGAGAAGTCCAGGGTTCCGCGGTAGTGGGCCTGGAGGATGAAGAAGCGTACGGTCATGGGCGCGTAAGCCTGCTCGAGCTTCGGGTGAGTTCCCGCGAACATTTCGGGGAGCGTGATGAAGTTGCCGAGCGACTTACCCATCTTCTGGCCGTTGATCGTAATCATATTGTTGTGGACCCAGTAATGGACGCCCTGCGTTCCGCGGGAGGCCACGTTTTGCGCGATTTCGCATTCGTGGTGCGGGAACATCAGGTCCATCCCGCCGCCGTGGATATCGAACTCCTCGCCGAGGTATTTTTCGCCCATCACCGAACACTCGAGGTGCCAGCCGGGGAAGCCTTCGCTCCACGGCGAGGGCCAGTGCATAATATGCTCCGGCTCGGCCTTCTTCCAGAGGGCGAAATCGTACGGGGCGCGCTTGTCGCCCTGACCGTCGAGCTCGCGCGTCCCTTCGAGGGTGTCGTCGAGATTGCGGCCGCTGAGGATGCCGTAGTGATGGTCCTTATTGTTTTTCTGTACATCGAAGTAGACGCTGCCATTGCTTACATACGCATAGCCGGCGTCCAGGATCTTCTTCACGGCCTCTATCTGCTCGATTACGTGGCCGCTGGCGCGGGGTTCGATCGAGGGGGGTGCAACGTTGAGAAGGCGCATCGCTTCGTGGTAACGAAGCGTGTAGGTCTGGACGACCTCCATCGGCTCGAGCTGCTCGAGCCGCGCCTTCTTCGCGATCTTGTCCTCTCCCTCGTCGGCGTCGTGTTCCAGATGGCCTACGTCCGTAATGTTGCGGACATAGCGCACCTTGTAGCCGAGGTGTTTGAGGAGTTTTGCCAGGACATCGAAGGTAACGCCCGGACGGGCGTGGCCCAGATGGGCGTCTCCATAGACGGTCGGGCCGCAGACATACATTCCTGCGCGCCCGGGATTAATCGGCTTGAAGACCTCCTTCTGGTGGGTCATTGTATTTGTAAGTCGTAAAACTTTCATATTCAGAACTTTCTTAAGAAGCAATCCAATGTGTTTTCAAGCAGCGAGCAGATAGTCATCGGGCCCACCCCGCCGGGAACGGGAGTGATAACCGAAGCCTTCGGGGCAACCGCCTCGAAGTCCACGTCGCCGCAGAGCTTGCCGTCCTCCCCACGGTTAATGCCTACGTCGATCACCGCCGCGCCCTGTGCGACCATCTCGGCCCCGACGAACTTCGGACGGCCTATCGCGGCGACCAGGATCTCCGCCTGACGGGTCACTTCGGCAATATTCTGAGTACGGGAGTGGCAGATAGTTACCGTCGCATTCGCATTGAGCAGCAGCTTCGCGATCGGCAGGCCTACGATATTGCTACGGCCTATGACTACGGCCCTCTTTCCTGCGGGATCCACTCCTGCCGCCTCGAGGATTCTCATAATACCGCGCGGGGTACAGGCTACCGCCGCTTCGCGCTCGATCTCTGCGTTGTTACGGCCCAGCCAGAGTTTAGCTACGTTCGCCGGGTGGAAGCCGTCTACGTCCTTTTCCGGAAGGATAGAGCCGGTAATCTTCGTTTCGCTAAGATGTTTAGGCAAAGGAAGTTGAACGAGAATTCCGTCTACTGTAGGATCTGCATTGAGCTCGTCGATGCGGGCGAGAAGCTCATCCTCAGAAGTCTCTGCAGGGAGTTTACACTCTATGCTTCTGAATCCAGCTCTCTCGCAGGCTCTATGCTTGTTCCTTACATATACCTGGCTGGCGGGATCTTCTCCTACGAGAATAACTGCAAGCGCAGGAACTCTGCCATACTTTTCCGGAAAGTCTTTTACTTCCTCGGCGATGCGGGCTATGATGCTGTCCGCAAGCTCTTTTCCACTGATTGTCATATCTCCACGAAGATAATAAAAAATGACCGTAATTTAGACCCGAATGCGGTCTCCTTGCTGAAATATTGCAGGGAGACCGCAAAAAGGGTATAAAAATGCGGTCTTCCTGCGCAAAAACGGCAGGGAGACCGCACTTGGGTTATGAACTTCTAAGTTTAAAGTTCGTTGAGTTCATCGACAGCTTCGTCGCTTCTGCCGACCACGATATCCTGGTAGTCCTTAAGACCGGTACCTGCCGGGATGAGGTGACCGCAGATGACGTTCTCCTTCAGACCCTCGAGGTGGTCTACGCGACCGCGGATGGCGGCTTCGCTGAGCACCTTGGTAGTCTCCTGGAAGGAAGCTGCGGAGATGAAGCTGTTTGTACGGAGAGCCGCACGGGTGATACCCTGGAGGATAAGGGTGGCGGTTGCGGGCCTTGCGTCGCGCGCGGCCATCACCTTGAGACCCTGCCTCTGGAGGGAATCATTCTCGCTGCGGAGCTCACGTGCTCCGATTATCTGACCTTCGGTGTACTTCTCCGAATCGCCAGGGTTCTCGATGACGAACTTGCCGTAGATAGCGTCGTTGACATCCATGAAGCGCATCTTGTCCACGAGCTCCTCGTCGAGGAATTCGGTATCACCGGGATTGGTGATCTGGACCTTGCGCATCATCTGACGGACGATGATCTCGAAGTGTTTGTCGTTGATCTTAACACCCTGGAGGCGATAAACGGCCTGGACCTCGTTGACGATGTATTCCTGAGCCTTGACAGGTCCGAGGATGCGGAGGATGTCGCTGGGCGAGACACCGCCGTCTGAGAGCGGAGTACCGGCTTTGACATAGTCGTCTTCCTGAACGAGGATCTGCTTAGTCAGAGGAACGAGATA
>JAEESD010000014.1 GCA_016286145.1 Bacteroidales bacterium | reverse complement strand
CCAGTTGGCGGATGACGCTGAGGACCTCGCCCACCATCGTAGGATCCAGGGCCGAGGTAGGCTCGTCGAACAGAATTACCTCCGGGTCCATGGCCAGGGCCCGGGCGATCGCGACGCGCTGCTTCTGCCCGCCGGACAGGGAGTCCGGGTAGACGCCCGCTTTCTGGGACATGCCTACCTTTTTGAGCAGTTCCATCGCCACCTCCTTAGCCTCGTCTTCGGAGAGTCCGCGAAGACGCACGGGCGCAAATGTGACGTTTTCAAGTACGGTCAGATGGCTGAAGAGGTTGAAGCTCTGGAAGACCATCCCCACCTTGCGGCGCAGCTGATCAAGCGGATAGCCTTTAGTCATTATGTTCTGTCCGTCTACCCATATTTCTCCCCCGGTAGGAGGCTCGAGCATATTGATTGCCCTGAGGAAGGTACTTTTACCGCAACCTGATGGGCCGATGATGCTGATGACCTCTCCCTTTTCTATATCGCAGTTAACATCCTTGAGGACGGTGATAACGCTGCCGTCCGGATTCTTGAAGGATTTGCTTAAATGCTTGATACTAATCATATTACTTCTTTATTAGGAGGAGGTTGAGCAGGGACCTGATAATCCAGGCCAACACAAAATATGTAATCGTAATGATGAGCAGAGGGATAAACGCATCGAATGTGCGGCTCCTTATAAGATCGCTCGCACGCGTAAGGTCTACTATAGCGATATATCCCACTATTGAAGTACTCTTAAGCAGGGACACACACTCTCCCGCATACATAGGAAGTCCCCTCTTGAGAGCCTGAGGAAACACGATGCCGGTAAAAGTTTTGAAGGGTGTGAAACCCAGGCTGAGACCAGCTTCAGTCTGGCCTTTCGGGACATAAGAGATAGAGTTGTCGAAGATGTTTCCCGAAGACCACGCGAAGAAGAGAGCGAAGGTAAAGATGGCGACTACAGTACCGCTGAGTCCTGAGTGGGCGAAGATTACGTAGAACATAATCAGCAGCACTACAAGGACCGGAGTACCCTGTATGAAAGCCCCGTACCCCTTGATCAGGGAGCGAACCCATCTGCGGCGGCTGCGCTTCATCGCGCACACGCCGACTCCAAGGACAGTTCCGAGAAGGATGGAGAAAAGAGTGATAACCAGCGTCTTAACCAGACCGCCAGTAATAAGTTTCCAGCGCTGTTCGGTTACAAGGCTCATCTTGAGTCTGTCCCAAACGGTCATTCTCACCGCCGCTGCAGCATCTTTTATGAAGAAGCCCGGATGGCAGAGATAATAATTGTCTGAAAAGTCTATGGATTTTTTGCGCTCTTCAGTAGCGTACAGACACGCGGCCATAATATCGACCATTCCCGCCTGCAGGGAAATATTGGCAGAGCCTACATCCTGGTAGATGAATTCTACCGGACGCCCTATCGAAGCTGCAAATCGCCTTACAATTTCGGGATCCATTCCATCCCATCTTCCTCCATCTCCCACAAAGGATACCGGAGCGATGTTGACACATAGCGCACAACGGACTGGATTGGATTTGTCGAGGTTCTCGGGCTCCTCGAAAGGAACTGCAGGGCCGCCCTTAATCCAGTGGGTGATGACCGCATCAAGAGTCCCGTCTTCCTTGGATGAGACTATGAACTTGTTCAACTCGGCCCTGAATGCATCGTTGCCCTTACGTATGCCGAATGCGACATCAAATGCCTCGGTTCCACGCAGCGCACACTTCATTCCCAGTTCCTTCAGCCTCTCTTCAGAAAGGGCCACCTCGTCGCTGACAAACACATCTGCAAGTCCTTGACGTACAGCCTGGACCGCATCTGCTTCCGAACTGGTGGCGAAAACCTTTACGTCCGGACGCAGGGAGTATTTCCGCTCATAGTAGTTTCCCGCTGTACAGCTTACGGTAAGGCCGCTCAGATCGTCCTCGGACTTCAATTCTATTACCGATGAGTTCTTCTGACCACAGGAACTCAAGCCCAAAACGGCAACGGCCAATAATAATAACAGTCGTCTAGTATTCATTAATTTAATTTCTGCTTCCAAATATTGCTGTTCCTATACGAACCATAGTTGCGCCATGGCGGACCGCAATTTGCCAGTCGTCTGACATACCTATAGAGAGTTGGTTGAAGTCCGACAGTTCGGGAAAAAGATCTACGAGATAAGCCATTAAGCCGTCTACCCTCTCGAAATCGGCGTCTATGACGCTTTCGTCGTCGGTGTGGGAGGCCATCGCCATCAGGCCGCAGAAGCGGATGTTGGGGTATTTTTCCGAATCGAAAAGGAGGTCGATTACCTCTTCTTCGTGAAAGCCCTGCTTAGTCTCTTCCGCCCCGATATGGACCTCGAGAAGGACGCTTACAGTCTTGTCGTTTGCCTTCCCCCACTTCTGAATCTCCTGCAAAAGGTGAACCGAGTCAACAGACTGAACAAGAGAAACATACGGAAGCACCATTTTTAATTTATTGGTCTGAAGATGGCCTATGAAATGCCACTCCAGACCGGGGCATTTCGAAGCGTCTGCCTGGCCTACTTTTTCGGCCAGCTCCTGAGGACGGCTCTCTCCGAATACGCGCTGCCCGGCCTCATAGGCTTCGATTATGTTTTCCAGCGGATGGAACTTTGAAACGGCGACCAGTTCGACCCCCTGCGGAATCTGAGCCTTAAGCGCCTTTAGATTCTCAGCTATCATTTCGCCAGTTTTCTGCAAAGTTCATAAGTATCGGCCTTAAGGGCAGCAGGCAGAGGCTCTACGGAGTTTCCAAAGCTCAGTTCAAACTCGCGCAACTCTGCAGCGAAAGCCTTTTCGTCGACTGCCCTGCCTTCGCGGACGGCCTCAAAAACTCGTTCGATGAACATCTCCCAACGGACGCGGTAGTATCCGCCGAATAGTCCGCTCCACTGGCGGGCGGCATAGTCTGTAAGCTGACCGGCCCCGCCCCACGAAGCGAGCAGAGTCCTGCCGCAACGCTCGTAATAGTCTTTCTCTTCCCGGTTATTACCCATCGCGCGGGAGTCGTCTATCCACTCCTGAAGCCTGAAGCGCGGATCAGAATCCAGCAGAGACTCCAGATTATCCATCAGTTCCTCGGCCTCTGCCCATATCGCCTCCATCGCCTTCAGGTCCTTACGCTTGTAAGCCTGACGGAACGAGTCCAGCAGCGTCTCGAAGCGGTTCTCGAGGACCTTGGAACCTATCGCGACCAGGTCGAACTTTATCGCGTCTCCCTCGCAGCCGCTGCCCGCCAGAAGCGAGAAAGCTCGTTCGAGGACCTCCGGATCGCAGGGCGAGTATGCCCAGGTCGGGAAGCTGGAGGCCGGATCGAGCGAGGGACGGTTACACAGGCGCGAGCCGGCACTGGAGACGGCCGGGGTGATGTAGGCCTCGTGTAAGAGGATGTCCCAGGCCTTACGGACGTCGGCGTTTCCCCGGCCGTCTCTACGATCGGCGAGCTTTTCAGCCCACTCCAGGTCAGAGAGCGGGGACGCCCATGCCTGATCGAGAACGTATTCGTAGAGGAACGGGGATATTCCCAGGCCTTCGAGGGTACACCCAAGTCCGGTCGGGCTGCCCTCGGCGAGGGTCCTGCGTATACGGGGACCGATATCGTCGAAGTCGCCTTCGATCAGCGTGTTGCCTCCGAAATTGCCGAGGAAGCAAAGGTAGTACGGCTGGCCGTAGAAGCCGTCCGTATAATCCCATATCATCGATTTTTCGAGGAAATAGTCAAGCATTACGACCTTGCCCTGCGGGACGCTGCCCAGGTAGGCCTTGATAATCTCGGGAGTCCAGTGGGCCTGGTCATAGTACATCATCCACCCCATCTGCAGCCACACTGCCTCGGGATCGGAAGCCGCCAGCGTCTCGTAGACGTGGTGGGAGATTCGCGAAAGCTCCTCCGGGTCCCAGGGGCCATGGTCGAAGAAATCGACCTCGTTGAAGATGTCCAGGCCGTAGATATGGTCCGTACCGAACATCTCGGTCTGCTTTTCGAGGAAGAGCTTCTGAATACGGGCGAAGTTGGGGTCGTCCGGATGAAGCATATAGGTCCGGCACTCATCTCCAAAGCCGTCCCATAGGCTCACGGGGCGGATGTCGGCCCCGGGCAGCAGCTCATTCATATCGGCCGGGATATGGCCGCTGAAGGCCGTAAGGACCGGTTTCATCCCGAGCTGACGCTCGCGTTCGAGTATGCGTTTCTGAAGACTGGCCTGGGAGTCGATCCAACCCTGAGGGAGCGGTCCCATCCAGCGGTCTATGTTCATCATCCTCTGCCATGGGAGGAAGGGCGGAGCCGTAAAGTAAGCGCGGATCTGTTCGTCGGTCATTCCGAGCTCGCGCCAGACCTTCTGCCATACGGCTTCCTGGCCGGTGATGGCCAGAGGCCGGTTGACACCGTTCAAGGCCATCCAGTCGATAAGTCTCTCCCAGTCTTTCCAGTCCCACCACACCAGCGAATAGCCGAAGGTACAATAGTTAAGGAAGAAACGCTCGGAGACAAGGGCCTCCACCCGTACGGGCTCCTCGGGGAGCGGAAGTACTTCGGGAAGAACTACCTTGTCTTCTGCGTACCAGGACACGGTAACATCACACCAGTTCTTCAGGTAGTAATTGAGGCCCACCGCCATCGTACCGGCGTCCGGGGCACTGATTACTATCTTGTCCAATTCCGAAGACAGGACAAAGGCCTGAACCGAGTCGGAACTGTGTTTGAAGACAAACTGAGTAGACTGCTGGGGGAAAAGTCTGTGGACTATGCCGTAAGCCGTCTCTTCCTCTGGATCGATACAGGAAACTGCGGTAAAGACAAGCAGCAACAGACAATAAAAATTATGCTTCATTTTCTTGTTGATGTTCTACAAAGTTATTAAATTCGAAACATAAACACATCTAATAACCATTATAAATGGCAAATTATTTCAAAAAGCTCCTTCTCACGGCAGTTTTTGCAATTCTGGTTGGGCTCCCGGCTTTTGCCCAGCCGCTCCATACCGTGAAAGGAAAGGTTGTCGACGAGTTCAATGAAGGCGTACCGGGAGCCGCCGTGCTCGTCAAGGGTGGTACCCGCGGTGTTATGACAGACATCGACGGAAGGTTCAGTATCGAGGTGTCTGATCAGGACATCCTGGTAGTTTCCTTCCTGGGTTATGAAGACGAGGAGTACAAACCCGGAAAAGAAACCCAGATTACGATCAAAATCGCGCCTCTGGAGAACGAACTGGACGATGCCGTTATCGTGGCCTACGGTACTCAGAGAAAGGCCAGCGTCATCGGAGCCATCTCCACCATCAGCTCGGAGGCTCTGGCCAGCCCGGTCGGAAATCTTTCCACCAGCCTTGCCGGTAAGCTTGCGGGTATCGTCTCGATGCAGCGCTCCGGTGAGCCCGGTACCAGCGCAGAATTCTGGATCCGAGGCGTCAACACCTTCGGCGCAGGAAACTCCCCTCTTATTCTTGTAGACGGTATCGAGCGCAGTATG
The DNA here is from genome assembly GCA_016286145.1 of Bacteroidales bacterium. Classification (GTDB taxonomy): domain Bacteria; phylum Bacteroidota; class Bacteroidia; order Bacteroidales; family UBA932; genus Cryptobacteroides. Next base: position 16,807 of record JAEESD010000014.1, on the reverse strand, counting down.
GACCTTGTCGATGTAGAAGACATCGCCTCTTTCTCCATCCTCAAGGACGCAACCGCTACTGCCCTCTATGGTGTACGAGGAGCTAATGGAATCGTCCTCATTACAACCCGCCGAGGCAGCGAATCAAAACCCAAAGTATCCTTCAAGAGCGAGTACGGCGTAACCCAGCCTGTCAAGATCCCCCGTCTTGCAAATACGAAACAGTGGATAGACTACTACAACGAACTGTTCATCGACTCCGGCTCGGCTCCCGCTATAGACGAATACGAAGAGCAGATGTACCTGAGCGGTGCGGACCCGGACCTCTATCCTTCGGTAGACTGGATGACTACCATCTTCAAGCCCATGGCCAACACCGCCAGAGCGAACCTCAACGTCACCGGAGGTACTAAGTCAGTTCGTTACTATGTTGGCGCCGCCTATTACAATGAAGGCGGTATCTTCAATGTCGAGAGCAACGAAAACTATGACAACCGCGACAATCAGATAAAGTACACCAAATACAGTTTCCGCTCCAATGTAGACATAAACATCACCCAGTCTACTATCCTCGCGCTGTCCCTTTCGACTCAGTACGACACAAAGAACCAGCCGGCTACCAGTACATCGGATATCTATCCTTACGCGATGTATACTACCCCGGTCGCAACCCCTACGATTTATTCGGACGGAACTCTTGCATGGCCAGACAAAGGACGCAACCCTTACGCCATGCTCAACTTTACCGGCTACTCCCGCAATGCGAACATGAACGCTCAGTCGCTCCTTTCGCTCACTCAGGATTTCTCCGATCTGATTACAGAAGGCCTTAGCGCAAACATCAAGTTCGCCTGGGATGCCTACAATGGAAACACCCTTTCGCGCAACCTCAACTCAACTTATTACTACGCTACCGGCCGCGACGATGAAGGCAATCTGAAATACTCCGCCTACAACGATGGAACAAACTACGTAACCCTGAGCAGGGCTAACTACAGCAGTACTACCATCAACCTCGAAGCGGGACTCAATTACGAGCGCCTGTTCAACTATGCTCACCGCGTAAGCGGAATGTTCCTCTTTACGATGAGAAACAGGACCAACAACGTCCCCGGAAGTTACATCGCCGCTTTCCCCTATCGTAATATGGGTATCGCCGGCCGTGCGACTTACTCTTATAAAGACCGTTACTTCGGAGAGTTCAACTTCGGTTACAACGGCTCCGAGAACTTCGCCCCGGGACACCGCTTCGGTTTCTTCCCCTCCTTCGCCGTCGGTTATATGATAAGCAACGAGCCTTGGTGGGAGAACATCAAAGAGTATGTCGATCTCCTGAAGTTCAAGACCTCATACGGTAAGATCGGTAACGATCAGATCGGAGGTAGCCGACGCTTCGCTTACAACACTACCATGAACACCAGCGCCGGAGGATTCACCTTCGGTACCAACGGCGGTACCTACGTAACCGGTATTACTACCGGAGACTATGGAAATGAAGCCGTCTCCTGGGAGGAAGCGACCAAATTCGACGCCGGCTTCGAGCTCTCCCTCTTCGAACACTTCAAGTTCTCAGCAGACTATTTCTACGATTACCGCAACGGAATCTTTATCCAGCGCGAATCTACTCCCTCAATCGTGGGTATAAACGTAGAGCAGTACGTCAACCTCGGACGAATGAAGAACCAGGGTGTAGATATGACCGCCGAATATGACCACACCTTCGCAAACGGCCTTAATATCTCTGCCCGCGGTAACTTCACCTTCAACCGCAACAAAAAGCTCTACGACGACAAACCCAGCCAGATCTACGAATACCAGAACCTCGTAGGTTATCCCTTCAACCAGCAGTTCGGTCTTATCGCTGTAGGTCTGTTCGAGAGCCAGGACGATATCGACAACTGGGCAGACCAGACCTTCGGTTCGGTCCGTCCCGGAGACATCAAGTATCTGGATATAAACGGAGACGGTAAGGTAGACGCCTACGACAAAGTAGCTATCGGCTATACTACTATCCCTGAAATCAACTACGGTTTCGGAGTCAGCGCCCGCTGGCACGGCTTCGACGTTTCAGTATTCTTCCAGGGCGTGAACCATGTAACCCGCATCATCGGCGGTCAGAACCTCTTCGGAGCATCCGAACAGATCATCAAGCTCGGACAGATCTTCGCAGATGTCGCTGAAAACCGCTGGACGCTGGCTAACCAGAACCCCAACGCTCCATATCCCCGTCTTGCGATGAACAAGATCGAAAACAACCAGCAAGCCTCGACCTACTGGCAGAGGGATATGAGTTTCATACGTCTTAAGAACGCCGAAATCGGCTACACGCTTCCCAAGACCCTCACCAAGAAGATAGGACTCAGCACCGCACGCATCTATGCCCAGGGTGTCAATCTCCTTACCTTCAGTCCTTTCAAACTGTGGGATCCCGAGCTCTCCGCCAGCTACGGTAACCAGTACCCCACAATGCGTACTGTAACCTTCGGTATCAACCTCAACTTCTAGACGGCAATGAAAAAGATTAAATATATACTCGGAATACTTGCAGCAGCCTTCTTACTCGGCTCCTGCGAAGACTACTTTACCGTCGAACTCAAGGATCAAGCGAACATAGATGAAATCTTCCGCAAGAGTTCCACTACTCACCGTTACCTCTCACACCTCTACTCCTACCTTCCTCTGGACGAAGAAATAGTAGGAAGCGAAGGATGGGTGGTAGCCCGTTCAGACGAATCCCGCTACTCGTGGTACCAGTGGGTCTACTACGACCTCTTCAAGACCGGAAACTACGGTAGCTCTACCCCCGTCTCCGAGCAGTATTTCAACTACTGGGAGAAGAACTATAAAGCTATCAACCAGTGTTCCATCTTCATCGATTATGTAGACAATGACCAGGAAGATACGGAACTGGACAAAGCGGCGATGAAGGCCGAAGCCCGCACCTTAAGGGCGTTCTTCTACTTCTGCCTCTTCCGCCAGTACGGTCCGGTCTTCGTCTGGGGCGACCGCAGGCCGGATGAGGCTATCGAGCCCGAGTCTATCGACCGCCATACCGTAGACCAGAACGTCAAGTTTATGGTCGAAGAACTCGACAAAGCTATCGCCGCTCTCCCGGACGACATAACCTCGATCGGAGAGTCAGCCGATAAATGGCAGGGCCGTATTACAAAGGGCGTTGCGATGGCTATCAAGTCCAGGGTTACCCTGTACGCCGCTTCCCCGCTTTACAACGGCTGCGACCTGTACAAAGGCAAGATGAAGAATCACTACGGAGACTATCTCTTCCCTCAGACAGCAGACCCTACCAAGTGGGAAACAGCCGCTCAAGCCGCCAAGGACCTTATCGACTATGCCGAGCAGAACAACCGCTATGCGCTCGCGACCGTCACCGGTTCGGGAGATCCCTTCAAGGACGGCGGTGCTTCCTATGAGGCCGTCTTCCAGCAGCCTTGGAACTCCGAGACTATCTTCGGATGGTGGAGGCGTACCTCTTCCGCCTACAGCTGGCTCCAGGGTGGAGCTATCCTGGCTACCAGCTGCCCTCTTATCCCCGATGTCATCTATCAGGGCTACGGCGGTATCTGCCCTTCGCTTAAGCTCGTAGACGCCTACCCTATGTGGGAAACCGGCCGCTACCCCGTCAAGGGCTATCAGGGCCAGAACGACTACTCGAAACCTATAGTGGACGAAGCATCCGGCTATGTCAAGGACGGCTTTACAGAGGGCTACAAACAACCTCTGGACGCTGACTGGGCTCCCCTCTTCAAGGCCCACAACAGTACAGTCGGCCGCGATCCCCGCTACTACGCCTGCCTCGTTCCCAACGGCTTCTACTGGCCCAACAAAAATGAGAAGGTCCGCTTTACCTGCTACGACAACGCAGAGTGTACTTCCCGCTGGAGCAACGAAGGCAACCCTACACGAGTCGGTTACTCCTGGAGAAAGTGGTATACTCCGGACAAGTCCCTCAGACTCGGTACGGACTATACCAGCTACAAGACCGTCTACAACGAGATTCGTCTTGCAGAGATCTATCTCAACTACGCAGAAGCCTGCAACGAAAAGCCGGAAAGGAACGAAGCCGATGCCCTCAAGTATCTCAATAAAGTACGTAACCGCGTAGGCCTCAACAATATCGAAGAGGCTTATCCTGAGATCTATGGCAACCAGCAGCTCCTTCGCTGGTGTATCCGTCAGGAAAGAATGGTGGAACTCAGTATGGAGGCCCTCCGCCACTACGACGCCTGCCGTTGGATGATCGCTAAAGAAGAATACCCTACAAAGAACTGGACTCTCCACGTCTGCGCTACGAATTATGAAGATTCCTATCAGAGGGTATCGAGCGACTTCGGACAGGAAGTTGCTACTCCTTCCTTCTCAGACAGGGACTACCTCTTCCCCATCAGCGTCAACCAGCTGAGCGAGATGACCAACATTACCCAGAACTACGGATTCTAAAAGAAGTCAATTATGAAAAGGATAATATACTTACTTCCCATACTGACACTTCTCGTCGGCTGTAAGCAGGATCTCGATTTTGCTCTCCCAGCCGAGAAGATCGGTTTTTCCGCAACGGAAACTCTCAACGAAGTCTCCGTCTTCAACGGCCACTACGACATCAGCCTTATCAAGAGCGGTAAGGGAAAGACAGACGCAAAGGTAGAAATCCGGCTTGGCTCCGATTCTGATATCGCTGCATACAATGCCGCCAATGGAACTTCCTGCGTTGCGGCCGCTGCCGGCAGCTTCACTATGCCCGATCAGACTTCTTTCACCTTCTCCGCTACAGAATACCGTAAGGTAGCCCAGATTACCTGGGAGCCTGCTGGTTTCTTCAATGCAAACAAGGGCAAGGATGCAGTAATCCCCGTTCTGATTAGCGAAAGCTCTATAGATGTAGACTCGCTCAGGACTATGATCCTGATCAGGCCTTACATCTCCCAGGCAAACTTCTCTCTTACCTCAGCAGCCGACACCCTCGACCTCAAGCAGAACGATATCAAGAGTCTGTTCCCCGAGGGTGATGAGCTCACCAAATCCAAGTCCGAAGGATCTTTGGATCTGGTCTCCGGCTCAGCCCAGGTATCGATCAATAAGGTTGTTCCTTCACAAGACATCACTCTCAATCTGATAGTAGACAATACTCTTATCCCTACTATCAGCGCTGCGCGAGGAAAAGAGTATGTACAGGCTCCCAACGGATTTGCGACAATTCAGAATTCGGTAGTCATCAAGGCCGGCGAACTCTACGGAGACTTTACCTACACCCTCAATTTCGAGGCTCTGTTCGCCGGAAATGAGCTCAAGTATTTCGGCAAGAACATCCTTATCCCGGTGGTTATCGGTTCCGCGAGCCCTGTAGGAGTCGGAATCGGCAATATCAACGTCGCAAACATTTCCGTCACTATTTCCGAGAGCGGAATCGTTATCGAGCCTTCCAGCTCACCTAACGAATTCTGGGCAAATATGGACGGAATAGACGGCAGCGGAGACGAGTGGGTGTTGCTCGACGGCGCTCAGTACGCGATGGCAGAAGATCCGAATATCGAGAGCGACTGGTACAAGAGATACAGCGCTGACAAACTGATTGACGGTGTCTTCCTGTACGATCCCGGCCAGGGAGGCGGTATGGGACTCTGGTTCTGGACGCCCAATGTATTCCCTATCCCCTTCACAATCGACCTTGGTCAGGAATACATCTTCAAGGGTTTCAGACTTGTCTACTCTAAGACACACCAGAATAATTACCGTCATATCAGAGTCTATACCGGACGTACTTACAACGAATCAACCAAAGAGGCAGACTGGAAGCTCGCTTTCGAAGGGACCAGGACCTACGCCGGAGGCTGGCTGCCGTGGCCGAGCGACAACGGATCCCGCGAGTCGCTGTACCAGGATTTTACCTTCAGGATGCCTGAGGATGCTCTCCCCGAGACAGATGCTACCCTCAGTTTCGCACTCACTAAAGGACGCTACCTCAAGCTTGAGTTAGTAGAGCCTCAGTTCCCTACTGAGAGCGGTGATTACCAGGGCGGCCGCGGCTACCTTATGGAGTTCTACGTCAACGGTTGGCAGTTGTAAATGAAACCGGTATTGTCGTCACTGATGCTCGCCCTGCTGTTTGCAGTGGCCTGCAATCCTCAGAAAGAAGATCAAAACGCCCCTCAGCCGGTGCTCCAAGCAAATCTTGAGAGCGCCGGCGCCGGGGGCGTCACTATCAACTTTTCTTCGTTTTACTCCACAGGCGCCGCTGCGCTTTGTGTCAAAGCGGGCGAGGAGGCTCCTTCCGCTACAACTATAGCCTCTTCCGGAGTCCACGTCAGCTTTGACCAGTCGGTAAAAGACCCGAGGAAGACGACAATCTCTATAGACAATCTCGACGAAAGTACGGCCTACATAGCCTACTGCGTCTCTTACAACTCCAGCAACCAGTTCAGCAACATTCAGAAAGTTGTCTTCAGTACCGCCGAGGGCGCAGTTCCCTTTGAGTGGGAAGCTACCAGAACCGCTCTTCTTTCCTACGACAACCTCGACCTCGTCTATGGAGGCAGCGAACACCGCTACCCCAACGGTATGTGGGATCTGGAGCGTTTCAAGCGCCACATCACCTACAAAGACGCCTCGGGAGTCGAGCATTGGCTCTTCGACGCTTTCCTTGCCATCGAGTTCGTGATGACCCAGTACGACGGCAGCAGCCTTATAACCAATGCCAACGGCCGTAAATCCGGAACGAAAGAAACCTGGCAGGGAGTAATAGACTACTGGTTTAAGCCCGGACAAGGTTTCGACGCCCTAGACACTGCCGTAGGTGAGGCCAAATTGCGAATTGGCGCCCCTCCCAAGACTAGAAAGGTCGTGATGTGTCTGCCGGACGCTATCCCTAACGCAGAGTACAACAGCCTTACTTCAGCCACCATTTACTGGGGTATGCTGGACGGAGAGAGGATGGACTTCGCAAAGGCGGAAAACAGGCTCAGGGCCCTCAAATGGTACATAGACCAGGTAAGGGAAAAATGGGATAAAGCGCACTATCAGAATATTGAGCTCGCTGGCTTCTATATCATCAACGAAGCTATAGCAACCGAGAAATACGGCGGCTGGGGCCCCGAATATACCCGCTGGGACGAAATCCTTCCCGCTATCAGCAAATACCTCCATTCAGTCCACGAATCGCTTTCCTGGATCCCCTACTACGAGGCTTATGGATGGAGCGCCTGGAAGGCCTTTGAGATTGATTACGTACAGATGCAGCCCAACTACTTCTGGGGGAATAACGCGAGGTTCTCAAAGAGCAATATGAAAGACCACATAAGCTCTGCCGGCATCTCTATGGAACTCGAGATGGATAGCGACCTGCTTGCCCGCAACTCGGACGCGTTAAGTCATCGTAAAAGATTCCGTGAGTATATGGAGATGGCAAGAGACTTTGGACTCTACGGGAAGCGCGAATTCTCTTACTATATGGGAGAAGACGCTTTCAACTCGCTGGCCAAATCCAACGACGAGGACGACAAAGCCGTATACTACGAGCTCTGCGAATTCGTTTCCAGAAATATCAGATAAGGAAAGTCTCTACGCCCTTGAAGTTGTAGGACATCTCTTTCTTCTGAGAGTCATTTGCCAGAAGAAGCACCATACTGAGGATCTCCGCATCAAGGGGAGCCTTAGTTTTTGCTACCGAGATGGTATAGTCCTCGAACACTTTATGTGTCAGGGGGTTGAGTATGTGGCCGCCACACTCGGGGGTATTGCCGGATACACTCAGGGACTCCCCTCTCAGCTCAAACTCCTGAATCTCGTCTTCAGTCTCGGGATCCTCGAGGGTGAACGTCCAGCAGTCGCCGTAGGGATGCTTACCGAGGGCCATCATCGAGGTCCCACCGAAATTGATGAATGCATCCTTTACCTTCCCCGCCTTCAGGATGAGGGCTATCCTTCTGAGAGCATAGCCTTTGACGAAGCCGTCGAAATCTATGTCTTTGTCTTCGCCCTTGGAGATATCGAAAAGACCCTTGGTCTGAATAAGATATGACTCACATAGATTCAATGCTTCCTTCATAATCTCGCTGGTCTCGATGTCGACCTTGGAGGCGTTCAGAAGCGAGACCTCGCTCTGAGGATTGTTCCTGTTGAAAGTCTTATCCAGAGCAGACAGCTCTTTAGTGATTTCAGACCATACGGTATAGGCCTTCTTCTCGGGAAGACCGGCTATCTGAACTTTCAGGTCAGTACCAAAGATATCTGCCGCAGAGCCCTGGAAGAGCGATGCGCTGGAAGAATATGAACTTTGTGTCCTCATTTTACTTTACAAGATAGAAGCCCATTACAGTTCCTACTGAACGGTTTTCGGTACCGCCGCTCATATTGGATTCCAGGGAGTTCTGACGTACGCCCTTGACCGTCATCGCGGTAGAACCGCCGCCGTCGAAGTTGCAGGCGCCCTCGCAGCCGAGTCCGAGCATTATCTGGGCAAGCTCTACGATAGAAGCGCCCTTGCTGGAAGGGATACGGCCGTCGCAGACATAGAGGATGATCTTGCCGTCTTTAGTATAACCTACCGCAGTACGGTCGGGGGTGGTGGAACTGTTTGTAAAGATATCCAGAGCGATCTGCTCGTAATTGCGGACGAAATCCGAGCCCACCTTAGTAACGTCTGTAACAACCTTGCCGTTCTTTACGAGGAGCGGACCGGCGCACATCGCGTAGTAGGGTTCAAATACGAAATTCTCCGACGGATAGTTCTCCTTTACAGTTCCGTACTCATTGACATTCAGGATATTGGGCTCCGGTTCGTTGAAGAAATATGTAATGTCGTCGGCACCTTTTGCGGTCCAGAAAGCGTAGGGTTTCTGGCTTCTGTCCACCGCGAAAGCGCCGTGGGGAGTTCCTGCATACTTACAAGGAGTAATAACGCCCTTGTCTGCGGAAAAATCACCGGTTTCGTGTGTGGTCATATTGAAATAGCCGGCGTTTGTCATCACCAAGTTGCCTGCCTCCTGACTTCCCTGCTTGTACCAGTTTTCAAGAGTGAGGAACTTTCCGAATTCGAAACGGAACTCTACCTTACCGGTAGTAACATCAGCTATTGCATACCATGAATTGACTGTCCTTCCATTGACCTGGCCTGTAGTCTTGTAGACCTTCACCTCTGAGGGGAAATCGCTGGGAGTAATCTCCGTCCAGTCGAAGGTAATAGGCTCCACAGGGTTACCAAGCCTTACGATGATAGGATCGGAATAGGAAACGCCGATCTCGGTCTCTACATATCCGCGGACGTTGTAAACCTTGTCGTAGTCCAGCGAAGCGGAGGTGATAGCCTGGGTAATGTTCTTACCGGAAGCGGTCTTCGGGCCGTGTTGATGTCCGTCCTCTATGGTAGGATCCTTAGACTGATTAATGGCGTTCCAGCAAAGGCCGTATTGGTTGATGGCATACTTGCCTCTGAAGTTGTCTATAGAGTAAGTCAGAGCCACGGAAGTAGGCGTTACTGACCAGTCCGGATCAATGATTATGCGCGGAAGTTCGCTATAATCGAAAACCGCAAGAGTTTTATAGATGATCTGGGAGCTAAGCGCAACCGAGGGGCCCTTAGCCTGGACTCCGAGGTCATACTCCACCCCGGCAGTAAGACCGCTGGTGATGGTATACTCGGTAGTGTTGGCCTCGAGAGTTACGAGTTCAGTCTGATTGTTTCCCTCTCTCTTCCAGATGACATACCCCTGTTCTCTTTCTGAATTATCTACCCACGTAACGTCAACAATATTGGTAAACGGCCTCTGAGTAAAAGTAACCTTTGTAGGGTTCTCAAGGGGCTTTTCATAGACGACACCTGTCGGCTTGTCTGTGCACCCCGCAAAACTTGCGAGAGCACACGCTAGAAAAAGAACAGTGGTTTTCATTGTGTTATCTTCTGTTGCGGTTTTTCATCTGCTGCTCCTGAAGCTTCTGGGCTTCCTCGAGCCTCTGCTGCCACTTGCTCTTAGGCAGCGGCTTGCCCTTGCTGGCTTCAACCTTAGCCCTTACTGCATCGGGATTCACAATCCACTTGCGGATTACGAAGGTCTCGATGATAGCGATGAGCTGGGAAAGGAGGTAGTAATAGCTAAGACCGGATGAGAGGCTGTTACAGATGAAGAACATCATGATAGGCATCATCCAGACGCTCATGAACTGCATAGACTTCGCACTCGGGTCGTTTCCTGCGCTTTGCTGAGACATAGTCAGCTTGCTGTAGCCCCACATAACGACTGCCATCAGAAGGGCAAAGAGGCTGAGGTGGTCTCCGATAAGCGGGACGCGGGTTCCGAAATCTACTATAGAGTCATATGCACTGAGGTCTTCGGCCCAGAGGAAGCTTTGCTGACGAAGCTCGATCGAAGCCGGGAAGAAACGGAACATAGCCCAGAGAACCGGGAAGGTAAGCAGGGTCGGCAGACAGCCGCCAAGAGTATTTACTCCCGCCCGTTTATACAGGTCCATCGTTGCCTGCTGCTTCTTCATCTGGTCTGCTTCTCCAGCGTACTTCTTGTTGATTTCCTCAATGTAAGGCTTCAGAGCCGCCATCTTAGCGGAGGAAGCAAAGGATTTGTAGGTAAGAGGAAGGGTAACAAGCTTGATGACGAGGGTCATGATAAGGATGATCAGACCGAAGTTCGCAATATACTTGTGGAGCCAGTTGAACATAGGGATGATGAAGTAGCGGGTAAACCAGCCTACCAGCCATCCTCCCAGAGGGATGATCTTCTCGTATTTGTGGTCGAGGGCCTTCAGTGTGTTGAAGTGATTGGGGCCGAAATAGTACTCCAAAGGAATCGCTATATCCTGACCGGGAAGGATATCAACCCTCATCGCAGCCTGGCAGGCCATCAGATTGTGTTCCGGATCTGCCTCTCCCTGATAGGTAACCGAGATATCTCCTGAAGAGAACTCTTTCGGAGCCCTGACTATCATCGAGAAGAACTGCTGCTGGAATGCAAACCACTCGAGCTTCGAGTTGATCTTCTTGCTCTGGTTGCGTCCGCGGCCCATCTCCTCGGGCTTTTTGTCGCCGTTGAAGTAGTAATTGACCTTAGAGTACTGAGATTCGTTCTTGTAGCCCTTCTCCATTCGAGGGATCATGGTACTGAAGTCGATATCTACAGAGCCTACGTTGCGCGGGATCTGAACTCCCACGAACGAAAGCATGTTGTCTACAGTATAAGAACCGGTCTTTATCGAATAAGACTGCTCGATAAAGCCACCGTTCTCAAAGGGAAGCCTCATTACAAGGCTTGTATCAGTCTTTTCAGCGACCTCGAAGAAGAAATCAGTAGACTTTATCTGCTCACCTACATAGGCATTGAGCTCGAACTTGTTCTGACCTTCCTTGAAAATATAGAGGTCTGAGCCGCCGTAGTTAGTAAAATCGAAAAGGCGGACGGACGCTATCTGGGCGCCCTTGGTCGTAAAGTTTACTTCAAAAAGATCATTCGAGAGGGTCAGGATCTGTTCCTCTCCTTTTCTTGCAGCATCCAGACCGGCGTCTTTGTAGATGCGGGCCTGCTGCGGCCTGGGGGCCGGAGCTGCAGCCTGGGCCTGGGACTCCTCGGCCGGGAGTTCAGCCTGCAGCTCGGCCTGCGCTGCCGCAGCCTCCGCGCGTGCTATAGAATCTTGCTGCTGATTGAGTGCGTACTGTTTTCTTGCCTGACTGTTCTGATAAAAGGTGAATCCGAAAAGGACCGCCGCCATCAGAATGAAACCGATGATAGATTTTTTATCCATTTATGATTCTGCTTCTTCCTTGCGTATTTGTTCCTCTATTTCCTTCAACTCTGCCTTCGCTGCCTCAATCCTTTCCTGCATCTGGCGGATCAGAGGCTCCGAATTCTTGGAATTCGAGAAGAAACCGATATTGTTTTCGTAAGTAACGATGTCCTGCTGGAGGGCATTGTAGCGGCGGATGAGATCCGTCTTGCGGGAGTGTTCCTTCTGAGGGAAGGCCTCGCTCATAGCCTCTTTGTAGGCTTTTGCAATGGCTTCTTTTTCCTTGAAGGGAACAAAGCCTATAGCCTTGTAACGCTCCTCGAACTCTGCGCGGGCCTTTGCAGGATTCTCTCCCTCGGCGGGCTTATAGGCCTTGATCTCGGCGATAAGTGCCTTCTTAGCCTTAAGATTTGCGTAGAAATCGTTCTCGGGCTTACCGTTTTTATCCCTCTCTGCGAAGAATTCGTCGCAGGCGGCGCGGAAACGCTTCCAGAGCTGCTCTGCCTTCTTTCTCGGGACAGCGGGAAGTTCCTTCCACTGCTTCTGCAGGGAGATGAACTGGTCTGTTGCTTTCTTCCACTCGGTACTAGTCTTCAAGGCCTCTGCCTGGGCGATGAGATCTTCCCTGGCTGCGATTGCGGCATCGATTCCACCCTTGATTCCGAGGAAGAACTCCTTCTTACGGTCGTAGAATTTGTTGCAGGCTGCGCGGAAGCGCTCGTAGATCTTCTGGTTGTCCTTACGGGTAGCGAAGCCTATCTTCTTCCACTCTGCCTGGATCAGCTCTATTTCCTTTGAAAGGGCATTCCACTGACCGGCATCCTTGATGTCTTCTTTATCTGCTATTGCCTCAACCTTGACGCAAAGGGCTTCCTTTGCTTCCAGATTGGCGGCGAAAGACTTCTTGATATCTTCGAAATGGGCCTGGTAGCGTTTGTTGATAATTGCTGTAGCGGCCTTGAAGCGCTCCCAGATAGACTCGCGGAACTCTTTAGCTACGGGGCCTAGTTCCTTCCACTGTTCGTGGAGCTTCTGAAGCTCGGCAAAGGCGCCTACTACATCTTCAGACTCGGCGAGCTTCTCAGCATCTTCGCAGAAACGCTCCTTTGCTTCCAGGTTCTTCTTGAAGTCCAGGTCGCGGAGTTCGTGATTGATCTGGACCATATCGTAGAACTTCTCTACGAGGAACTGGTAAGTATCGTTAATATCCCTGAAGTCGGCTGCAGGAACCGGGCCTATTTCGCGCCACTTAGCCTGAATCTCGCGAAGGGCCGGGAATGCTGTCTGAACATCGTTCAGATTCTCGACAAGTTCCTTGAGCTCGGCAAGGACTGCCTTCTTCTTCTCCAGATTCTCCGTACGCAGGGCATCCTGTTCGCGGTTGTAAACGGACTTTTCCTTTTTATAGTCGGAATAGACCATCTTGAACGCTTCTTCCTGGGCCGAGAATTTCTCTTCTACATTCTCCCCTGCGGCTTCCGCTTCAGCCTTCAGTTTTCCCAAAAGCTTGTAAAATGCGGACTTTACCGCTTCAACTTCCTTTCCCCTCTCCATCCTGTCTTCACTGGCGCCGATCTGACGCAGCGAAACGATGAGTTCGTCCAGCGAAAGGTTCTCAAGTTCTGTACTTGTCATATCAAATGAGTTATTAAACTCACAAATATAACAAAAATTGGTATTTTTGCAGCATGAGAATTGATATCCTTTCTGTAGTCCCCGAACTCCTGGAGAGCCCTCTGGGCCACAGCATAGTAGGCCGGGCCATCAAAAAAGGCCTGGTCGAGATCCACGTCCACAATCTCCGCAAGTACGGAATCGGTCCGCGAAAAAACGTAGACGACTATTCGTACGGCGGCGATGCCGGAATGGTGATGATGGTGGAGCCCGTCTTCCGTATGATCGAAGAGCTGAAGTCAGAGCGGGATTACGACGAGATCATTTATATGTCTCCGGACGGAGAGATCCTCGACCAGGGCATCGCCAACTCCCTCTCCCTCAAGGAAAACATCATTATCCTCTGCGGACACTATAAGGGTATCGACCACCGCATCCGCGAACACCTCATCACCCGAGAGATTTCTGTAGGCAATTACGTAGTCAGCGGAGGCGAGATTCCCGCAGCGCTGCTTGCAGATGCTCTGGTACGCCTCATCCCTGGTGCTCTTACAGACGAGACATCCGCCTTGTCGGACTCGTTCCAGGACGACCTTCTCTCCCCTCCCGTCTACACCCGCCCCGCGGAATTCAACGGTTGGAAGGTACCGGACGTCCTTCTCAGCGGCAATCCGAAACTTATCCAGGCCTGGCAAGACGAACAGGCGCTCGAAAGAACGCGCCTTCTGAGGCCCGAACTATTAGAAAAAACTCCCCGCGGCTAACGGGGAGTTTTTTTCTGAATTATCTGACTGTTATTTCGGTGATCGGTGTCTCAGGCAGAAGAGCTTTGTGGACAGGCCAGGATTTCTCTTTCTCCTTGAAGTAAGACTTAACCCTGATATCTGCCGAGGAGGCGCCGAAACAGGTCCTGTAGACTCCCGGAGCAAGTTCCCAGGCGGAAGTTTCCTCATTGAAGGAGGCCAGAGTATACGGATCTATCTTCATAGTAACCGTCTCGGACTCACCAGGCTGGAGTTCCTTAGTCTTTGTGAAGGCCTTGAGCTCGTATTCAGGCTTTACGAGACCTCCGTCGGGAGCTCCGATATAGAGCTGAACGGCTTCCTTGCCTGCGACATCACCCACATTGGTAACAACTACCGAAGCGGTGATGGCTCCGCCTGCAGCGACCCTTATTACGGGATCCGAATACTCGAACTGAGTATAGCTGAGTCCGTAACCGAAAGGATAGGAGACGCGCTTGCCGGAAGTAACGAAATAGCGATAGCCCACCCAGATACCCTCAGCATATTCGGTATAATCTACGTTTACCTCGGGATTCTCATTGGCGTTGAGTACCGATGCGAAATCACCCACTGAAGGTTTTCCGTGGTAATGATGAGGGAAGTTATGGGATGAAGGTATGTCGAAATAAGATACGGGGAAGGTCATAGGAAGCTTTCCTGAAGGATTTGCAGCGCCGCTAAGGACGTCTGCAACCGCATAACCGCCTTCCTGACCGGGAGTCCATGCAAGGAGGATAGCGTCCGGAATATGTTTCCAGGACTGAGTCTCGATAACGCCTCCGATATTGAGGACCACGACGAGCTTCTTACCGGCTATGTGGTACAGGTCTGCGAGATTCTGGAGGGTGCTGCGCTCGATAGCGCTGAGAGTCCAGTCGCCGTCTTCGGCCTTTCTGTCGTCCCCTTCGCCCGCATTGCGCGATATAGTAAAGACGGCCAGATCAGTATCTTCGACTTTCTTCGCCAGAAAATCGCGAGTTATGACCATCTCGGGAGCTACCGGGTCTCCGAGAAGGATAGCATTTCCTACAGGGTTGTTCTTAAGGTCTTCCTTGATCTGAGGAATGTAATCGGTATACATCTTCTCGATGTCAGGATCAAGCTCGAAACCGTTCTCGCGAAGGCCGTCGGCAATGTTCCTGATATAAGCCTTGTTGACATTACCGGAGCCGGTTCCGCCGGCGATGAAATCGTAGGATCCTACTCCGTAGAGAGCAATCTTTGCGGGAGCCTCGATGGGCAGGACGCCATTGTTTTCGAGAAGGATGAGTCCTTCGGGAGTTGCCTTGCGGACAAGCTCTGCATGGGCGGCAAGATCAGGCTTGTTTGAATATTCATACCCTGCAAAACGGGGAGTACGTACGATGTACTCGAGTATGTGGCGGACATTCCTGTCGAGGTCTTCCTGGGGGATGGTTCCGTCGTTTACTCCGTTTATGATGCGCTCAATTTCAGGATCCATACCGGGCTCCATCAGGTCGTTACCGGCCCTGACAGCATCCACCGTTCCGTCTTTGAAGCCCCAGTCGGTCATTACGATACCGCGGAAGCCCCACTCATCGCGAAGGATGTCGGTAAGGAGTTCCCTGCTCTGCTGGGTGAAAACGCCGTTTATTCCATTATATGAGCTCATTATAGTCCAGGGATCTGCTTCCCTGACAGTAATCTCAAAGCCTTTCAGGTACAGTTCCCTGATAGCCCTGGGGTTGATTCGAGCGTCGTTCAGGAGACGGTTTACTTCCTGGTTATTGAATGCGAAGTGTTTTACGCTCACTCCTACCCCATTGCTCTGTATTCCCCTCACATAAGCCGCCGATGTCTTTCCGCAGAGGAGAGGATCCTCGGAGAAATATTCGAAGTTGCGGCCGCAGAGAGGATTGCGGTGGAGGTTCTGACCGGGAGCAAGAAGAACATCGACTCCATACTCTTTAACCTCCTCGCCCATGGCGGTAGTCAGCTGCTCAACCAGCTCGGTATTCCACATCGACGCGAGTACCGTTCCTACCGGGAAACCGGTGCAGAAGAAGGTATCTTCGGTTCCTTCCCTTCTGGGCTCAATCCTGAGGCCGGCAGGGCCGTCGGCAAGGACGGTCTGAGGGATGCCGAGACGGGGTATGGCCCTGGTCGTACCGGCTGCGCCGGGCACCAGAACCGCATCTGATGCGGTCAGGGAGCCTGCCATCATCGAGCCCCAGCCGCCTCCAACACACAGGGCGGCCTTCTCCTCCAGGGTCAATTCCGCGAGGATTTCATCGATATTATCACTATTAAGCATAGGTTGGGCAGTTGCTGCAAGAGCACTTAAAGTTGCCATGGCAAAAAGAATAAAACGCCTCATTAATAAAATATTTTAAAAACGAATACACAAAAATACAAACTTTTTGAAAAAATATTTTGCAGATATGAAAAGTTGACTTATATTTGCATTCGGAAATGATAAACAACTCAACTTACTAACGTAAGGATTCTAACCAACAATAATTAACCTTCTTAAGGTAATACACTACTAACTAATCGTTAAGGCTCGCTGTGAAGCGAGCCTTATACGTTTATACTACGCATAAACGTATAAGGCTCGTACCGACTACAATCCCCCTGCACCCCCAGGGGACTGTGGGGCGTACCCCCCAGACCCCCTGCCAGTCGGCCCTTCGGGCCTTTAAGTTATTTGATGCGGACGGGAGCAT
>JAEESD010000125.1 GCA_016286145.1 Bacteroidales bacterium | reverse complement strand
GGGGGAAGCGTCCTTCCCCCTAGCCCCCTTCGGCCTTTCTGCCGATTTGCCCGCCGGAGCGTAGTCTCCCTGCAAAATACAAGCAGGGAGACCGCAAAAACCCGCGAAAACGTGGTTTCCCTGCCAGATAAAAGCAGGAAGACGACACTAAATGATTATATTTGCAGTATGCGAATGAAATGTTTGTTGGTAGCGCTGATGTGTTTGTTTGTGTCTTCGTGTGCGGAGGCGCAGGTGAAAAGGTACGAGGTGGAGGTGGTGAAGGAGTACCAGCACGATGTAGAGGCGTATACACAAGGACTGTTTTTCTATAATGAGACTCTTTTCGAGACGACTGGGCTTAATGGGAAGTCGTCGCTGAGGAAGGTGGATCTGAAGAGCGGGGAAGTGTTGGAGTCGAAGAAGATAGGAAAGAAGTATTTCGCAGAAGGGTCTTGTGTACTGGGTGATAAACTGTATGTTTTAACCTGGCAGAATAAGGTTGTTTTTGTCTATGATGCGCAGACTCTGGAATATGAGATGTCGTATTCTTTTGCGCGCGAAGGCTGGGGACTGACAACCGATGGGGAGCAGTTGATTGCTTCTGATGGGTCTTCCCGTCTGTGCTTCTATAATTCTGATTTACAGCAGGTTCGCTCGGTTACTGTTACCTTGAACGGAAGGCCGGTGAGGCTGCTAAATGAGCTGGAGTGGGTAGATGGCCGTATATGGGCCAATGTCTATACGAGTGATATTATCGTTGTCATTAATCCTTCTGATGGGAAGGTGGAGGCAACTATAGACTGTTCAGGACTTCTTCCGGAGAAATTCCGCAAGCCTGACACAGATGTTTTGAACGGAATCGCCGTCGATTCAGCGGGCCGGATATTCTTGACTGGTAAGAATTGGCCCCGTCTCTACGAGGTCCGCCTGCTAGAACTGTAAGCCAACTCTGAACATGCAGTTGAATGGAGCCTGAGGAAAGAGACCTTCTTCCTGATACCATTCAGTAGAACCGCCGCGGAAATGTGCGCGGTAGACCCATGCGTCTGCCTCATACATTCTGTTGAACAGGTTGCCCAAAAATAGGCCAAGAGTAAGACGAAAACTGTGGCGGGGCCCTAAATCTATATCGAAATAGTCTGTTATTGAGGCATTTGCAACTACGTATGCGGGCAGACATCTGTCTTCGCTTGCGGTGTTGTCCCAGTACTGTTTTCCTACGAATTTCAGGTCGGATGAGAGTGTCAGCTCGCCGAAGATATTCCAGGTAGAGCGAAGCATTCCGACAAAGGAGGGAGACATAAGCATAGTAGTCTTGTCGAAATGTTCCTGGTACTGTCCTAAGAAGTTCCAGTTGTCTATGTCATCGTATTCTTCGTAATATGCGGTGTAATCTTTTATTTCGTTGACGCTGAAAGTGGCGTTGCCTTCAAAATTCAGTCTTCTGAATGGCTTCCATGAAGCTGCGAGTTCGATTCCACGGCGCCAGCTGCGGGGAACATTCTCCTTGATGGCGTAGCCGGAGTCGGTGAGTTTTCCGGTCTCCAGAAGCATATCCTTGTACTCCATGAGATAAATATTGGCAGATGCACTTACACGGCTGGTAGAATACTCGTAACCAATCTCTGTATCCACCATCTTTTCAGGCTTGATCTTAAGGGAGGTTCCTGCGGCATTATTAGTCTCGATTATTTCCTTTATGTCGGAACGGCCGGGCTCACGGTGGCCCAGGGCTACGAACGCGTAGGCTTTGTGGTGGAGGCGAGGGGCCCAGGTGAGCCCGGCGCGCGGATTGAAGAACGACCAGCCGCCGTCCCAGGTCATATCGCTGAATTCGTCGTCGATGCCGGTAAGACCATACTTTATTCCTCTGTATTGGAGATCAACGTAGGCGTTCAGAGACGGAATAGGGGTGTATTCTGCGCGGGCCCATACGTTTGCTTCTTTCTTGATTCCCTCGTTCAGATACCACTGGTGGTCGGAAATCTCGCCCAGTTCCTTGTTCCACTTTACATCGCCGAAATGAAGTCCGTCGAAGGTAGAAAGATATACTCCTCCCGAAATGATGCTTCGGTTTCCGAAATATCTCAAGTCTGATTTGACGACAAAGTAGTTGTTGCTCATCGACTTGTTGATGATGAAATCGCTCTTTGCCGAAGGATCGGCGACGTCAGCAGCCCCAAAACCGTATGCCTTGAACTTCTTGCCGGTCTTGTACTGGTCGTAGTAACCCTTGCCGTTGGTCCAATTCAAGACCGAAGTCCAGTGGAGCCTGAGACCCCAGCGGTGGTGGTATTTCAGTTGGAGATGGTTTTGCGTATAGTTATCAGTCTCGTTAGGGTAGTAGCAGATGTTGCCTTCCGAATCTTTGTACTGGCCGGCGCTGTTGTAGGTTCTGTCTGCTGCCAGGTCGGCCTTCGATATGCCGTTCCAGGTAATGCCCGTATGCTGATCGCCCATCAGCCAGGTAAGAGAAACATCATCGTAACGCCCATCCCAGCTGAGTTTTGCGAATGCGGACTGAACATCGCCGTATGCATTCCGGATATAGCCGTCTGTAATACCTTTCGAATAGATGGCATATGCCCGGAAACCATTTTCCGAGCGGCCGATATCACCTGAAACAGTAGTAGAGGAGGTGTTGAATGATCCATACGAGAAGTCTACCGATGCCTTAGGAGTGAACCATCTGTTATCTTCGAGATTAAGGCTTGCTCCGAATGCTCCGGGGCCGCTTACCGACTCTCCCAGACCGCGCTGGATCTTTACTGAGCTGAGTATTTTAGTCAGCGAGGGTATATTAACCCAGAAGACTTCCTGAGATTCGGAATCGTTCAAGGTTATACCGTTCAAAGTGACATTGATCTGCGAACCCTTTGAGCCGCGGATAGTCATCTTTGAATACCCCAATCCGGTGCCGCCTTCGTTGGTGGTAACGACTGAAGGCTGCAGCGAAAGAGCCATCGGAAGCGAATTGAGAGGGCTGGTAACCTGCAGTTCGTATTCGTAGACGTCGCTTGACGTAACAGGTGTCTGCCAACGCGCCCAGCCTGATGATACCACCACGCTGTCTATGCGTTCGGTTTTAAGGGAATCGGTTGGCGCAAGCGCGCCGAGCGCTGCAAGAGCAGCAATAAGCAAAATATTCATATTCTTCTTTCCTACGGCGGTATTAGCCGCGTCAGGTTCAATGGGACTCTCTCAACCCCGTTAGTGGAGTACCCCGAGAATAAACTATTTAAGCAGTTCGTGGGAAGCCGTCATCGCCTTAGGGTCGAGGGCTTCGTCGAGCTTCTCTTTCGACATGTAGCCGTGTTCGAGAACGAGATCGTACACACTGCGGCCTGTCGCAAGGGCTTCCTTCGCTACCTTAGTTGAAGTCTTGTAGCCGATGTAAGGATTGAGCGCGGTTACGATACCGATCGAATTCTTCACCATTTCGTAGCAGTGTTCTGCGTTGACGGTGATTCCGTTTACACACTTTACGCGGAGGGTATCCATTGCGTGCATAAGCCAGGTCTGGCTTTCGAGGATACTCTGGGCGATGACGGGCTCCATAACGTTGAGCTGGAGCTGACCGGCCTCGGCGGCGAAGGTAACGCAAGTATCGTTTCCGATCACCTTGAAACATACCTGGTTGGTAACCTCGGGAATAACGGGGTTGACCTTACCGGGCATAATCGAAGAACCGGGGGCCATAGGCGGGAGATTGATTTCCCCAAGTCCGCAGCGCGGGCCGGAGGCCATCAGTCGGAGGTCGTTGCAGGTCTTCGAAAGCTTTACCGCGAGGCGCTTAAGGGCAGCGGAGTAGCTTACGTAGGCTCCGGTATCCGGGGTAGCCTCGACCAGGTCGGCCGCTACTGAGAACTCGTCTCCGGAGAACTCGGAAAGGAGCTTGGTACATAGCTCTGCGAAGCCGGGAACGGCGTTGAGGCCGGTTCCGATTGCGGTCCCGCCCATATTGATTTCCTTCAGGAGGACTGCGTTGCGCTGGAGGTTTGCGATCTCTTCCTCAAGGTTGTCGGCGAAGGCGTTGAATTCCTGGCCGGAGGTCATAGGGACTGCGTCCTGGAGCTGGGTACGGCCCATCTTGATTATGTCCTTGAACTCCTCGCCCTTGGCGCGGAAGGCGTCGATGAGCTGCTGGAGCGAGGCCTGGAGCTTCCTGTCCATTCGGACGAAGGTATAGCGGAAGGCGGTAGGGTAGGCATCGTTCGTAGACTGAGCGCAGTTGACGTGGTCATTGGGGGAGCAGAACTGGTACTCGCCCTTTTTGTGTCCCATCAGCTCGAGGGCGCGGTTTGCGATAACCTCGTTGGCGTTCATATTGACGGAAGTTCCGGCGCCGCCCTGCATCATATCTACAGGGAACTGGTCGTGGAGCTTACCGGCAACTATTTCCTTGCAGGCGGCTACGATTGCGTCTGCTATCTTACGGTCGAGGACCCCGAGGCGGGCATTGGCTTCCGCCGCCGCCATCTTGACATAGGCGATGGCGATTATATACTCGGGGTAATCGAGCATATGTGTTGTCGAGATCTTGTAATTCTCTAAAGCTCTTTGAGTCTGGACGCCGTAGTAAGCGTCTGCGGGAACATTGAGTTCGCCGAGGAGGTCTGATTCGACCCTGAATTTCTGTTCGGACATAACGATGTTATTATCTTTACAAAGGTACGTAATTATTTCGTATATTTGCCCCGCAAAATTTTATAATACATTATGAAAAGGTTCATG
>JAEESD010000124.1 GCA_016286145.1 Bacteroidales bacterium | reverse complement strand
GGGAAAGGTCCCTGATACAGACGGTCTGGGACCGCGGGACCCGGGCCGAAGTCGTATTTATACCAGTTGTGTTGAGGCACCCAGGCCGAAAGGCTCGGCGCTGCTGCGGCCGCGGCTCCTGCCGCCAATCCGGTTTTTATGAAGTCTCTGCGGTCCATCAGTCGTTGACGTTTTGTTTGATATTGAGTGAGCCGTCCGGGTTGACTTCGTTCGCGGCGGCGATGGGGACGGGATAACGCACGCCCTTGACCTCGATTTCGGCCTTGAGCTTGAGGCGGCCGCTTCTGGCGCTCACGCCCGCGGGGAGGGTGATCATCGCCTGACGTATTCCCTTCGGATGGGGGAAGCCCGCGTCCAGGCAACCGCCCACGCAGACGCTGCCGTCGTCCGTGAACACGGTCAGCCGCAGCACTCCCGGCACTCCCGCGATTCCGTCGTTGACCATTCCGAAAATGAGCGTTTCATGGCCGTCTTCGTCGGCCGAGCGCCATATCCACGACGGGCGCACGCGGAAACCGATCGTCCGGCTGAGGTCGTCCAGCGCATCCGGGAAACGGCGGTAATAGGCCCAGAGGTTGTCCGGGTTGATGGCGTGGAAGGTCCATAGCGAATAGTAGTTCGCTCCGAGATCCTTGACATGGGAGATAACGACATCGCCGCGCGAGAAGCCATCTGCATCGACCGGAAAATCGGTGCCGTTTCCGCGGCTCATCGCTCCCTCGCAGAAGTTTGCGACCCACGCCGGGCGGTTGCTCAGCGCTTCGATACATTCGTTCTGGACGAGGATACTGTCGCGCCTGAGCCAGTTGCCGTCGCGAACCGTGCGGTCGATTACGGAGGATTGTCCTACGCGGTTGTAGTCTGGCTGGACATTGGTCACGAGAGGCACCTTCGTCCAGGCTTTCTGCTGGATTTCGTAGAGCTTGAGAAGAGTCTCTTCCGCGTCCTTGCGGGAGGGGAAGTTGTGGCCGTCGTAGGGCCAGGCGTGGCCTTCGCCCCACAGGCCGAAGTGTTGGGTGTCTACCATCTCGATTTCGGGGCCGCCGTTGTACTGCTCGGCCAGGAGGTTCTGCATCTCCTCGAAATATCCAAGAAGGTAGTCGTTGTATTCGGGCTGGAGATGGTCGTGTTGGTAGCGGACCTGGGAGGGATCTCCTGTCCAGCTGCCTTTGAGTTTTTGGAGAGGTACTTTTTTAAGGACGAAGTCAGGAAGGGCGTTTTCGAGAATGTCCGGGTTGTTGAGCATAACCCTGATTCCTACCCTCTTTCCGTACTGGAGCGATTTTTCCATCGTAATCTTCCAGTAGTCGTCGAATTCGAGTTTTCCTTCGTGTTTCTGGATGTGGCGCCAGTTCGGGCGGATATAGACCTTCGTCCCGAGCGGGAAGCGGAAAAGGCCGTCGATAGTCTCTTCGAGCGTCTTACCCGGAACGATCGGGGCGCCGAAATCGCCGGAGATATAGGTCACAAGCCCCATTCCCATACAGTTGATCAGCTGCTTGCCGGGCTGGGTAGACTGGAAACACCAGCCGCCATGGAAGCCGTCGGGGTTCTGGACTCCGAAGGGGCCCTGATACAGACGGTCCTTCACCTCCGGCCCGGATCCGAAATCGTAGCCGGCCCAGTTGTGGACGGGGACCCATGCCTTCAGGGCGGGAGCAATCCCCGCCGCGGCTCCGGCCGCAAGCGATACTTTGAGGAAATCTCGCCTCTTCATTATTATTTGAGTTTCGATATTACGGTTTCTGTCAGGAAAGCTTTGTAGTCCTCCCACCTATAATAATTTCCCTGGACGGGCTCTACAGGAAGAGTTCCTTCCTTGCCGTTGAGAACGACTTTTACAAGTACGTCAGGAGACTTCTTCGACTTATAGAACACGAACTGAATATTGCAGCCCATCGGGACTTCCCTTACCGGGTAGTAAACATAAGCGTAGTCTATCGAAGGAATCTCTTTTCCGAAATTATTGATTCCGGCAAGGGAGAGATAGCGGTCGAGGATGTAGTCGTGGCCGAAGCGGAGATTTACGCTCGGGCGATCCTGAGCGAGCGCTTCGTCTGCCAGGATGACCAGCCTCTTGATAAGGGCGCCATAGTCGAGGGCATCGCTCATTGAGTTATAGAAATAGACGCAGTCGCTGAGGTAGAAGCCCTTGAACTCCTCGAAAGTAAAGACCTCGGGCAGTTTTGCCTCAAAATCTAGGCTGTTGAGGCCGATATAGGCCATATTCAGCTCATAGATGAAGGAGCTTTTCTGAGTCCCGAGCGCGGCCTCAGGGTCCTTGAAGATGCGCCTGGCGATAGCATCTACATCCACCAGCTTATCGGTATAAGCGCCGGTCTGCCCCGCACACTTACGCGGGAGCCTGTCCTGAGGACCGAGTTTGTTGGGGTTCGAGCCTGATTCGGGGATACATTCGTCGAAATACAGCGAAGACATCTGTTCGTAGAGATCCAGCTTAGGGTCACACTCCTTGAGCCCCACGCAGAATGCGCTCATACTCATCATCGCCCTGAAAGACGAGCTGGAGGCGGCGAAGATCTTAGGATTGCGCTTGAAGAGCTTGGGATAGCTCTTATACATATGTTTTGCAATCGCGTTATGTTGATTCCAGCCCTTGCGGGTAAGGTCGCCGCTCTGAGGGGTACAGATCTGGGCGAAAACCTTGTAATCCTTCTGGAGCTCCAGACCGAGCTCGGTCAGATTCCCTTTCTCTTTCTGGGCGGTAAGGACCTCGTCTATCCAGGTATAGGTCCTGCTGTTCCAGGCGAAGCGGGAGCCGTGGCGGCCGTAGTGAGCGATATAGAAAGGCTCATATCCCTTCGGAGCCTTGCTGGGCGCCTGAAATTCTTCGGGACGGATTACGTCGTTGTATCCATAAATGCGGTTAGGGTTAGCGGCGAGAATCGAATCTTCGCGGGCCTTGTCCTGCGCGAAGGCGGCAAAGCCGACAAGCAAGGCACTTATTACAAGGAGGGCAATCTTTTTCATAACAAGTAAAATTAACCAGAAATTTTGGAATTACGAAAAATTGTCTACCTTTGCAGTCCATTTTTGAAGAAAAAGGAGGTGGTATAAGGAATGATCATCGTACAGGTTAAAGAAGGCGAGAATATCGAGCGCGCTCTTAAGAAATTCAAGAGAAAGTTCGAGAAGACGGGTGCAGTCCGCGAGATGCGTGCCCGCAAGACTTTCGAGAAGCCCTCTGTCAAGCGCCGTGTCGCTAAGATGAAGGCTATCTACGTACAGCATCTCCGCCTCGAGGAGGATCAGTAATCACCTCTTGATACAATAAAAAGACCGACCAACTGGCCGGTCTTTTTTGGTTAAGTTTTATAAACTGAGGGCAGAAGAGCCACCAGCTTAAGCCACTTAGTCAACTGCCTAATATTTAGGCATTTACAAAAAGTCGGCTCCGTGATTCGGGGAGCCGACTTTTTGCAAATTACTGATTGTCAAACGCTTAGGCATCAAGGCACCATGTTCAAGAATGAGGTCGCGACGCGGTCCACCGAGGCACTAGAGTGTCTATGGCACAAAATGATGTAAATAAGAGATAAACATCTGGATTACAGCAGTTTAACAATGGCTGAAAAACAGCAAATCCCCCATTGTTCTAACAAAAATAGTCTCTACATTTACCCCGACATAAATGGAATAACTATGAAAGCTGCAATTCACGTTTATCAAAGAAGCAACGACTGGGGAGTAATTTTCTACACGCTTCAAGATTACTTAGTCTACTTCACTCTTTTTTCTGTCTTTGCGCGAAGATGCGGAATAACAGTACTCGCTCTAGCAATAATGTTTAACCATCTTCACTATTTAGTGTCTGCCGAGAAAAGAAAAGAAATCGAACGCTTTGTTTCCATCGTGACCGCCAGATTTGCCAGACTGTATAATGAAGACATAGGGCAGACCGGTCACGTGTTCCACAAAGAATTCGGCTCAGCTGTCAAATATGGCGATAAAAATATTCGTACGATAGCCGGCTACATTTACAACAACCACACAAACAAGAAACTATGCAATAAAGCAGAAGACATTAGATGGAACTTCCTCGCATATTCACATTGTACACATCCTTTTTCTGAACCGATTATTAAAACACAGACCAGGAAGGAGCTGAAGAAAGCTCTGGCAATCGTCGATTATTATAGGCGCAAAAACGATTACCTGAACTATTCATCATTACGGAGAATATATAGCGGACTAAACAAAAAAGAGAAAGAACAAGTTACAGATTATATTATCTCCTCTTATAACTGCATCAATTATTCTAAGCTTGAAGGCCTCTATCGCTCATATGACGAAATGGTGTACTCGTTTAATGCCAACACCTTCAGCGAGTTCGATATCGAAGAGAATAAAGAAGAAAGAGAAGGAGACGACAGAGTATATATCGAATTGGCCAGACAGATCTTATCTTATGGGAAGTATCATTCCGTCAAAGAAGTTTTAAAGCTTTCTGATGACGATAAGATAAGACTGGCAGTAGATCTTCAAGCAAAAACTGGAGTCAGTTTGAAATCAATTGGTTCATACCTACACATTGAGTTTCGCTTAACTCGCTGATCTTCACAGTTTTGCAAAAAGTCGGCTCCGTGATTCGGGGAGCCGACTTTTTGCAAATTACTGAGTATCAAACGCTTGGCTATCAAGCGATGAGAGGGGTATTACTTAGCGACAGCGAAGGTAAGGCCGTCTACTTTGTCCCACTCGCCGCGGGTGAAGTCGGGCATCACGACCGGCATGGAGCCGTGGTTGATGGAAACCTCGGTGAGTTCCACGAGGGAACTCCATTCGGCGGCGTCATACACGTCCTGGTCCAGCGGAAGGCCGTGGT
>JAEESD010000123.1 GCA_016286145.1 Bacteroidales bacterium | reverse complement strand
GCATGAAGTATTTGATGCGCGCGAATACCTCGGGCTCATTGCGCTTTACCCAGGCCAGTTTGCTGGCGGTAAAGTTGCCGGGGGAGCCAAGGAGGCGGTCGAGACACTTATCGGAGCCTATCGCCTCGAATGCTTCGCGTCCAAGCTCAACTGCGCGCGAATCACACCAGATGATCGAGTCGCGAACCGGCTTGCCGTCTGCTCCTACCGCTACAAGTCCGTGCATCTGATAGGTAATACCGATACATCCGACTTCGTACATAGAGAAGCCGGCGGCGGTAATTTCGGCTATTCCGTTCAGGATCTGGATCCACCACATATCGGGCGACTGCTCGGCCCAACCCTTGCGAAGCGCAGTAATCGGAGCTTCGGTCTTGGGGTTTGTTGCAGTTGCAACACACTTTCCGGACTGGATGTCCAGCAGCGATACTTTTACGGATGAAGATCCTATATCTATTCCTAAGGAGTACATTATTTTCTGTTTTTCCAGAGTGCGGTCATATCCTCGAGGGTCTTGCCCTTTGTCTCAGGAACAAGTTTCCAGACAAAGAGGGCTGCAATAAGACACATCGCGCCGTACAGGCCGTAGGTGAAAGCGGGGCTCCAGGTATACAGGGGTACAAAAGTAGAACTCACGATGAAGTTCGATATCCACTGGAAAGCGACTGCGATAGCGACCGCGGCGCCCCTGATCGTATTGGGGAAGATCTCTGAGATCAGAACCCAGCAGATAGGGCCCCAGCTGAACATAAACGAGGCGGAGTAGATCATGATGCTCAGCACGCCAACTATTCCTGGCATACCGGGGACGGCGTCTGCAAGAGCGACTCCGATCGCGCCGAGGGCCATTCCCAGCGAGCCCGTGATAAGCAGGGGCTTGCGTCCGAGGCGCTCGACCGTAAAGATCGCGACGAGGGTGAAGGTTATGTTCACGACTCCCATCAGGACGGTCTGGGTCATGGGGTTGCCCATGCCCATCGAATCGAAGATGCGGGGAGCGAAGTACAGAACCGCGTTGATTCCTACAAACTGCTGGAATACGCTGAGCATACATCCTATGAAGATTACGATGAAACCGTATGCGAGGAGTTTTTCCTTCTTCTCGACTACTGTATTCTTGATATCATCGAGAATCTGCGAGGCAGCTGAACGGCCGTTGATTCTGGTAAGTACGGCAAGAGCCTTGTCTTCCTGGCCGGACATAACGAGGAAACGTGGCGTTTCGGGAACAAACAGGATAAGCAGGGTAAACAGACCTGCGGGGATACATTCGCTGCCGAACATAAGGCGCCAGCCGATGCTGTTGGTCCATTCGATAACTGCCGGATCGTTTTTGTGGGACTGAAGGATCAGGAAATTAACGAAGTAGACGACCAACTGACCGAAGATGATTGCGAACTGGTTCCAGGAAACGAGCTTGCCGCGCTTTCCTGCGGGAGCTACCTCGGCTATGTACATAGGGCAGATGGCGGAGGCCATTCCGACTCCGATTCCGCCGAGGACGCGGTAGAGGTTGAAAGCTATCCAGAGGGATTTGGTAGCGACTCCCTTCTCGAAGAAAATGAATTCGGGGTAGTAGGAGCCGGCCGCGCTGAGGAAGAAGCAGATACCTGCGACGAAGAGCGAACGCTTACGTCCGAGCCTGCCGGCCATCAGACCGGAGATGGCGCTTCCGATGATACAGCCGATAAGGGCGCTGGAGGAAGTGAAGCCATGAAGGAAGTCAGTGTACGTAAAATCCGCAGCGCTCTCGAAGAACGCCTGAAGGCCGCGCTCCGCTCCGGAAATGACTGCAGTATCGTATCCGAAAAGAAGACCGCCCAGAACGGCTATCAGAACTATACCGAAAAGATAGCCGGTAGAGCCTTTCGAAGAGTCAACCATATTTTACTGAAGCTTAAAGTCGAACGGTGAGACAGGTAGACCCTCGACGCTATGGAGGTTACCGGGCACGAAGTCGCCCCATCCGTAGCGGACCTCGACAGGATTGGGAACATTGTCGTCCTGGACATAGAGGAAATTCCCATCCCAATGGAATGCGGCGAAACTGACCGGATAAAAGACTCCGTCTTCTCCGCAGATTTCCAGTCCTTCTATTCCATTCCAGCGGTCAAGGCCGTTGGGGGTGTTCGAAAGATATACGCAGATTCCGCCATCCTTAATCCTGGCTTCGGTAGCCTCGGGGGAGTAGCAGGCGATTGCGCTGTGCCAGTAATCGCGGTTGAGGGCGAGATAGGCGAGCCTTTCGCCTACCTGCTTCTTCTGGCAAGGGTGGATCTGGTCAAACTCATAGGGATAGGCAAGGTCGTTGGTAACTACGATAGCTCCGTTGGGGACGCTGGCTGCGCATTCGTGCTGGGCCTTGCGGAAAGCCGGAGCGCTGCCGCCATAGCCCCTGTAAGGAGCAATCTCACACTGATAGAAAGGCATCGAAGCGTTTGTATCGCCCCAGTCCTCGCGCCAGCGCTCAATAAGGCGGCTCATCCTCTCTACGAAGACATCGTCGTGGCCTACATTCGAGCAGCCCTGATACCAGATGAAACCCTTTGCGGTATATCCCTGCATAGGGTGCTGCATAGCGTTGTACATCCTGAAAGGATTGTGGTAGTGATTCTGTTCGATCCTCTCGAGAGGCTCGCCGTATTCTTCCAGGATTTCCTTCGGAAGCCAGCTCTCAACACGGGTTCCTCCGTAGGGGAAAGCTACGATTCCTACAGGGACATCGAGGGTGCTGTTCAGCTGACGCGCAAAGAAGAAAGCCGTAGCGCTCATCCAGAGAACTCCGCCCATAGTAGCATCTACCCAACCGCTGGCCTTGCGTACATCGTCCAGAGGCTCGTCGGACTGATCCTGGGAGACGGAGAACATCCTCACTTTGTCTTTGAGCTTGATATTGGCTATGATTTCTGATGAGCCTTCGACAGGGCAGTTGAAATAGCCCCTGACTGGCATCTCCATATTGGACTGTCCGCTGGCTATCCAGACTTCTCCGATAAGTACGTTCTTAATAGTAAGAGTACCTCCGTCGCCCTTGACGGTAATCTCATACTTCTCATATGAAGCTTTGGGGGTAGCTACGTTTACCTTCCAGACACCTTTGAAGTCGGTAACTGCCTGATAGGTTTCGCCGTCCCAACCGGTCTTTACCTTGACTACCATTCCGGGGGTGGCGTGGCCCCAGACGGCTGCCTGAGTATTCTGCTGGAGGACCATTCCGTCGCTGCAGGGTTCTTTGACTGAAAGTTTTCCAAATGCGCTGAGGGAAGCGAGCAGCAGCGCGGCTGCGATTATTATACGTTTCATTGTTTAGTGTTAAAAAGTCAGTGTGATTGGTTGTCCGTCGTACTGAGTCTCGGAGACTTTAACTCCGGCAGGGGATACGACTTTCACCGTAAAGTTACGTTTTTTCTCCATACCCTTGAACTTTCCTTCGCGCTCTGCGATCTTAAGGGTCCTGCTGCCCTCGTCCCACTCGAAACCGATGCGGCTGAACTTACCCTTCTCGTAGTTGTAGTTGGTGCCCTCGTCTTCGTAGAGGCAGTAGGAAGCGTCCTGACCGGCAAATACCGTGATAGTCAGGTCGTTCTGAGGTTCTGCGGTACTCTCGATCGGGGCGCCGGTGGGCACGATCTGGCCGGAACGCCAGTAGCGCGGGCAGTACTCGTAAGGGGCCTTGGCCGTGATGAGACGGCCGCCGCGATAGCAGCGGTAGTTGTCGTTGGCATCGTACCAGTCTGAGCCGGCGGGCAGGTAGACCTGCCTCTCGCGGGCTTTGTAGGTGTAGACCGGGCAGACGAGGATTGCATCGCCGAACATAAACTCGTCGCTGATAGTGCGGGCCTTCGAATCGTCTGTGAAATCCATCACCAGCGGTCGCATCATCGTATAGTCGTCGAAATGGACGCGGGCGGCCATCGTGTAGATATACGGCATCAGCTCGTAGCGCAGGCGGTCCGCGGCGAGTATAGCCTCGTAGGTCTGGCCGCCTTCGGCATCGATCATAAACGGCTCACGCTCCGGCCATTGGCCATGGGCCCGGTAGAGCGGGCAGAAGACGCCCCATTCGTGCCATCGGGCCTGCATCTCGCGCCATTCGATAAGGTCTTCGGTAATCTCGCCGGTCCCGTTGAACAGGGCCTGGGCCTGCATAAAGCGTTTCTCGACGCTGAAGCCGCCGATATCCTGGCCCCAGATAGGGATGCCGGAGATAGAGTAGTTGAGGCCGGCGCTGATCTGCGCCTTCATATCCTCCCAGCGGGTGCCGATGTCTCCGCTCCAGCTGGCGGTCGAATAGCGCTGCAGTCCGGCAAACCCGTTGCGGGTAAGGAGGAAGACGCGGCGACCATCGCGGGTAGAACGCTGGCCTTCGTAGATAGCCTGGGCGTTCATAAGCGCGTAGGCGTTGAAATATTTGGTAGACGGGCCGAGGGCGGTGGGTCCACACATAGCCTTGCGATAGTCCATATCCGTGCAGTCGTGGATATTGGGTTCGCTCGCGTCCATCCACCAGCTGTCTACTCCCAGGCCGTAGAGATGGTCCTTCATCTGCTTCCAGAATAGCTTGCGGGCACCGGGATCGTAGGCGTCGTAGAAAGACTGCTGATAGCCCAGCCAGTCGACTACGCTGTCGCGCACGGCGGTCTGGTAGATCCAGCCCTTTTCGTTGAGCTCATCGAAATGTTCGGTGCCTACATAGAACTTCGGCCAGACCGAAATCATATAGCGTCCGTTCATTTTGTGGATATCCTTGACCATTTTCTTAGGGTCCGGGAAGCGGGAGGCATCGAATTCGTGGCTGCCCCATTTGTCGTCTTCCCAGTACTGCCAGTCCTGGACTATATTGTCGATTGGAATATGCCTCTTGCGGAACTCCGCGAGTGTTCCCA
>JAEESD010000122.1 GCA_016286145.1 Bacteroidales bacterium | reverse complement strand
ATCCGGTAGAGGTCCTCGGCGACGACAAGGGCTGGGTGAAATCCATCAAATGTATCAAGATGGAACTCGGCGAGCCCGATGAAAGCGGCCGCCGCTCCCCCGTCCCTATCGAAGGCTCGGAGTTCGAAATCGAGACCGACACCGTCATCATGGCCCTCGGAACCTCCCCCAACCCGCTTATCGCTTCCAGCACTAAAGGTCTGGAGACGACGCGGCGCGGCGGACTGGTCGCCGACGAGAACGGCGCTACCACCCGCGAAGGCATCTTCGCCGGCGGCGACGCAGTCACAGGCGCCGCTACCGTCATCCTCGCGATGGGTGCCGGCCGTAAGGCAGCAGCTGCAATCAGAGACTATCTGACAAAATGAAAAAAATACTTTTCGCCCTCCTAGGTCTGGTGCTCTGCCTCCAGGCCTTCGCGAAGATTTCCTTCGCGCCCAATCCGATGTTGCCCCTTCCGGAAAACATCAAGATGTATTACAACGCTACTACCGATCTGAGCTCCAGATTCAACTTCATGGCTCCGGCCTGGTTTATCTGGACTGACGGTGCTTGCAGCGCCGAGCAGGCGGAGGCCCTGGTAGACGAGATGGGTCTGAACGACGAACTGAAGGACTACGTTATGATGATAGTAGTCTTCAGCCCCACCAACGGCAAGACCTACGACAATGCAGTTGATTTCGCGACCTACAAGGCGCTCTGCGATAAGATCCGCGTCTTTACCAACCTGAAAGTTGTTGGAATCGGCTCGGGCGCAACCTTCGTAAACGAATGTATCGCTCCCATTGCCTCCGAGGTGGCTGGAATCTTCACATTCGGAGGAAAAGCCCCCGCGAAAACCGTAGGGACGTCAACCGTTCCCGCATACATCGCCGGCAAGAATGCCGAAAAGGTAGCGAAGGCCTACATCTCCCGCGATAAGGCGGTCCTCGCCGAGAAAGCGGGCAAAACAAAAATTTATCGCAATGCCGGCGAGCCTCTTCTCCAGGTCGTAGTCAATCCTAAGGCCAAGACTTTTAAAGAGGCATTCACGGACGCCTGGGAAAAGCTTCTGAGCGCAAACTACCGCTGCAGCAATCTTAACCACACGGGATATATGGGAGGCCTTCTGGGCCAGTATGGAGACTATGAGCTCGAGCCCTATCTGATGTTCGAAAGATATGGAGTGGAGAGAAAGATGGTCGAGCAATCTCTTTTCACCTATAACAAGTCTGAACACAAATTCCTCTGGTACGAGTATGTTCCCGCCTCTATCAAGGATGCGGCGGAAAAGACCGTTCCGCTGGTGATCCTGCTCCATGGCCATAACAATGACCCACGCACCCAGGCCGAAACCTCCGGCTTCGTAGAACTCGGAGCGAAGGAAGGCTTTATGGTCGCGGAGCTCGAGTGGCAGGGCCGCGCCGGCGAGTACGAGTATATGGGCGACCACGGCATCGAAGCCACCGTCAGGACGATACTCGCGAAGTATCCCCAGCTCGACCCCAGCCGCGTCTATGCCGAAGGCCTGTCGGCCGGCGGATTCACGGCCACGGCGCTGGGCATCACGAAGAGCCATCTCTTTGCAGCTGTTGGAGCCCACTCGGGCGGCGTTTACGCTGAAACGCTCAACCTCGGTTTCCCCTTCACTAACCCCACCGCCCTCTGGGCGGAGGCAGCCCAGAAGAGAGGCCGCATCACAACCCCGCTATTCAGCATCTGCGGCACGACCGATGAAGCGGTCCCCTTCAACGCCCCCGACTCCCCCTCCGGGAACATGGTCACGGACTCATGGAGGCTTTATCAGACGCTCAACGGCCTCGAGATAAGCGGCCCTACCGACCTTGAGAAATGGCCCCTCTTCGGCCTCCAGCTGCAGAACAGGCGCAGGATCGAAACAAACAAAGGACACGCGATGGAAATCGGAGAACTGACGGACTCCGAAGGCCACGCCGTTATAGAGATCGTCGCGGTTGAAAACTTCGGCCACTGGAATTTCGTACCCGGCACCGCCCTGATGTGGGAGTTTTTCAAGCACTGGAAGCGCGACCTAAATACGCTGGATGCAGTTTATGTTGAATAACGAATACTTTTTTTATTATATTTGTTCTCTGGAAAGACACTAACAACTAATCTCATTATAACAAACAATGAAAAAATTACTCTATTTCTTCGCGGCAGCCGCAGCGCTGTTCGCAATCGCTTCCTGCGGTGACAAACCCGAACCCGCACCTGAGGTTCCCACCCAGATTGAGGCCACTTTCACCAACCTTGTAAAGGGTGACATCGTCAGCGGTGAGATCAACAAACTCCCCGTCTCTGCATCTGAGAATGGTGTTGAGCTCGAGCTTACGTTCTACACGGACAAGATCTACATCCCTACCGGTTCTTTCACCGTAGGTAACGCAGCCGGAAACTATGAAGGTAAGATCAAGACCGCAGCAGTCGAGGCAACTATCAAGTCAGGTGCCATCACTGTAGCAATGGCAGGTGACGGAGATTACACCCTCACCGGAACTCTCCGTCTCGACAACGAGATCGGAACCATCGTAAAGCTCAATGCTACCGGAAACCTCCAATACGAGATCCCTACCGAGTACTACTACACCCTCGAGAAGGGCGCAGATGCCAATGTCTACAAGATCTTCGATCTCGAGAATCACCCTATCGCAGTAGCAGCTGTAGTCGGCGCTGAGGAAGGAACTTTCGAGGTTGCAAAGGAAACCCTCGTCCCCGCTTCCGGAGATAACGGAACCTGGGTCAATGTCCCCGAGTACGGTATCGAGGCTTACCTCCACGGAAAGGTCACCGTCAGCACCAGCTTTGGAAAGAAGACCTTCGTTTTCGAAGACAATCACAAAGTATCTCTTGCAAACTGCGAGTTCAAGTCCAGCATCACTCCCAAGTATGAGGATCTCGGTCTCTTCAAATGGGGCTTCTTCACCTACAGTACAGTGAAGTCTCCGGTTGTCAAGGACATGTATGAGATTACTATTAAGCTCTTCTACCGTATCCCCGGCGCAAATGAGGGAGATCCTGATACTGTAGGTCCTGAATTCCTCTCGACCACTATCCTTACAGCTGATGAGGACCTGATTGCGACCCACCTTGCACAGGGTGTTCCTTCAACAATCACCACCTACGCAGAGTATGCAAACTACACCCCGACTGACACTTTCGAAGGAAGAATTGCTCCTGACGGCGCAAGCTACTTCTTCTCACACGGCGTAAAGACTGCATTCAAGCCTTCTGCAGAAAGCGGCAAGTATATGGTTCTCAACTGCCAGGAAATGGCTCCCGGTTACTTCGCAATCGTGGTCGCTCCTATCGATATGACCTACGCAGGTCCTGAAGATCTTCTTGCAGTTCTTGTAAACGGCGACATCTACTCCTGCATGGGAGCAAATATGTAATTCGCTCTTCCTTATACTAAAAGAGTCCGGCCTCGAGGTCGGACTCTTTTTTTACTCACATCTTTTGACAAAGGCCCGGAAGAGGGCACCCCAGCGATCGTCGTAAGGAAGCAGGCCCTCGGAGTGAACCTGCAGGCCCCAGACCGTACCGCATTCCCAGGCTTCGATGATTCCCTCGCCCGAACGGGCCGCGATTTTCATTCCCGGAGCAGGATCCTTGACGGCCTCGTGGTGGGCGCAATAGATACGAATAGAATCCACCTGAAGAAGGTCCTTGAGGAACGACTCCCCTTCAAGGTAAATCCAAAGGATGGAACCGGCCGTGTGCGAGGCCGCGTCCGGCCTCTGGGTGGGAATATCCTGATAGAGGGTTCCGCCCAGCATCACGTTCATCAGTTGGGAGCCGCGGCAGATAGCCATAATCGGCTTCCCCGAAGCCAGCGCCGCCCTCGCAAGCAGGCTGTCGCTGCGGTTGCGAAGAGTGTCAATCTCCACTTTCTCATTAAGCACCTCTTCTCCGTACCAGGCAGGATCCACGTCGGGGCCTCCGGTGAAGATAACGCCGTCGAGTTTCTCCATCATCCTCGTAGCTTCCTGCTCGTTATGGATCATGGGTACGACCACCGCTACTGCTCCGGCATATTCGACCGCTTCGGAATATTGCTGGCCGCCGGCGTCGAAATAGTCGTTACGCTGGCTGGTAACCCCGATCAAAGGGACGTTGCGGTGGCACGAGACCACCGCAACGAACATAATAGCTAAACAGACGAGCCGTCTCATAGATTCGCGTAGATATACTTCCAGACGAGGTCCATCTGATGCTGGAGATCTCCGGTCCAGGAGGTCATAATAATTACCGCGTTCTTGTCTGGAAGGACCATTATATACTGTCCGCCGGCGCCGTCGGCCCTGAAGCTGTTGTGTGTTCCTCTCCACATCTGGTAGCAGTAGCCCTGACGCCAGTCGTTGAGCTCGGCGGGAATGCCGCAGACCCTCTCGGCGTCTTCGATTCGGATCCCGGCGGGAGCGCATTCGACGTGTTTGGCAGACATAGCCTCCACCCATTTGGCGGGAATCAGCTGCTTCCTTCCCCACTTTCCTTTCTGGAGTATCAGCTGGCCCATCTTGGCCATATCAATCGGCTTGAGCTCAAGGCCCCATCCTCCGGCGATAATGCCATACTTGTCGACTTCCCAGTTGGGTTTATCTATCCCGAGAGGCTCAAACAGACGCGGGGTAAGGTAATCGAGGACATTTTCTCCGGTTACCTTGCTCACTATTGCAGAAAGGATATAGGTGCCGAGCGAATTGTAGACAAAAAGCTCTCCCGGTTTGTGGACAAAGGGATGGGCAAAGAAGACATCGGCGATTTCAGAGCCTTCCTTAATCTTTGAAATGAAATGATTGCGATCGATTTCGAGAACCTGAAGGGTAGGGTCGATGTCGTGGCCTCCGGCCATCATCAAAAGATCTTCGACGGTAGCCTCGCAGGGATTCCCCTCAACCTGTTTGTCGGGGAAATAATCTGCGACTTTGTCCTTGAGGGACATCTTCCCCTCGTTGATGGCAAGGCCTACTGCGGTAGCGGTAAAGGTCTTGCTCACCGAAAAC
>JAEESD010000121.1 GCA_016286145.1 Bacteroidales bacterium | reverse complement strand
GGATGCCGTAACGGAGCATGCCGCCGGGCTCGGCGTTGCGCTCGAAGACGGTCGGCTTGTAACCCATCGTAGCGAGGTAATAGGCGCAGCTCAGGCCGGCGGGGCCGCCGCCGATAATGGCGATCTTCTCCTCCCAGTGGTCCTGGACGTTGGAGCAGATGTTGACCTCGGGGATAAAGCGGGTATCGGCCTTGAGGTCCTGCTCGGCGATGAATTTCTTCACCGCGTCGATAGCGATCGGGCGGTCGATGGTTCCGCGGGTACATGCGTC
Source organism: Bacteroidales bacterium (assembly GCA_016286145.1). GTDB lineage: Bacteria > Bacteroidota > Bacteroidia > Bacteroidales > UBA932 > Cryptobacteroides. The sequence goes on along the minus strand of JAEESD010000121.1, from coordinate 4,796 downwards.
TTCGCAGCGGCGGTTACAGATACGGCCGCATACTGCGGGGAACGGGTTCTCGCGCTTGATAAGCTCGAGGGCCTCGGTATACTTGCCCTCGGCCGCCTTCTTCAAATATCCCTGGACCGCGATATGGGCCGGGCAGGCGGTCTTGCAGGGGGCTGTACCGGTCGGGTAGCAGTTGATACGGTTGCGGTCGCGGTAGTCCTCGTTCCACTTGTGTTCGCCCCACTTCTTGGCGTCCGGCAGTTCCTGCTTGGGATAGGTCTGAGGGCCGCTCTTGGTACAGAGTTTCTGGCCGAGTTTTACTGCACCGGCCGGGCAATATTCTACGCAACGGCCGCAGGCGACGCAGTTCTTCGGGTCGACCTCGGCTACATAGGCGCTGCGGCTAAGGTTCGGAGTGTTGAAGAGCTGCGAGGTACGCAGGGCGTTGCAGATCTTGACGTTGCAGTTACAGATGGCGAAGATCTTGCCCTCGCCGTCGATATTGGTTACCTGATGGACGAAGCCGTGGTCCTCGGCCTTCTTGAGGATGGCCATGGCCTCATCGTAGGTAATGTCGTGGCCCCTGCCGGTCTCGCGCAGGTAATCGGCCATGTCGCCGACTCCGATACACCAGTCGCGGTAGTCGTCGGCGCAGCCTTCGTCCAGCTTCTTACGGCCGTAGCGGCAGGAGCAGATACCTACTCCGAGGTGGCCTTCGTAGCGTTTGAGCCAGTAGGAAATATGTTCGATATCAATCGACTCGTTTTCCATCGAGATTGCTTTCTCGACCGGGATTACATGCATACCGATACCTGAGCCGCCCATCGGGACCATCGGGGTGATGTGTTCGAGCGGGAGGAAGGTCATTCTCTCGAAGAACATTGCGAGTTCGGGATGCTTGTCCATCAGCTCCACGTTCATATTGGTATACTCGGCGCTGCCGGGGACGAACATCGGTACCCAGTATATCCTGTCTTCCCTATTGAAGGTTGTTCCGGGCACGGGACCATCTTTAGTGTATTTGTCGCCGTAGTCGTATTCGAGCATTCCGAAGAAGGAAAGCTTGTCCAGCAGCTCGTCCAGGGACGCATCGTCCGGAGTGTAATGCTTCTTTGCATTCATCTCGTGGAGCTGGGCGTAGGTGTGGTGTTTACGGACCTTGAAGTAGTCCCTCGGGAGCATATCCAGAAGGAGATCAAGAGACGCTTCACGAGTTACTGCGTCCATCTCGTCTTCGAAGATGCAGGCGAGGCCCCAGTATTCAGGGGCTTCAGTCGTCATTTTGATCTTACCGGGGATACGGTCTGTAACGTGTTTTACGAACTTGATGAGTTTAGGGTTGGGGTTTTTGTCTCCCATATGTTTGGGGACAAAAGCTTTTGACATCTCAGGCATATTATGTGGTTTTCCAGTTGTTTACTTCTTTAAGGATCCAGTCTGCGAGTTTCTCTACACCCTCGCCGGTCTTGGCGCAGATAGGAATAACCTGCGCTTTGGGATTACGCATCCTTACATATTCGCGGCATTTGTCGAGGTCGAAGTCGAAGTAAGGCATTACGTCTATTTTATTGATTACGACCAGGTCGCATACGGAGAACATCAGAGGATATTTCAGTGGTTTGTCGTGGCCCTCGGGGACGCTGAGTATCATGGCGTTACGGCACGCTCCCGTATCGAATTCGGCCGGGCAGACAAGGTTGCCTACATTTTCGAGTATGACGAGATCGAGGCCCTGGAGCTTTACGTTGTCCAGGCCCTGGCGGGTCATCTCAGCGTCCAGATGACACATACCGCCTGTGTGGAGCTGGATAGACTCAATCCCGGTCGCTTCTTTGATCTTGACGGCATCTACATCAGAATCGATGTCTGCCTCCATTACGGCGACCTTGATTTTGTCTTTAATCCTGTTGATTAATTGTATAAGAGTAGTCGTTTTCCCGCTTCCGGGAGAAGACATAAGGTTAAGTAGGTATACTCCCCTGCTTTTTAGCTCCGCTCTAAGTCGCGCTGCATCTTTGTCGTTGTCCTCGAAAACGCTCTTTTTGATTTCGATTACTTTCACTTCGTCCATTTCGGGGCGGTTTGGTTATTAGTTCCGTAAAGATAGGCATTATTTCCGGATTATCCGGCGTTTTTGCTATATTTGTAAGAAACAATAGCCAATATGAGTAACACTAATACCCCTACGCCCCACATCGGAGCGAAGTTCGGCGAGATAGCCGAAACAGTCATTATGGCCGGCGATCCCCTCCGCGCCAAATTCATGGCAGAGAAATACCTCGAAAACCCCGTCTGCTTCAACGAAATCCGCGGAATGCTCGGCTTTACCGGAACATATAAAGGAAAGCGAATCAGTATGATGGGCCACGGAATGGGAATGCCATCCATCGGCCTTTATACATACGAACTTTATCACTTCTACGGAGTGAAGACTATCATCCGCGTAGGAAGCGCCGGAGCCTACAATAAAGACCTTCACCTGGGAGACCTCGTCCTTGCAGAAGGTGCCTGTACGGACTCCAACTATGCAGACCAGTACGAACTCGACGGCATGTTCGCCCCGATCGGAGATTTCGATCTCCTCCGTAAGGCCGCGACGACTTGCGAGAATATGGGACTTAACTATATGGTAGGTAACGTAGTCTCTTCAGATCTATTCTACCGCGAGAATCCCAATACCAAAGGCTGGATCAAGATGGGCGTTCTGGCAGTTGAGATGGAGGTGGCCGCTCTGTATATGAACGCAGCCCGCAGCGGCAACAAAGCCCTCGGAATCCTGACAATTTCCGATCACATCCTTACAGGAGAAAAAACTACCGCAGAGCAGCGCCAGACAACCTTCACCAATATGATGAAAGTAGCCCTATCATTAGTCTAAACCATAATTATTATGATAGCTAAACGTCTTACCTGGCTGATCAGCCTCGTATTTGTGATTCTGCCCCTTGGACTGCGGGCCGAGGATCTCGTTCTTCAAAACGACCACTGCAAGATGATCTTCGGGGATGATCAGTTCGTCATCAAGAGTTTCGAAATGGAGGGTGTGGATATTTCGGCCCCTCAGAGCACACACCTCTGGGAGATTGAGCTTCTCGGTCCCCGCGGAGAAAACGCAGTCGTAAAGCCTTGGGATACGACCTTTGATAAGGCCTACAAGAAATTTGAAACGGTTCATTACTCCTGGAGGCTTCTTCTCGAAGGCAGTACGGAATACTATGTACTCGCATCCGTTACCCTGGAGCCGGACTCTGAGATGCCCGAGTTCGATTTCTCAGTCATACTGCCCAAGGGCTGGACTGTAGTAGGCGCTGAATTCCCGCGCATCGCCGTCCGCAGGCCCGAAAATGCGAAGGTGATTCTGTCTGCCGGCTATGGAACCCGTTATTCGGCTCCCTCGGCAGGCTGGCTCAGTTCAGAGTATCCGTCCGTTACCGGAGCGCTCCAGATGACTATGATGGAGAGTAAGGAAGGAACATTCTTCTTCTCTACCCGTGACGAAGACGCCTCACAGAAAGTGTTTATGATAGGCGGAGACGACAACGGATGTGTCTTCCTTCAGAAAACTATCTGCTCAGCAGCATGGACAGACGAACTTGGAATCTTCCAACTGCCCTGGGAGGCGGTAGCAGGCTTCTCCCGCGAGGGCTGGGAGCAGACCGCGCTAAAATGGTACAGGCCGTGGGCGCTGACTACAAAATGGGGCCGTAAGAATATGGCGGAGCGCGGCATCACGCCGTGGATACTTAAGTCAGACCTGTGGCTAAGGCCGATAGGCGTCGAGCCCGAGACCGTAAAGGCTCTCAAGAAGGGTCTGCAACACTTCGGAAGGGGCACGGGAGTCCACTGGTACAGGTGGCACCATATCGCCTATGATACCAACTATCCCGACTACCTGCCCGAGAAGCCCGGTTTCAAGGAAATGGTCGCCGACGCTCAGGCCCTGGGAGCCCACGTAACTCCATACATCAACGGCCGTCTCTGGGACCCCACCAACCACACCTATCAGGAGCTTGGCGGCGCCGAGGCCAGCTGCCGCAAGCGCGACGGTACCCTTTACACCGAGATCTACGGCTCCAAGGTCCTGAACACTGTCCCCTGCCCTTCGTCTCCTATTTGGCAGAACGTCCAGAAGAATCTCCAAAAAGAGATACTGGACAGCCTTGGAGTAGACGGTATCTATGTAGACCAGGTAGGCGCAGCTAAGGGCGAGGCCTGCTATGCCGAGAACCATCCTCACTCCCCCGGCGGCGGCGAATGGTGGCACCTGGCGTACCGTAAGATGATCCAGGATATCCGCTCGGAGGTTTATGGGCCGGATAAGGCGATGACTACCGAGGAGAATGCAGAATGCTATATCGACCTCTTCGATATGATGCTGGTCGTCAATTCTCCCCACGGCCCCTGGGTCGAGATGGTTCCGCTCTTCCCTCTTATCTACTCAGACAGATGTGTCTACAGCGGCTTTACCTATCAGCCGGGCGTCCTTAACGACGGATCCTTCGATTTTATGACCATGAAAAGCCTTCTCTGGGGCTCTCAGCTCGGCTGGGTGACTCCCGAGGCGATAATGGACAAGGAGAATGCCGGACAGGCAAGGCTCCTGTACAACCTCACCAAATTCCGTAAGTCTGCCCACGATATATTTGAAGGCGGTCGTTTCCTCGGCGAATTCGTCCCGGGCGGTGACAACCCTACCCTCGATATCCCCTGCTATCAGAATACCCACGTCGTGATGGGCGCTATCTGGGAGACCGTCAAGGGCCGCAAGGTCTATGTAGTCGTGAATATGAACTCCGTAGAGCATCAGGTAAAGCTGC
>JAEESD010000120.1 GCA_016286145.1 Bacteroidales bacterium | reverse complement strand
GGCCAGGCTAATTTCTACATCGCTCAGAAGGTGGGATCCATCCTCGAACAGGAAGACCAGAGAGGTCTTGCCCATTTCCTTGAGCATATGTGCTTCAATGGAAGTGAGAACTTCGCTGGAAACGGAATTATCAAGTACTGCGAGAGCATCGGTGTGAAGTTCGGCGCTGATCTCAATGCCTACACTTCCATTGACGAGACTGTCTACAACATCGACAATGTCCCTGTTGGAACTTTCCCTACCGCAGTTGACACCTGCCTCCTTATCCTCCACGACTGGGCCGGCGCCCTCCTTCTCGAGGACGACGACATCGACCACGAAAGGGGAGTCATCCACGAAGAGTGGCGTTCGAGGCAGAATGCGCAGATGCGTATGCTCGACAAGATCCTTCCCGAGATCTACCCCGGAAACAAGTACGGTATGCGTATGCCTATCGGCCTTATGTCAGTGGTCGACTACTTCCCGTATGAGGCTCTCCGCTCTTACTACAAGAAGTGGTACAGGCCCGATCAGCAGGCTATCGTAGTTGTAGGTGACATCAATGTCGACGAGGTCGAGGCTAAGATTGCCGCTACTTTCAGCAGCCTTCCCGCAGCCGGCCCCGATGCGGCTGAGCGCTACTACACTCCTATCGAGGACAACAAGGAGCCCATCATCAGCATCGCAACCGACAAGGAGCAGCCTTATGCTATCTCCTACATCTTCAAGAAGCACGCTGCTGTAAAGCCTGAGGAAAAAGCCGATCTCAATTACGCAGTTTACTATTATGCGATGAGTGTGGCTGACTATATGGTTGGCCAGCGCCTCACCGAAATGACAGAGAAAGCAGATCCTGACTTCGTAGATGCCAACATCGGTACCGAGGAGTTCTTCCTCGCAAAGACCGAAGAGGCTTACTCAGGAACCGTTATTTTCGATGAGAACCAGCTTCTGCGCGCCGTTACTTCTGTGTATCGTGAGATGCTCCGCGTCATCCGCAACGGCTTTACCGCCTCCGAGTATGACCGCGCACGTGAGGACTTCCTTTCAAATCTTGAGACACGCTACAAACAGCGCGACAAGAAGACCAGCGGACAGTACTGCCGCGAGTATGTACGCAACTTCATCGACAATGAGCCGATTATGGGCCTCGAGAACGAGTACACTCTTGCCCAGCAGCTTGCTCCTATGATCCCTGTAGAGGCTGTAAATCAGATCGTTGCATCTGTTATCGAGCCGGACAACCTCGTAGTAGTCTGTATGCTTCCTGAAAAGGAAGGCCTCGTATATCCTACAGAGGAAGAGGTGAAGGCAGCTCTCGCAGCAGTGGAGGCAGAGGAAATTGCTCCTTACGAGGACAAGGTTTCCGATCAGCCGCTTATCTCTAAGGAGCCCAAGGCCGGAAAGGTCAAGAAGACCGCTGCCGCTCCTTTCGGATACACTCAACTTACCCTTAAGAACGGTGCTACCGTATTCTTCCGTCAGACCGACTTCAACGCCGATCAGGTCCTCTTCAGAGGCTTCAGCTACGGCGGTAACTCGCTCTATCCGGATTCCGACCTCGTAAATCTTTCCGCTCTCAACGAGCTCATCGACGTAGCCGGCCTCGGAGCCTTCTCCAAGCCCGAGCTCTCAAAGGCTCTTACCGGAAAGACCGTCTTCCTCAACGCATCAGTAGGCGAGTACGCCGAGCAGCTCAGAGGCCGCGCAGCCCCCAAGGACTTCGAGACCCTTCTCCAGCTCAACTATCTGTACTTTACTTCACTGCGCAGCGACGACGAGTCCTTTGCTTCTTGGAAGACTAAGAACGCAGCTGTCCTCGCAAATCAGGAAGCTCAGCCTATCTCCGCGTTCCAGGATAGCCTTAAGAAGCTCTACGCACGCCCTGAGCGCGCCTACAGCCTTAAGTCTGCAGATATCGACAAGGTCGACTACGCCCGTACGATGAAGATTGCTGCCGAGCGCTTCTCCAACGCAGCAGACTTCTGCTTCATCATCACCGGCGCCATCAGCCTTGATGAGGCTAAGCCGCTTATCGAGAAGTACATCGGTTCTCTCCCTGCAAAGAAGAGAAAGACCGAGACCTATAAGCTCGCCGGAAACGAACTCCGTGAGGGTCCCCTCTCGATCAGCTTCGACAAGCAGATGAGCACCCCTATGGCAATCAGCCTGTATGCAGCTATCGGAAACCAGCCTTACGGACTTAAGAACCAGCTCGCTCTCGATCTCGCTTGCCAGACCCTGACTATGGTTCTCCTTGCAGAGATCCGTGAGAAGGACGGCGCTACCTATTCGATCGGCGCTTACGACAGGGAGATGGCTTACCCTAAGAGCCAGGCACTTGTCCAGATCGTTTACCAGACCAACCCCGACAAGGTAGAGTATACCGAAGGCAGGGTTAAGGAAATCGTAGATGAGTTCCTTAAGACCGGTCCTTCCGCAGAAGACCTCGCAAAAGCTAAGGAGTATCTTGCCAAGGAGTACAAGGCAAATCAGACTGAAAACAGCTATTTCGCCAGCCTCCTCGTAGATTATCTTACCAGCGGTGAGGACCTTGATGCCGGCTATCTAGATATCCTTAACGGCATTACTGCCGACGAGGCAAAGGCAGCCCTCAAGGCTATCATCGACCAGAACAACATCAGCAAGATCATAATGGTCGGTAAGGAGTAGTTTTTCCTATACTCTCTATATTTAGGGTGTCCCTGATTTTCGGGGACACCCTATTGTTTTATTTAGTATATTTGTACACCTAATAACACTAAACAACTGATGAGATTATTCAGAAAGCTATTCATTTCCTGTCTGGCAGTACTGTTTCTGTTTGCAGGTGTGCCCTTGGCGTATGCCCAGCAGAAGGTGACTGTAAAAGGAAAGGTCGTGGATACGGGCGGTCTGCCCGTCCCCGGCGCAGCGGTTATCGAGAAAGGAACTTCCAACGGTGTCAGTACCGGTTCTGAAGGCGAATTCGATATTGAGGTAAGGACCGGAGCTACTCTGGTCGTATCCTGCATAGGCTATTCAGACAAAGAAGCGCCTGCCCGTAACGGAGTTACCATCACCCTCTCAGAAGACAATCTCTTTCTGGACGAGGTGGTCGTTCTCGCTTACGGTACTCAGAAAAAGCAATTCGTGGTTGGATCCGTAACTCAGGTTACTTCGAAAGACATCGTAAAGGCCCCGACTACAGACGTAACCAATATGCTTGCAGGTAAGCTTGCCGGCGTTACCGCTATCCAGTCTTCCGGTACCCCTGGTGAAGACCAGGCCGGTCTTACGGTCCGCGGTCTGTCTACCTACGGAAGCAACAGCGGTCCTCTTTACATCATCGACGGAATGGAGAGCGGCCAGATATCCAACCTCAACCCTAACGATATCGCTTCGATCTCGGTCCTTAAAGACGCCGCTACCGCAGCTATCTACGGAGTCAAGGGAGGAAACGGAGTTATCCTCATTACCACCAAATCCGGTTCCAAGGCCGACCACGCTACCATCAACTACGACGGATCGTATACTCTTACCCGCAATACCGCGATGCCTGAGATGCTCAACGCAAGAGAGTATATCTACTGGCACAATATGGCCAGGATGCTTGACGGCAATGCCCCTATGTGGACAGAAGAGAACATCAAGACGATGCAGGCAAACGGCGTTACCGGAGACGATGCCTGGCTGGATGCCGGCGGTACAGACTGGCGCGCTCTTGTCTACAACGACTTCGGCTCCCTCCAGCAACACAATATCAGCGCATCGGGCGGAAACGATAAGTTCAGCTACTACTCCAGTATGGGTTATATGGATCAGAAAGGAATCGTTAGGGAAACCGGTCTGACCCGCTACAATGTCCGCGCAAATATAGACGCTAAGCTTGCCCAGGGACTCCGCTACAATATCAATATGACCGGAAGGTATTCCTACCGCCATATGCCCGGATACAGCTTCGACAGCTCCCTCCGTTTTATTCAGGGTTACTACAACCCTATCCAGAGAGCCCACTACAGTATCCCTATCATCAAGAATACCTTTACAGACGAAGACGGGGTCACTTATCCTCTAGGCCTTCTGAACGGCCAGATGGTTCTTTCTCCCGACAGTGCCCTTACTGAGTCCGGCTATTCCGACTCAAGGACTTATGAGACTGCTATCAGGTCTACTCTCGAATACAGTTTCGACAATATCGATTTCCTGAAGGGCCTTAAGGCCTCAGTCTTCGGCGGCTTCAATTTCAGCATGTCGAACGGAAAGAGCTACGAAAGGAGTTATGATCTCTATTACTTCGACAGGACTAAGCTCCAGGCCTTTAAAACCGTCTCTCAGGGTATTCCTCAGTCAATTTTCTCAAAGAGCTATTCCCACGACTGGTCCTACACCCTCAGACCTCAAATCAGCTACGAACGTACCTTCGGAAAGCATGCGATTTCCGCTGTAGCTCTCTATGAACAGACCGTTCGTTACAGCGAGTCTATGTGGGGCAACAAGTCCGGATATGTAGCCGAGGAACCGATGGACCTCAACAACGGTACCATCATAATGAGCCCCGTCAATGGTACTCATTATAATACAGCCGACATCGGATTTGCCGAGCGCCTCTCCTACATCTACGATGAGAAGTATCTCCTCGAACTGACCGCAAGACAGGACGCGTCTTATATCTTTGCTCCTGAAAACCGCTGGGGTATTTTCCCCTCTGCGGCTATAGGCTGGACTATCTCAAAGGAAGACTTCTTCAGCGAGAATGTCAATTTCGTTGATTTCATGAAACTCAGGGCTTCGATCGGTCAGCTGGGATCCAACGACTGCTCGCCCTATCTTTGGCAGAACCGTTACCGTTCCAACGCCCCGGGTTATTTCTACGGTTTCAACAATAAGCCCGTTGCCGCGTTCTACACAGACGGTTATGTCTATGACAATCTTACCTGGTCCCACATGACTTGTTACAATGCCGGTTTCGAGGCTAATCTCTTCAAGAACAAGCTTTCAATCGAATTCGACTGGTTCTACAAGTATACAGACCGCATCCTTGAGAACGCCGGCGGAAACGTCTATGCCCCCTCGCTCGGAAAGAATCACCCTTCGTATATCAATACCGGAACCATGGACGAC
>JAEESD010000013.1 GCA_016286145.1 Bacteroidales bacterium | reverse complement strand
TAGAGCGCGATCTGTACGTTCTGCTAGATGACGGTGTTGGCCGTGCCGCGGTCTATAGCCCATTCCTGGCTCAGCCAAGCAACTGCCATGTTGAGTGTGTGTTTATCCTTACAAAAATAACTATTTTTGTCGCAGAAAACTACTTATGAGAAAAAAAGTTTACGGAGTATTTGTAGCCGGCGGAAGCGGCGTCAGGATGGGGACTGAAGTTCCCAAACAGTTCCTCGAACTCGGCGGCCGCCCTGTACTGCAGCAGTCTATTATGAAGTTTCTCGTGGCCTGTCCCGAGATGGTTCCGGTAGTGGCCTTGCCCGCAGATCATATCTCTACCTGGAAGCAGCTCTGCCTGGACAATCACTTCGATCTTCCTCAGATTATTGTGGAAGGCGGAATTACTCGTTTCCATTCCGTCAGAAACGCCCTGGCTAAAATTCCGGACGGCGCCCTCGTCCTTATCCACGACGGAGTAAGGCCTCTCGTAAGCGTAGATCTTATAAAGAGGATACTAGAAGTTTCCGGAGAAGAGCGTTGCGTCATTCCCGTTACTCCCGTAACCGATACTCTGAAGAGCCTGGTCCCTGCCGGCGACGGGACTTTCGTCCAGAGCGAAGAGCCCGATCCGTCGCGCGAAGGCCTTTTCGGAGCCCAGACTCCTCAGCTTTTCCTTTCTGAGCTCATTAAGGACGCCTACGATACCGTTGCCTATAATCAGTCCCTTACAGACGACGCCTCGGTAGCCAGGGCCGCAAAAATACCTCTCACCTATATTGAAGGAGAGAGGTACAATATCAAGATTACGACCCCGGAGGATCTTGATCTGGCGAGGAAATTATTTTGATTTCTTAACCCAGACCTGACGCTGGAAGGCTTCGCTAAGCGAAATCATAGTCTCAGTACTCTCGACCGCAGGAATTTTCTGGATCGAGTTGAGGACGACCTGCATCAGGTGGTCGAAATCCGAACAGTAGAGTTTAATGAGGAGCGATGAGTGACCGGTAATGAAGTGAGTCTCGACTACCTCGGGAATCTTTTTCAGAGCGGCTACTACGTCGTTGAATTTGTTGGCTTCGGAGATATTCAACATAACGAAAGCGCAGACTGAGAAGCCCAGGGAGGCGGGCTTGACGGTAGCGGAGAAGCCGGTGATGATACCCGAATCTTCGAGTTTCTTTACTCTTTGGTGGATTGCGGCGCCTGAAACCCCACACTCGCGAGCTATCTCGAGGAAGGGCATTCTTGCGTCTTTTACCAGAAACGACAGGATTTTCCTGTCCATCTCGTCGATCTTGTAATCGCTCATATCGCGTTTTATTTACGTCTTGAGAACTTGCGGCGTCCCTGGGTCGGGCTTGAAGAAGAGACAATCTGTTTAGCCATCTCTTCTGTTACATCTTCGGCTTTAGTACCGCCGGGAAGTTTGTAGTTCTTTCCGCCGGCCTTGATGTAAGGCCCATAGAAACCGTTCATCAGGGTAATACCGCCCCCAAATTCGCGTATGACCTGGATCTGGGCCGCTTTGTCCTGCTCTGCCTTGATAAGGGAGATACATTTTTCGAGGCTTACCGTAAGCGGATCTATGTTGCGCGGTACTCCGATATTCTTTTCGCCGTATTTGAGGTACGGGCCGAAACGGCCTTTGGTAGCGACGATAGGAATTCCTTCGTATTCGCCGACGGTTCGCGGAAGAGCGAGAAGCTTGAGCGCGTCTTCGAGAGTGATGCTCTCGATCAGGACGCCCGCGGGTAGCGATGCGAACACTCTTTCTTCTCCATCGCCTTTCTGGACGAAGGGGCCGAACTGGCCGAGTTTCGCGACCACCATCTTTCCGTCTGAAGGATCAATTCCGAGCTCGCGCTCTACCTTCATATACTGCTTGTCGCTGACAGCCAGTTCCACCTGGGTGTGGAACGGGGAATAGAAGTCTGAGATACATTTGTGCCACTCTTTCTTCCCTTCGGCTATCTCGTCGAACGAGCTTTCGACATTGGCGGTAAAGCCGTAGTCAAGGATATCTGCGAAGTTGTCGCAGAGGTAGTCTGTAACTACCATTCCGATCTCGGTAGGAAGGAGTTTTCCCCTGTCTGCTCCTACCGTCTCATTCCACTGAGTCTCGGTAATCTTGTCTCCCTTGAGGGTAAGATTCACGACCGGCCTGAGTTCTCCCTGCTTGTCTCCCTTCACGAGGTAACCGCGCTCGGTAGTAAGGGTAGTGATAGTCGGGGCATAGGTGCTCGGGCGGCCGATTCCGAGCTCTTCGAGCTTTCGGACCAGGGTCGGTTCGGAGTAGCGAAGAGGGGCCTGGGTGAACTTACAGGTAGCCTGGGCCTGCTTGAGGGTGAGCTGCTGACCTAAGGTCATCGGCGGGATGGAGGCGATTTCTTCGTCGTCTGTTTCGTCGTCTGTTCCTTCCTTATATAATTTAAGGAAACCGTCGAAGAGGATTTCGGCTGCCTGAACGGCATATTTTTCCGAACGCTTGTCGATTTCGATATCGATTTCGGTGTTCATTACACGCGCCTCGGACATCTGGCTGGCTACCGTACGCTTCCAGATAAGATTGTAGAGCTTCTGCTCCTGAGGAGTTCCGCTGATAGCGGTGTTCTCGATGTAGGTCGGGCGGATGGCTTCGTGGGCCTCCTGGGCGCCCTTGGAATGGGTTTTATACTGTCTGGGGTGTGAATACTCCGCGCCGAAATTATCGGTGATGAATTTCTTTGCCGTATTTACTGCGAGGCTCGAGAGGTTGGTCGAGTCCGTACGCATATAGGTAATGAGTCCGCGCTCGTAAAGGCTCTGGGCGAGTCTCATCGTCTGGCTTACGGAGAAACGCAGCTTTCGGCCGGCTTCCTGCTGGAGAGTCGAGGTCGTAAAGGGGGCGGCGGGGATGCGGATGCCTTCCTTGCGCTCGATATTGCAGACGGTATAGGTCGCGCCGATGCAGTCGGCCAGGAAAGTATGGGCCGCCATCATCGAACCGAATTTCTTATCCAGCGCGCCGCGGACCTTCGAGCGCCCTACGGCGAACTCGGCGTCTACGCGGTAGAACGGCTCCGGCCGGAAGGCCATAATCTCTTTCTCACGGTCGACCGTGAGACGGAGGGCGACGGACTGTACGCGGCCGGCCGAAAGACCCCTGCGGATCTTTCTCCACAGCACCGGCGAGAGCTCGTATCCGACGAGGCGGTCGAGGACGCGGCGGGCCTGCTGCGCATTGACTAGATTCATATCCACGGTCCTCGGATTCTGGATTGCTTCGAGGATCGCGGTCTTCGTTATTTCGTGGAAGGTAATTCGCCTGGTTTTAGCAGGATCGAGCCCGAGGGCTTCCGTGAGGTGCCACGAAATCGCTTCTCCTTCGCGGTCTTCATCGGAGGCGAGCCAGACCATTTCGGCCTGCTCTGCCAGTTTTTTGAGTTCGGCTACCGTACGCTTTTTATCGGCCGGTATGACATACTCGGGGGTGAAGTTGTTGTTCAGGTCTACTCCCAGCTCCTTTTCCTGAAGATCCCTGATGTGGCCTTTGGAGGAAACTACCTTGTAACCTTCACCAAGAAACTTCTGGATTGTCGCCGCTTTGTGCGGGGACTCTACTATCACTAAATTCATACTGCAAAGAAAATCACAATTACGGGATTTTTCAAAAATTAATGAGTATTTTTGCTCCGTTATGGAAGAACGTACCCGCAAAAGAATAATATTCTGGTTCTGGTTTATAATCATTACGCCGATAGTTCTGGTGTTCGGCCTGCTGGCCTCTGTCTGGTTTTTCGCTGAGATTCCTTCGTTTGAGGAACTCGAACACCCCAACAACAACCTTGCGACCCAGATCATCTCTTCAGACGGGGTTGTCATCAGTACCTTCCACATTGAGAACCGTACTTACGTTTCCTATAACGATATCTCTCCCAATGTAATACACGCTGCGATTTCTACCGAAGACGTACGTTTTTACCGTCACTGCGGAATCGATTTCAAGGGGCTTGGACGCGTATTCTTCAAGACTCTGCTTATGAGGGATTCGAGCCAGGGCGGTGGAAGTACTATCACCCAGCAGCTCGCAAAAACCCTTTATCCCCGAGTAGAGACTACCAGCAAGAACCCGTTCGTGAAGGCCGGGACTATGATCTGGATCAAGCTCAAGGAATGGATTACAGCAGTAAAGCTCGAGCGCAATTACACTAAAGACGAGATAGTCGCAATGTACCTGAACTCGATCTTCTTCGGCAGCAGCGCCTACGGAATCAAGTCCGCCTCGGAGACCTTCTTCTCGAAGACCCCGGCGGAGCTCAATGTCCAGGAAGCCGCCATGCTGGTCGGAATGGTCAATAAACCTACCAGGTACAACCCGGTGCTACATTACGACCTGGCTATGAGCCGCCGCAATTTCGTGCTCGGCCAGATGGAAAAGGCCGGTTTTCTTAGCGAAGAACAGAAAGCTGAGGCCCAGGCAACCCCCATCGAGCTCCGTTACCACGTCCAGGACCACAACGCCGGCCTCGCGCCCTATTTCCGCGATATGATACGCCGCGAGATGAATGCTTCCGAGCCTAAGCGCAGCAACTACCTCTTCGAGGAAGAGTACGTAGCGGATACTATAAGGTGGGCCAACGACGCCCTTTACGGCTGGCTTACCAAGTATCGCAAAGCCAACGGAGAGAAGTACAATCTGGACCGCGACGGTCTGAGGATATACGTAACTATCGATTCTCGCCTCCAGCGCTATGCTGAGGAAGCGGTAGCGGAACACCTTTCGAAGGGCCTTCAGCCCATGTTCAACCGCGAGCTCAAGAGTCGTCGTCGCCCGCCGTTCCCCAACACGATGGAGAACAGTACCTACAATACCCTGATGGGCCAGGCCCGAAAGTGGAGCGACCGCTATCGCACCCAGCGCAAGGCAGGAGTTCCCGAGCAGGAAATCCTGAAGCAGTTCTCCGTAAAGACCCCGATGAGGGTGTTCTCCTGGAACGAAAAGGGCTATGTAGACACCCTGATGACCCCGGACGACTCGATCAAATACTATAAGTCTATTCTCAGGGCGGCGTTTATGGCTATCGAGCCCGGCACCGGCCACGTAAAAGCCTATGTCGGCGGCCCCAACTACCGCTACTTCAAGTATGACAACGTCCGCCAGGGAAAGAGGCAGGTCGGCTCTACTATCAAGCCGTTCCTCTATACCCTCGCGATGCAGGAGGGCATGACCCCCTGCGACCGCGTCGTCAACATGCCCCAGACCTTTATCGTGGGCGATGAGACCTGGACCCCTCGAAGCACAGACCGTGACGAATGGATAGGTAAGACGGTGACCCTCAAATGGGGCCTTACCCACAGCTCGAACAATATCTCGGCCTACCTGATGAGGCAGTTCGGCCCTTCGGCTATGGTCAAGATGATGAGGAAAATGGGTATCAAGAGCCACGTCGACGAGGTCTACTCGCTCTGCGCCGGCTCGGCCGACCTGCCGATATGCGAGATGGTCGCAGCCTTCAATACCTTCCCGTCTAAGGGCGTTTTTTCCGAGCCCATGTTCATCACCCGCATCGAGGATGCAGACGGCAACCTGATCACCGATTTCGCCGGTAAGAAGACGGAGGCTATCAGCGCCAACACGGCCTACCTGATGGTGAACCTGATGCAGGGCGTCGTGAACCAGGGAACCGGCAGCCGCCTGCGCACCCGTTTCGGCCTGAAGGGCGATATGGCCGGAAAGACCGGAACGACCAACGATAACTCAGACGGCTGGTTCATCGGCTACACGCCTAAGATCACGGCCGGAGTCTGGGTAGGCGGCGAGGACCGTATGGTCCATTTCAAAGAGCTCGCCCAGGGTAGCGGTTCGGCGACCGCGCTTCCGATATGGGGTATCTTTATGAAAAAGTGTCTCGCGGATCCGACCCTCGGATATAGCGAGTACGACCGTTTCGAGGCTCCGGGTGGATTGACCCTGGATCTGAGCTGTACGGGCGGAGATATTGAGACGGAAGAAGAGCAGGAAGTTGAGCCTGCTGCGGAAGAAGAAGGATTCTTCGATTAGAATGATATTCGATTATAACGGCACCAAAGTTTTTTATGAGGTGAGCGGGGAAGGCTCGGACCTTCTTCTGCTCCACGGCTGGGGCTGTACTCATAAGATCTGGGATGCCTTTGTCCCTGAGTTCGCTTTAAAACATCGGGTTATATCGATCGATTTCCCGGGCTTCGGGGAGTCTGACGAGCCGCCCGTGGTTTGGGGAGTCTATGAGTATGAGGAGATGCTCGAGGCGTTCTGCGCTTCGGTCGGTGTAGTAAAGCCGTCTATTATCTGCCATTCTTTCGGCGGGCGTGTTGCTATCATTTTCGCTTCGCGAGTTGAGGTGTCGCGCCTGATGCTGGTAGACGCCGCTGGAATCAAGCCGAAGAGATCGTTGGGATACTATATTAAAGTATACAAGTATAAGATTGCGAAGTGGTGGATTCTGAAGGTGCTGCGCGACAGCGAGCGCTTTGAGAAGATGCGCGCCGGTAAGGGGTCCTCGGATTATGCGTCGGCTTCGCCCATGATGAAGGCGGTGCTTTCAAAGACCGTGAATCAGGACCTGCGCAAGCTGCTTCCTTCGATTCAGGTTCCGGTCATCCTTTTCTGGGGAACAGCGGATACCGCTACTCCTCTTTCGGATGCCGAGCTGATGGTTAAGCTCCTGCCCGACTCCGGCCTCATTACCGTCAAGGGCGGAACACATTTCTCGTTCCTGGAAGATCCCGGGCTGTTCAGGTCAGTTGTTAATAATTTTATGAAATAGAATCAGATGGTACTACCAAGAGACCTTCGCTTCGCTCATCCCACCAGACGCGCTTCGCGCTAGTGGTCCCCCCGCTATCAAGCGCGGGTGCTTAGGGTCTCTTGGTAGTACCGTCTGATTCAAGATATTAAGAAAAATGACAGCGTTGATAGTCAGTTTTATAGTCATTTGGATAGCGGCGTGGGTGCTGTATCTGAGATATTATTTGCAGATGTTTCAGCAGAACTCCAACAGGCGCGACCGCTTTCTGAGGTGGCAGAAGGATAATCCGTATCCGCGCCTTTTCGGAAAGTCGAAGGTGAAGTTCGTCTTCACCCCGCGAATGGTGAGGCTGGCGGTTACGACTACTTTGCTGGCAATTTTGCTGACTCTGGCGCCGTGGTTTTTCGGTGTGTTCTGGCTGGGTGCTCTGTGCGTTATCTTCTGCCCGTTCGTTCTGTGTGTTGCTGACTGGATCAATAGCCCTATCGAGAAGGCGATCAATAATTGGTACATCAAGGATGCTCGTCGGAAACTTGCTACGCATAAGGATCTGATTATTATCGGCGTTACCGGAAGTTTCGGTAAGACCAGTACCAAGAACTATCTGTATAGGATACTCAGCGAGAAATACAACGTTCTGATGACTCCGGGGAACTATAATACTACCCTTGGAGTAGTCAGGACTATTCGCGAAAAGCTCGAACCCTATCACGAAGTGTTCATCTGCGAGATGGGCGCGAAAGAGGTAGGGGATATCAAGGAGATATGCGATCTCGTACACCCCGTGATGGGTATCGTCACCGCAGTCGGTGAGATGCACCTTGAGACCTTCGGCTCGTTTGAGAACATTCAGAAGACTAAGTTTGAACTTATAGACTCGCTCCCGGCCGATGGGTTCGGAGTTATCAATTTTGAATCACCGGGAATCGCTTCTTATGGCGGGATCCGCGAGGATTGCTCTATCGTCCGTTTCGGAATAGATGCACATAGAGTCGATGTCCGCGCTGCTTCTATTGAGTATACTCCCGGAGGGATGGAGTTCGACGTAATTGATGCCGCCGGCTCGCTCCATCTTAAGACTCAGTTGCTCGGCGAAGCGAATATTCTGGACCTTACCGGAGCTATTGTTCTGGCTAAACACCTTGGCGTTCCGGACAGATCTATCGCCTTGGCCGTCAGTAAGATACAGCCTGTAGAGCATAGGCTTAGTATGTCCCGCCGCGGAGGTATCACTATCCTGGACGACGCCTACAATTCCAATCCTACCGGAGCTGCGATGGCCCTCGGAGTGCTTGCTTCGATGAAGCTTCCTCAGGGCGGGCGGCGCATCTGCGTCACTCCGGGCTTTGTCGAACTGGGCTCCCGCCAGTTCGACGCCTGCCGCGAGCTCGGCGCCCTCGCCGCCCGCTCCTGCGACATCCTCATCATAGTCAACAAATACAACCGCGAGGCTATCCTCGAGGGAGCCAGGTCGGCCGGTATGCCGGACGACAACATTATGTGTGCAGACACGCTTAACGAAGCGGTGGCCGCCCTCGGCGTCCTCGCCACCCCGGGTTCTGCTATCCTTTACGAAAACGATTTACCAGACACATTCAAATAATATGAAACTAAACGTTGGAGTTCTGTTTGGCGGCAGGTCCGTCGAGAATGAAATTTCGGTGGTAACTGCTCTGCAGGTAATCGAGTCCCTGAACAGGGAAAAATATGAGATCGTTCCGATCTATATCGCAAAGACAGGAAAATGGTATACCGGAAAGGCTCTTCTGGAGCTCGGCAAGTACCGCAATATGCCCGCGCTCTTCAAGGAGTGTAAGGAAGTTTTCTTCAAGTCCGTCTATGGCGACCACAACCTCTATACTAACGGACTGTTTGGGAAACAGAAGGTAGTGGCGAAAATCGATACTATCCTTCCGACTCTCCACGGAACTAACTGCGAAGACGGAACCCTTCAGGGAGTTCTCGAGGTGATCGGCGTCCCGTACGTAGGTTGCAATACCTTTGCTTCTGCTAACGGAATGGACAAGATCGCGATGAAGCAGATTCTTCGCGACAGCGGTATCTCCGTCGTAGACTTTGTCTGGTTCACCGATAAGGAGTGGGACGACCGCCGTGAGACAGTTCTTGACAATATCGAGAAGACTATCCCTTATCCGGTAATTATCAAACCGGCGAACTCCGGCTCGAGTGTTGGTATTTCTCCGGCCCACAACCGTCAGGAACTTGCCGATGCGGTTGACTATGCGGCTCAGTTTACTACACGAGTTATCGTGGAGCGCATGCTCGGAAAGCTCAAGGAGGTAAACTGCTCGGTGATGGGAGACTACTATGACTGCAAACCGTCCGTCTGCGAGATTCCGCTAAGGAGCGGCGAGATCCTCAGTTACTCCGACAAGTATCAGAGCGGCGGCGCGAAGGGCTCCAAGAGCGGCAAGCTTGCCGGCGCTAAAGTCGCCGGCCCGAAGCTTGCCGGAGCCAAGGGCGCCGACGGGGCGGGCATGGCCTCGCTGAAGCGTCAGCTGCCCGCCGACCTTCCCGACAACGTCACTGAGCTGGTCCAGGAATTCGCGATGAGGACCTTCAAGACCCTCGGCTGCGAAGGCCTCGCCAGGATAGACCTTATGATAGACGAAACAGACGGCCGTATCTATGTAAACGAAATCAACACTATCCCCGGCTCGCTGTCTTCTTACCTCTGGGACTACACAGGAGTTCCTTTCTCCAAGGTACTCGATACCCTTATCCAAAGGTCCTTCGCCCGCGCACGCGAGGAATCCTTCAAGGTGGTCGACTTCGGCGGCAACATCTTCGCCTCCCGCTAGCCGATGCGCCTGGCAGAATTCCAGAATAAAGCTATTGAGGCCCTGGCCGCAGTATATCCCGATTCTGAGGCCAGAAGCATTATCAGCCTCCTGATTCAGGAAAGGCTGGGCTTGCCGAGCTATGCCCCGGTAACCGAACCCGACCGCGAAATCGAAACGGAGCAGCTCGAAGAGGACCTCGAACGTCTCCTCAATAACGAGCCTGTCCAGTACGTCTTCGGCTATGCCGAATTCTACGGCCGCCGCTTCAGGGTCACCCCGGACGTCCTGATTCCCCGCCCGGAAACGGAAGAACTGGTTGAGGCAGTCTTAAGTTCCACGGCCGCAGCCGTCCATGACCCCAGGATCCTCGACCTCTGTACCGGCAGCGGCTGCATCGCCTGGACCCTGGCCCTCGAAATCCCCGACTCGACCGTAGTCGGCGTTGACATTTCACCCAAAGCTCTGGCGATAGCCAGAAGGCAATTCAGCGACCCCCGCGTCTCTTTCCGCAGGGCAGACGTCCTCAAAAGATTGCCGCTCGGGAATCTTGGCCGCTTCGATATCATAGTCAGTAACCCGCCGTATGTCCTGGAGTCCGAGCGCACTCAGATGCGCCGCAACGTCCTTGACTACGAACCGGAGCTTGCGCTGTTCGTCCCGGACGACGATCCGCTGAAGTTCTATCGTGCCCTTGCAGACATTGCAAAAGACCACCTTGGCCCCGGAGGCTATGGAATTTTCGAAGCTAACAGCCTCTTCTGCGGCGATATTGCTGAACTTTTGAAGACTAATTTCATAGATATAAACATCATCAAGGACATCTCCGGCCGAGACCGTTTTGTCTCTTTTAGAAATGCTGAATAATTGATAACTTTGTAAGCTATCGCATAAATAAGACATGAAAAAAATATTTGCCGCAATCGCTCTTCTTTCCCTCGCTTTAGTTGCTCAGGCCAAGGTTTTTAAGGTATCAAGCCCTTCGGGCGAGCTTAAAGTAATCGTTTCAGTTACTGATTCTACAAAGTACAGCCTCGAGGTGAAGGGCGTTACAGTCCTTAAAGACTGCCCTATCTCTATGACACTCGAAGACGGAAGGGTTCTGGGAGTAGGCAGCCGTATCCGTAAGGACACCCGCGGCAGCAGGACCGAGTCCATCCAGGCTCCCCTGTACCGCCAGAAAGAATTCGAGGCGGCATACAACTACATCCGCCTCAGCTACGACGGAGACTACATCCTTCAGTTCAGGGCCTACAACGACGGAGTCGCTTATCGTTTTGTAACATCTTTCGCGGATGATATAGTAGTGAAAAACGAGACTGTATGTTTCAATTTCGCAGATAAGTATCCGCTTATCATCCCTATGGTCCCGAAGAGGGAAGATCGCTATGAGACTTCTTTCGAGGCCTGCTATACAGAGACTGAAATTGGTAAGGCAAGCGAGGATCTCGCCTTCCTGCCCCTGGTAGTAAGAGTCCCAGAGGTGGGTAATCTGATGGTGATGGAGTCAGACGTAGAGGACTATCCCGGAATGTTCGTAAAGCAGACCTCAAAGGGCCTTATTGCTGAATTCCCTCCCATCCCTACCGGATACCATTATGTTGCAGGCGGCGCAGCAAGGCCTACCGGATATAGCGATATAATCGCGAAGACTAAAGGTTCGCGCAGTTATCCCTGGAGAATCGTTGCTTACGCTCCCGAAGACAAGGATCTCCCGACCAACAATATGGTCTATCAGACAGCCAGCCCTTCGAAGCTGGACGATGTCAGCTGGATTACACCCGGACACTCTACCTGGGATTGGTGGAACGCCTCCCTCCTCTGGGATGTCCCCTTCAAGGCAGGTATCAATACCGAAACTTACAAGTATCATATAGATTTCGCAGCGCGCTTCGGAATCGAATATGTCATAGTTGATGACGGATGGTACAAGAACTTCGATCCTCTTCAGCAGGAAGATGCGATAAACATCGAGGAGATATGCAGCTATGCTCAGGAATCGAACGTAAAGGTAATCCTCTGGATGGCCTACACCCCGTTCCTCAACAATCCGGAGCAGATATGCGACACCTATTCCAAAATGGGCGTTTCCGGCTTCAAGATCGATTTCTTCGACGGACAGTATCAGCCCATCGTCAGCCAGATCTACGAGATTGCAGAGATTACCTCCCGTTACAGACTGATGGTCGACCTCCACGGAACCAAGCCCACCGGCCTTAACAGAACTTACCCCAACGTAGTGAACTTCGAAGGCGTCTTCGGCCTTGAGAACTGCAAGTGGAGTACGATAGATGTAGATATGCCCCGCAATCAGGTCAGCCTTCCCTTTATGAGGATGGCGGCAGCTCCGATAGACTTTACCCAGGGCGCGATGAGAAACGGCAGCAAGGGCGAGTATGCGATGAACTTTGTTCACCCTATGAGCCAGGGAACCAGGGCCGCTCAGATAGCGATGTATGTAGTTTACGACTCGCCGCTGGTTATGTTCTGCGACAGTCCCTCCGCTTATCTTGAGGAGCCTAAGACCGTAGAATACATAATGTCTATACCTACCGTCTTCGATTCAAGTGAAGTTCTGGACGGTAAGATAGGGGAGTACATAGTGATGAAGCGCGAGAAAGACGGCAAGTATTACCTCGGCGCTCTTACCAATTGGGACGAGCGCGACATAGAGCTCAATCTCGACTGGCTCCCGAAGGGAGAGTGGCTGGTTACTATCTACCGCGACGGCATCAATGCCGACACTATCGGTAAGGACCACAAAATCGAGACGATGGTCGTTAACGGCGGCGCTACTCTTGGAGTCCACCTCGCTCCCGGCGGCGGATTCGCAATGATACTGGAAAAATAATCAACTTATATATGGCAAAAAAGACTGTACTCGTTTCTGGTGGTGCCGGTTATATCGGCAGCCACGTCACCGTAGAGCTCGACGCAGCGGGCTATGATGTAGTGATCGCCGACAACTTCTCAAACTGCGACCGCACCAACTACAAGGGCGTCTGCAAGATTACCGGTAAGGAGCTTCCTCTGATCGAGATGGACTTCTGCGACCTCAATGCCGTCAAAAAACTCTTCGACAGCTATAAGATCGACGCGGTGATCCACTTCGCCGCCTTCAAGGCAGTAGGAGAGTCGGTAGACGACCCGCTTAAGTATTATGTCAACAACCTGGAGTCATTCCTGAACATCCTTCAGGTAGCCCGCGACAAGGGCTGCAATGTCCTCTTCTCCTCTTCGGCTACAGTCTACGGCGAGCCCGAGAAACTCCCCGTCAGCGAGCTTTCAGAGCGCAAGCCCTCTACCTCGCCTTACGGTAACACTAAGCAGATGTGTGAGGACTTCCTTCGCGACTGCGTAAAGGCTTATCCGACCATCAAGGGTATCGCCCTTCGCTATTTCAACCCTATCGGAGCACACCCGTCCGCCCTTATCGGCGAGCTTCCTCGCGGAGTGCCCAACAACCTCGTCCCGTTCATCACCCAGACCGCGATCGGAAAGCGCGAGTGTCTGAGCGTCTTCGGCAACGACTACCCGACCCCGGACGGAACCTGCCTGCGCGATTTCATTGACATCATCGACCTCGCCAAGGCCCACGTCTTCGCGGTCACCCGTATGGTCGAGGGCAAGATGGAGGAGAATTACGAGATCTTCAACGTAGGTACCGGCCGCCCCGTCAGCGTAATGGAGCTCATCACTACCTTCGAGAAGGTAAACAATCTGAAGCTCAACTACAAGATCGCCCCCAGGCGCCCCGGCGACGTTATGTCTGTTTGGTGCGATCCTACGATAGGCGAGAAGAAGCTCGGCTGGAAGGCTCAGCGTACGCTTGAAGAGACCCTCGCATCGGCTTGGGCCTGGGAAAAATATCTCGCTGGGAAGAAATAAGCCTTAAGGCTATTCTGCATAGAGGCTTACAATGTTCAGAATGACATTGTAAGCCTTTTCCATTGACTCTACCGGAACCCACTCCATCTTGCCGTGGAAGTTGAGGCCGCCGGCGAAGATGTTCGGGCAGGGGAGTCCCATAAACGAGAGGTTGGCCCCGTCCGTGCCCCCGCGAATCGGCTGGATTTTCGGTTTCACGCCCGCCTTTTCCATCGCCTTTATGGCGATTTCGACTATCTGGTAGTGCGGCTCGACCTGCTTGCGCATATTATAATATTGGTGGCGGATCTCGACGGTCGCGGTTCCGTCGCCATAGCGGTCGTTGATAGCCTGGACGCAGCGGCGGAGGGTCTCTTTCTGCTGCTCGTGTTTCTCGAGGTCGTGTTCGCGCAGGATGTAGGAGAAGGTTGCTTCTTCGACCGTGCCCTTGAACGAGATGAGGTGATAGAAGCCCTCGTAGCCCTCGGTATACTCGGGACGCTGTTCGAGCGGGAGCAGGCAGTTGAGTTCCATTCCAATCTGGATGGCGTTTTTCATCTTGCCCTTCGCGTAGCCGGGGTGGACGTTGCGGCCCTGGATATGGACCGTCGCGGCCGCGGCATTGAAGTTCTCGAACTCGAGCTCGCCGACCTCGCCGCCGTCCATCGTGTAGGCGTAGGCGGCGTCGAAGCGAGCGACGTCGAACTTCGCGACCCCGCGGCCGATCTCCTCGTCGGGCGTAAAGCCTATCCTGATAGGGCCGTGTTTGAACTCGGGATGTTCGACTATATATTCTACCGCTGCCATTATCTCGGCGACTCCGGCTTTGTCGTCGGCGCCGAGCAGGGTAGTTCCGTCGGTTGTTATGATGGTTTCGCCTTTATGGGCGATGAGTTCGGGGAATTCCTGGGGATCGAGGTAGAGGCCGGGGACGCCCTTCAGGGCGATGGGCTCGCCGTCGTAGTTGGGGATGATCTGCGGCTTGATGTTCTCGCCGGAGGCGTCTGGAGAGGTGTCGACGTGGGCAATGAATCCTACGGCGGGGATGGCGCCTTCGGTGTTGGCGGGGATCTTTCCCATCACGTAGCCGAATTCGTCCAGGGTAGCATCAACTCCCATCGCTTTCAACTCCTCGCAGAGGAGCCTGAGCAGGTTGAGCTGCTTTGCGGTGCTGGGTTGGCTTTCCGATTCTTCGTCTGACCTGGTGTCGATTGCGACATAGCGCAGGAATCTGTCTTTAATGTTTTCCATTCTTTTCCCTCTCCTTTTTCTGTTTATAGTATTCTATGTATTTGTTCAGTATTTCCTGATCCTTGCGGGCTTCTTCCTCGGCGGCCTGGAGTTCCTTGCGCTTCTTTGCGCGGGCTTTTTCTTCCTTGATGCGGGCTTTTGCCTCCGCCTTGGCCGCGTCCTGCTGGTCGAGTATAGCCCAGCGGGCCTCGCGTGCTTCGGCCCTCGCTTTTCTGCGCTCGGCTACCTTCGCACGCCACTCGTTGAACTTCTGCTTGAAGGTCTTCTTTGCAGGAAGCTGATCTGTCGAAAGGCTGTCGCGGACAGCAAGCGAATCGCCCTGGGCCAGGGAATCCCTGAGCATCAGGGAGTCTTTGAGTGCGAGGGTGTCGCTAAGGGCCAGGCTGTCTTTCAGAGCTAGGGTATCCTGCTGGATAAGGGTGTCTTTCGGGGCGGCCGCCTCGACTACCTCGAGTTCCTGTTTCTTGTCCGCTTTCTTCTTCGGGCGTGGTTTGTGGCTCTCGTCGATGGCGGCATAGACGCTCTTCATATAGCCCGGGAAGTAGATGTCTGTCTGCTTGAACTTGGCGCGGGGGTGCTTCTCGTATTTGGCGCGTTCGGACTGGCGGACTGTAAGGGTAGTGATGCTCTTCTTGCCGGTAGGCTTGAGCTCAGGCGCCCACTTAAATCCTTTCAGGTAGCGGTCGCTCTTAGGGAACTGAACTACCGGGTATGCATCGTTTTTCGGGCTGTCGAAGTAGTGAATACGGTCTATGGTTCCGTCTACGAAGGCTCCGCAGAGCATCTTGCTCTCCACCTTATTTACCGTAGAGAGCGAGCCGTTTTCCTCGAGATAGAAGATGGCGGTCGCGCCTCCTACTGCGTCAAACCTGGTCAGGGCGGCAGTACTGTCGAAGAAGGCGATAACCTCCGCGCCCTTGATCTGATCGTAAAGCAGGGTGTCTTCCTGGGTTACGATCATAGCGTTCGACATCAGACTCGCGCGGTCTACCGAACCGTTCTTGATCAGGACGTTCAGACTGTCCGAGTAATACTGACGGCGTCCCTCGTTCCAGACTATAGGGTCTATATAGAATCGCGCAATCGAATCGAGGTCAGTGTATCGCAGCGAATCGCAGCGGACCTGCATATCCGAGCGGTAGATCTTGACATTTCTTATGCCCACGGCGAAGCCCACCTTAGTCGTATCGGGCGGCGGGATATTCGCGAGCGAGTCGGCCCTGGCCAGCGAATCCCTGAGCGCCAGGGCTGCTGAATCGAGCGGAGCGGAGAGCGAGTCTGCCGCCGCCAATGTGTCCATAGGGGCAGCCGCTCCATCCTTCGGCGTTGCGGGCGTTTCTCCACCCGGGCCCATAGCCGGAGCCCCGCCTTCGCCGATCGTCCCAAGCCCACCGGCCTTTCCGGCCGCACGGCCCTTCATACCGCCGCGCCCTGCCTTGGAAGCCTCCTTCTGCTGCGCAGCTTCCTCCGCCTTGCGTGCGGCTTCCTCGGCCGCCTTCCGGCGGTATTCGCCTACCGCGTCGGCCATAATATCGTTGAGACGGGTCTCGGCGTTCTTGATTTCGTTTGCGGGGATGTCACACTTTCGGAGGGTGTAGTAGATGATAGTATCTGCGCCTACGTAGAGCGTGTCTTTGTAGTTGGAGTCCTCATCGGCGATTGCGACCGCGGCCTCGTTGATCATAGTCACCCGGGCGAGCGTGTCTTCGTAGAGAAGGTATTTCGAGACGGCGGAGGTGTGGTGTGAGCTGTCCTGGAGCTGGACGTTGCCTTTCAGCTCGACATTGCTCGTCCAGCGGTAGTAGTACAAGGTGTCGCTCCAGGTTTCCTGGTTCTTCGAGGTTGCGTGGACCTTGTCTGTAAAGAAGAAGGTTTCGCGCTTCCTATTGTACCAGCCGCGGCTGGCGGAGAGCATATTATCGTCTTTCCAGAAGTCGATATAGGAGTTGAAGACGGCGCGCTCAAGATCGGTGTGATAGTTCAGCGACGAGGTCTTGATGAAGACGGAGTCCGTGTACATATTTACGTCTCCGGTGAAGGTAAAGAGGCTGGCCTTAGAGTCGTAGGTTCCGTCTATACTTTCGATAATCTGGCCGTCTTTGTCTTTCATCGCGGCGCCGTTTGCAAAGACTGCGACGCTGTCCTTGGTATTATAGTCGAGGTGGCGGGTACGGAGAGTGTTGTTTTCCTTGTCTACCAGCTGGACTACACTGCCTCGGAATTCGGCAAGGTCCCTGTCTACATAGTAGTCTAGGGTCTCGCTGGTGAGGACGGTTCCTTCCTGCATCAGCTTGACGTGGCCTTTTGCGTTGATTATGTTGTCTGCGACTCTCCAGATAGCGGTGTCGCAGATAAGGTAGGTGTCGTTGTGGAGGAAAGTAGCCTCGACAGCCTTACGAAAGGCTCTGTCGTCTTCGCTGGTGATGATCTGGACGGATTTAGCCTTGATCAGACGGACCACGTCGCCCTTCTGCGCGGGTTTGGGCCCGGCAGAAGCGCTGAACAGGGCCGCTACGAGACCGGCCGCCAGCAACAGTGAACCTACTTTCTTATTTTTTCCGACCATCCAGCGCGGGAGAAGTCACAATCCTTGAACATTGGATCGATGACTATATGTGTTTCAGAGATTTTTTTATCGATGAATTTGTTGATCGCTTCGATCTGCTTGATGTGTTCTACGGTACTGTAGAGGTCGTTGTAGTCTGTCTCAAACGAAGCGGGGTGTGAGGGGACTATCTTATCCAGGCGGATTATTTTGTAGATAAGATTTCCACGTCCTTCGTTGTCGGTAGATTCGACCGGATCCGAGATCTGTCCGGGCTCGAGGTTGCGGATAACCGTCCAGTCAGCGGGCTTGATCTCATCCTTGACGAAATATGCGGAGCCGGTAGCAGGGTCGGCCATCTGTCCGCCGTTGGTTCGTGAGGGTTTGTCCTCGCTATACAAGCGGGCTGCGGCCTCGAAGGTGAGGCTGGTTGTGTCGATCAAGGCCTTGAGGCTGTCCAGCCTGGCGAAAGCCTTCTCCCTGTCTGCCGAGGTGTATGAGGGCTTGATGAGGATGTGTCTGGCGTTGAACATATCGCCCTTTTTGTCGATAACCTGGATGAGGTGGAAGCCGTCCGGAGTCTCGACCGTGTTGGATACCATTCCTACTTTCAGGGACATTGCGGCGTCTGAGAACTGGGGCCAGAAGGATGTCTTGGAGGCCATACCCAGCTCGCCGCCTCTCTTTGCAGACTCAATGTCGTCTGAGTACAGGCGGGCAAGGGTGGAGAATTTTTCTCCGGAGATGATTCGCTCGCGAAGTTCGAGCAGTTTCTCCTTGGCGGCCATCTTCGCAGACTCCACGTCGGGGTAGACGCAGATCTGGCTCATCTGATATTTGGTAGGGATTACGGGCAGGTTATTTACATCTGCCGTATCAACATACTCTTTGATGTCGTGGGGAGTAATTTCGGGAATCTTTTTAGCGATTTCCTGCTGCTCCTGCTGGGTAAGCGACATCTCCTCAAACTGTTTTGTCCATTCCTGACGCAGTTTATAGAGGGGCTTTCCGAAGTATTCCTCTACCTTGTCGTCGCCGCCGAGGGCGGTACGGATTTCGTCGATATGCTGGCCGAGCTGGGCGTTGACCACCTCCTTGTTGAAGGTAAGGGAGTCGACCCTGGCCTGCATAAGGAAGAGTTTTGTCTGAAGAATGTTTTCAAGGATCTCGCAGCGCATATTCTGGTCCGAAGCATATCCGCGGGCCCTCATCGTGTTAACCTCCTGTTCTATCTCAGACAGGGAGATGAATTCGCCGCCGATAACGGCCACCGTCTTGTCAATCAGGCCGCTGTATTTCTGGGCATTGAGGGTCAGGCTTGCGAGCGCGATTACCGCTGCAGCTAATATCTTTTTCATTCGCTAATAAATTACAAATTGACCATCGTCGGAAGCTCCCTTAAGCAAGCTTTGTTCCAAAGCGATGAGAAGATCGTGTTTTCTTCCGCTGAGTATGTATTCACGGATTCTGTCCGTGCAGAAATCGAAGGGCGCAACCCCGCTCCTGCGGATCTCGCGGACATAGGCGACCTTGATATCCGCCGCATCTTCGGATTCCATCCTTATATACGACTGGTTCATTTTCGCGAGCATCTGGCCATAGTCGGTTCCGAACTCGCGCGCGAGGACAGCGGCGTCCATCCATTCGTAGCTCTTGTCGAAGTATTTGATGGCATACTTGTTCGCAAGTCCCTCGACCTCTTCCATATCCTTAGGCTTGTTCGAAGACATAAGCCTGATGATATGGTCCTTCTTGTCCATATTCTTGAGAATATCTACGAAACGAACTTTCAGGATCGGGCGATCAAGCGTGAAGAGGTTTTTGTGTTTCTCATAGAAGTCCAGCATCTGGTCTTCGGTCACGAGGGTATCTAGCCTGTCGCCGATGAAGCGCTGTTCGTAGCGGAAGCGAAGGAGGTCGCGTTTGTAGGCCTCGAGCTCGGCGGTTACATCGCGCTCGGCCTTCGAGAGCTGACTCTGGGCCATATCTGCGAAGATGATATCTGTCGCCCAGGTGTTGATGTACTGCAGCGCGAGGTTGGTCGAATCTGCAATCGACACTCCGGAGGGGATATAGGCGTTGACTTCCGATTCGTATAGTTTATGTTTTCCTACTCTGGCTACTACTTTATCGTCGTGGATAAACGACTGGATAGCCTGGCAGCCGGTAAAAAGGCAGAGGGCCAGAGCAACGGCTGTCATGCCCGACCTGATCGGGCATCTATTATTTGTTTTCGAAAACATTCGTTTGTGCATAGCCTACAAAGATAATCAATTGCAGGGAAAACGAAAAGAGCCCTCCGCTGGCGGAGAGCTCTTATGTTGTCATCCTTTTGGGGCGTTATTCTGCCTTCTTGGCTTTGGGAGCGGCTTTCTTGGCTGCTTTGGGAGCCTCGGTTGCCTCGGCCTTGGGGGCTTTGGGTGCCTTAGGGGCCTTAGGAGCTGCCTTTGCAGCCTTGGGGGCCTCTTTCGGGGCTTCGAGGGACTCCTTCACTGCGTCGCTGAGCTTAGTGTAAAGACCGTCGGTCTTCTCGAGGAGCTCCTTGCGGAGGGCAATGTAGTAAGCCTTCTTGCTGCCTTCGATCTTCGCGGAGACCTTGTCCATAAGCTCGTTGTAGAGATTTACGGCCTCTTCGAAAAGTTCTGCAGCCTGCTCGTCAACCTTCGAATTGACGGTTGCGACCGTAGTGCAATCCTCGATAAACGCCTCAAGGATGTAAGCAATGTCTTTCTTGATGTCTCTTAAGTTCATGTCTATTCGTGTTTTTCGGGTGCAAATTTAACAATTATTTTTTCATATCCTATCTAAACCAGGCAATTAGCAGAACGAGGAAGCTGACAAACAGGATGAAAAAACCGAACAGCAGGGCATATACCAGTCCGGTGCGAACGGTGAGTCTGAAGCTCTTCCACCAGCCAACTCCAAGCCATTGGTGGTAATCGACAACTACCAATACCAGCATCAGAGCCAATCCGAGCGACGTGATTTTTCCGAGTGTTAGGAACAGGGCGAAGAGCATGAAGAAGCTGAACTGACAGAGCACATACGCCGATGCGGCCGCCGCTGCCGACATTCCGATCTTTCGCTTTCGGAGTACCCACGACATCGAGAACCACAGCAGGAAAAACTCCCCCAGGAATAGCGGGATACCCTGGCTGCGAAGCGTGCCTTCCAGCGCCGCGAGGGCGGACTCGCCGCGGGTGTGGACCTCTTCTGGGTATTTGTCGAGATTGAGGTAGATGTAGCCGCGCTGAACTATCCGGGCCACTTCTTTCACGGTTCGCGCGCTTTCTATATGGTTGTCGTTGACAGATATTTCAAGGTCCTCCGTGGGGTCGACAAGTTTGTCTTGTTGCTGTACCGGCTGAAGCAGCGCAGCGACCAGCGCAAAGAACGCGTAGAAGATAATCAGCGATGTGAACGGCGCCAGATAGCGCTCATGGTCACCTTTTATGTAGTCCCGGATCATATACCCGGGGCGAAGCAGCAGGTGAGTGAAAGTTCGTTTAGCGTCGTCGTTCAGGAACGGAATGGAATCGAATGCGCCCTTATAGAAATCGCGGGAAGATTTATTCTTCCGCTTCTCGTCTCTCGCCTCCGCTGGCTTCCTCCACGGAAAGTACCCCAGCTTCTGCCAAATCCCGAATGCCCGCAGCCTGATTGCCAGCTTTTGTTTGTTCAGCTTATTCATAACACACTATGTATCGCAAAGTTACTCAAAAAGTGTTTATATTTGTGTTGCTCAAAAAAGTGTTTATATCGATTCATTAAAAGAACCGGGTTTTATGAAACGTTTTACTTTCTCAATACTTGGAGCGGTTTTGCTTCTTTTTACCGCTGTCGCTTGCGGTGAGAAACCGACCACGAATCAGGATGAGCCTGATTGGAATGATATTATTTGGGATGTTGCGCCCTGGTGGGTCTCGATGGAAGTGACTGATGCGGCGGGGAATAACCTGTTTGAGTCCGGAACATCCGGCAACTGGCTTGGCGGCCCGATAGTAGCAACCTATAACGGCAAAGAATACTCCTATCCGTCCAACAATCAAGTAGAAACGAAGGAACTCCTTGTACAAATCACAGGATTGAGGGTGAGAAAGTGTGAGATGATTGATCATAGTTTCGTAATGCGTATCGAATTTGGCGACTTTAACGGAGATGATACTCTCTCAGGCGAAATCAACTTCGCCTGGCCGGACGGTACTTCTGACGTGGTCTCCTTCAATCACACCTGCAAGTATGTAGACCACGCACCCAAACCAAAAACATCCTTCTCCCTTAACGGCGAGCCCGTCTCCGGTATAATCAGACTCACCAAAACCCCTCTGGCCTTCCCCGAATAATCCCGGGATCCCCGGCCTTGCCCGTACCGATTCAAGACAAATAGAGCCCGCGGTGTGCGGGCTCTATTTGTCTTGTTCAAATGTAAATTACGGTAGCGTAACGGCTAACATTGAGATGTATCTGGTAGGAATACAGCCATTGCACCCCCAATCCTTCCACATCATAAATGCAACATAAACTGTTCCTGATTGGCTCAGTCGTCCCCTGCCCCTGAAAGAGAGGCAAAGTCGGAGGCGTCTTGATTATCCAGACGGAAAGCCAACCCGATGGACCTGAATATGAAACAGAGCTTCTCTATGCCTCCGAAGAAGTAAAGGAAATGTCTTCAAAGGTTGGCTTGGGCTCCGAGGGAATAGGATGCCGATCCGCTGTTTTGCGTGAGAGTGGAGACGCTATCTCCTTGCGGCGTTGTGAAATCGTAAACGACTGGTTCCGAACAGAGGGGGTACATCCCACCCTCGGCAGGTTTACTCCGGTTTTTGTCTTCAGCCCTTAGCCAGAAATGATATGACGACCCGGGAGTGAGGTGGATGACAGTGACCGAAGGGTCATTGGGCGGACACAATCCACCAGCACTCAAGTCTTGACCGTCGCAAGACCACCTATAATTAGTCGCTTCCTTTACGGTCTCCCATTTAAAAGTAGCTGAATTCGGCGTTAGTTCAACCAACTTCAAACCTGTAGGCGGCGCAAGATAATGATCTTTCTCTCCGCATCCTGCAGTAAGCAGAAGGCAGAAGGAAACAGCGAGAGCGGTCAGCATAGGTTTCATAATTGTCAGTGTTTTTTGTAAAGGTAGTGTTTTTTTGGAATCTCACTATCTTTGTACATATTAACCATTACTGAAATGAAAAAAATTATTCTTGTCGCCGTACTCGCCCTCGTGGCTTTCTCGGCAAACGCACAATTCTATGTAGGAGGCCAGGTAGGCTTCTCCACCGGAAACAACCGTACTGATTTTGATGTCCTGCCCGAGGTAGGTTATGTTCTTAATGAGACGATGGCTGTCGGTGCTGTAGTCGGTTTCGATCTCGATGCCCTCAAAGACACCTATACCGATTTCGGCTTTACTCTCGCACCCTACTTCCGTTACAACTTACTTGAGCTCGGCCCCGCAACACTCTTCGTTGACGCCCAGCTTCAGTTGATGTTCTGGAGCAACAAGAATCTTATTGCCGACACCAAGACTAACGACAGTTCTATCGGAATCGGAGTCTCTCCCGGTCTTGCAATCCCCTTCACCGAGAATCTTTCATTTGTCGCTCACCTCGGCCGCGTAGGCTACTACAACGAGACCTTCGTTGTTGGTGTAAACCCCAGCAACTTCAACGCCGGGTTGTATTATAGTTTCTAGGAATATTTGCTGACTGCGGTTTCCCTGCATTTTTCGTGCAGACTAACCGCATTTCAGGCCCTTTTTGCGGTTTCCCTGCATTTTTGATGCAGAGAAACCGCACTTTTTGTTTGCGACGCGAGAAGATAGAGGTTTCTAAACGAAACAATCCGAAACGAAAATGTAACCCCCGTAATTGACTGATTATTAGTTAGTTGTTGGTGCTAGCGCCTTTATTGCAATAAAAAACGGGTTTTGTGTGTTTCGTTTTGAAACCAGAATACATAACTTTGCGAAAATGCGCACTTTGCGAGCTTAACCACACACTCGTTGCGCAAGACTAAAACGAATATTTAACCAAATTTATTACCATATGGATAAAAAACTAGAGTATCTAAGTCCCGAGGTGGAGGAAGTTATCCTCTATCCCGCAGAGGGCGTGCTGAGTACAGTTAGTACCCAGGGCTTTACTGAAGATGACGCGTTTGATCCGTCAGGTTTCATTATTATGTAGGAGGATTAGCCATGAAAAAGTATAGCTTTATTCTTTTAGCAGCTTTTGCTGTATGTCTAATTTCCTGCAATAAGGAAAAGGCAACGATTGAGGATCCCGAACAGAAGCAGGAAGTAGAAGAGATAGTCGAGCCTGTTCAGGAAGTTGAAAAACTTGTTTTTGGCGTAAGCATTGACCTGGGGGAGAATGCAGCTCCTGCATCTACCAAGGCAACTCTTTCTTCTTTGGATATTCATTGGGCTGGAGGTGAAAAGATATTCATCGGCAACAGTGTTAATGATGACATTGAGCTGTGTACACTCACCAAGGATCCTTCAGTTGCAACCAAGGGAACCATTACGGTTACTGCTGTTGGTGGAGCGACCACATATTACGCTTATTATAATTCGGAGACTAGTACTACTGGTATTTCTTTTGATCACACTACTGCAACATTCTCTGGGGCTAATGTCATTTGCCGTCAGACTGAATTTACGGCTTCTAATCCGCATAGATTGGATTTAGCTATGGCTGGCAAAACGACTGGTGACGACTTAATCCTAAAGCCTTGTCTCTCGTTGATCAAGTTCCGCATTCACGAAAATAGTGTGGCGGCTGAATATGTTGATGGTGAAGGTTACTCTAGTGTTAGGGGATTTAACTTGATGATGAGACACTCGGGGTCACGTACCAATAACTGTGGTACATATGCTGTCAATCTTTCTGGTAGTAATATGTCAGTATCGGCAATTGGTGAAGGAGCCAAAAATTATAAACAACTTTCTAGTGCCACTCGC
Organism: Bacteroidales bacterium; assembly: GCA_016286145.1. GTDB lineage: Bacteria > Bacteroidota > Bacteroidia > Bacteroidales > UBA932 > Cryptobacteroides. Next base: position 61 of record JAEESD010000013.1, on the reverse strand, counting down.
TTATCATCTGGTACAGATTATTATGTCTCAGTAATTCCTGTTGGGGCTATAGAAACAATTG
>JAEESD010000119.1 GCA_016286145.1 Bacteroidales bacterium | reverse complement strand
GTGTCCGAGCTCAATCTTCGAGAGCATAATCTCGTTGATGTCGAAGAGCTGGTAGATAATCTTGACCGGCTCTCCGGTCTGCTCCTCATACCACTTCTCGAACTCACCGAGGAGATCCTCGTCGATGTAGTCGGCCCAGTTGTAGACCTTGAGGGTGTGGGCCCTGTCGTCCGCGAAAGCGGAGCCGGCAAGCATTAGAGCGCCTGCAACGATGCAAAGTAGTTTTTTCATTTCTTATTCTTGTTTGATTTCATTGTTCGAATGTTGATGACGGCCAGCAGAATCAGCACTACCAGGAAGACCACGGTCATAAGCGGGCGCAGTTCGGGTGTGAGACCGCCCTTGCGCGCGTCTGCATAGATGAAGGTGGAGAGGGTCTCCAAACCCTGGTTTCCCTTGGTGAAGAGGGTCACGGCGAAATCGTCGATCGAGAGGGTGAAGGCCAGAATGAAACCGGAGATCATTCCGGGCTTGATCTGCGGGACTATCACCTTCCACAACGCCTGCGAAGGGGTGGCGCCCAGGTCGAGCGCGGCTTCGTAGATATTGGGGTTCATCTGCTGGAGTTTAGGCATCACGCTAAGCACCACATACGGGGTGCAGAAAGTGACGTGGGCCAGCAGGACGGTAGTATAGCCCTGGGTAACTCCGAGGCCTACGAAGAGCAGGAACAGGGAGATACCGGTAATGATATCGGGGTTGAGCATCGGGATGTCGTTGACAAAAGTGACCGCCTGACGCGTACGACCCTTCAGATTATGTATGCCTATTGCGGCAATCGAGCCCAGGATAGTGGACAGAATCGCTGCGAGGATACCGATTGTGAGAGTATTCTCCACCGAACGGAGCATCGAGTTGCTTACACCTCCCTCGAAGAGGTTGCGGTAGAGGTCGAGCGAGAAGCCGGTCCAGTTGCCGAGCACCTTAGCCTCGGTAAAGGAGAAAATGGCGATAATCAGGATAGGGCTGTAGAGCAACAGCAGAAGGAGTCAGAGGTAGGCCTGCGCGAAAAACTTTTTCATATCAGACCTCCCGTTTCATCTTCAACCTCCTTGCCGCTATCGGACAACAGAGTAGTCAAACCTATGATTACCAGCATAATGAGCGCCAGCGCCGCACCGTAGTTCCACATCCCGTTGTTGATGTTTTCCTGGATGGTGGTACCGAAGAGCTTCACCTTGTTCATCGTGAGCAGTTCGGCTACGGCGAAGGTGGAGATGGTGGGCATAAAGACCATCAGAATGCCGCTCCAAACTCCCGGCATCGACAGGGGCACAGTCACCTTCATAAAGACCTTCGCCGGCGAAGCTCCCAGATCCTGGGCGGCCTCGGCATACGAACGGTCCATCTTGTTGAGAGTGTTGTAGATAGGATAGATCATAAACGGCAGGAAGTTGTATACCATACCGAATATGAGCGCCCCCTCCCCCAGCGGGATGCGCGAGAAATCGAACAGCGCTACTGTCGCGAGCGTACGGATGAGCATGTTGATCCACATCGGGAGGATGAACAGCATCACGGTGACGGCCGAGCGGTTAAGCGACGGATTGCTCAGTATCCACGCCGCCGGATATCCCAGCAGCAGGCAGAGCACCGTTGTGATGAGCGCTATCTCTATCGAGTAGAGGAAAGTATTCAGATCCTCCTTCGTCTGGAAAAACTTCACAAAGTTGTCCAGGGTGAAGTGTCCGCTTCCGTCGCGGAAGGCGTACAGAAGAACCATCACGAGAGGAAGCACTACGAACACCGCCATAAATATGATATAAGGCAGCGACCAGTATGACCTTTTGAAAGCTTTCATTACTTCACTTTCGCGTCAAGGAAGTTAATACCGACAAGATCTCCCTTGTCCCAGATATCGTTTGTATCTACCCAGAGGAAACCCTCGTCTGTCTTGATCGTAAGGTGATAGCGGTCGCCCTTGTAGAGGATGAAATAGACTTCGCCCTCGAGCACTCCGCTTTGAACATCATCTACCAGATCTACCTTGCCGAACGGGACCTCGACAGTAACCTCTGATCCGGGCTCCGCCTCATTGGGAATGGGGAATTTCCCGCCCAAGACCTCTACCGTCTGGTTGTCAATTACAGTACCGGTCAGGACGTTTGCAGTGCGTTCCTTGCGCATAACCTGAATGTCCTGAGGCTTGATGTACAGCATCACCTTTTCTCCCACTTCGTAGGCGTCATAGTCCTGAATCATCAGTTCGTAGCCCTTGTCGGTATCGACGAACATCTCGTAGTGTACACCCTTGAACACGCAGGACTTGACAGTCGCGGTGAACTGACACTTATTCTCGCTCTCGGTGAAATAAATATCTTCGGGGCGGATAACGACATCGACGGGATTGTTCTCGCCGAAACCGGTATCGACGCACTTGAAGTCGTGGCCTATGAAATTGACTTCCTTGTCGCAAATCATCGTAGCGTTGAGAATGTTGCTCTCACCGATAAAGTCGGCGACAAAGGAGTTTACGGGCTCGTTGTAGATGTCTGCAGGAGTACCGATCTGCTGGATCTTTCCCTCGTTCATCACTACGATCGTATCAGAAAGCGTCAGCGCTTCTTCCTGATCGTGTGTTACGTATATAAAGGTAATGCCGAGTTTCTGGTGCATTTCCTTCAACTCAATCTGCATATCCTTTCTCATCTTGAGGTCGAGCGCGCTGAGAGGCTCGTCCAGAAGCAGGACCTTGGGCCTGTTAACGAGGGCGCGGGCGATTGCGATGCGCTGCTGCTGGCCGCCGGAAAGGGTCGTGACATCGCGGTCTTCGTAATCCGACATGGCCACGAGCTTGAGGATCTTGCGTACGCGCGAATCGATCTCGTCCTGCGGGACCTTCGCGAGCTTGAGGCCGAAGGCGATGTTGTCGTAGACGTCCAGATGAGGGAAAAGGGCATAGCGCTGGAAGACCGTATTGAGCGGCCTTTTGTGGGGCGGGACGCCCAGCAGGTCCTTGCCGTCCATCGTGATGCGGCCCTCGTCCGGGTTAAGGAAGCCCGCGATCATTCGAAGGAGGGTAGTCTTACCGCAGCCGGAGGGGCCGAGGAAGGTGATGAATTCCCCCTTCTTTATGTAAAGGTTTATGTCCTCGAGTACCTTTTTGTCTCCGAAAGCATTCGAAAGATGCTCGATGTTGATGCTGATATCGTTGCGTGTCCTCTCCTAGAGAGAATGAGTGAAGTTGTAAGTTACACCGATGCTGAAGGTAGGCCCGGGAGCGATGTCGCCCCAGCGATAGCTTCCGAGAGCGTGGACCCTGAGTCCTTCAATAGGGAAATAATGAACGGCGAGTCCGGCATTGATATCCTCAAGACCGCCAAAGTTGGCGTCCATCTTCTCATAACCTGTATGAGCAATGGCTGTAAGCTGCTCGGAGAAGGTGTAAGCACACTGCAGAGAGGTACTGATACCGTCGACCAAAACGAAGGTCGGATCACCGACTTTGTTCTGGAAATCAACGCAAATGCTGGCCTCTCCGAGGAAGACGTTGGCTCCCGCGGTAAGAAAACCGGTATACTTACCGGTATCTGTACCGATAACATCGTAGGCTGCCATCAGGCCCCACGACTCGGTCTGCTCGTAAGCAGCCTTAAGGCCGTAGGTAAGCAAGCCACCGGTGAAAGGATATGCCGAATAGGGAGAAGCGCTTACGCGTGCATCGAGAGTAAGCCCCTCGACAGGGTACCAGGTTCCCCTGAGACCCCATTCATAGGTATAGAGGTTGTGCCAGATAGATGAAGCGAAAGGGAAATGAATATCCCAGTCGCTTACTGACATCTCATTTGTTCCCAGCAGGATGTCTTCCTTACCGAAAGTCCGCTCGAAATCGCCGACCGCCCAGGTAAGGGTAGCCCAATCGAGCCAGTCTACATCGTCTGCACGGAAAGAATTGGCATACAATGCTCCCGGAGTAGAAGAAAGGAGATGTGTACCGAAGCTGTAAGTAAGGTTGTCGGAAATACTGCCATCGAAAGTGGCATAAAGAGAGGAGTTGCCGAGTGGGTCACCATAGAGGTATTCTGCCCTGGCAATAACGGAGAACTCGGCATTGCTACCACCGAGTTCGTCAGCCTCTTGTGCGATCGCAAGAGAGCAGCACAGCAACATTGCTGCGATAACGAATGGTTTTCTCATTTCCAAGTACCATAAAATAGGTTTTGGTGAAACTTAAAGTCGCTGCAAATATAGGTAAAAAATGCAAATATTAAAGAGTTAGGCAATCTGGGGGCGGTCACCGCGCTGAGGGCGCTCTTCCTCGACCGGCGTACGGTCGATCATCTTTCCCTCGACCAGCTTTTCGTAGGCCTTGCGCCTGCGGTAGATATCGATGGCGGTAAAGATCGCGGAGCGCATCGAGACCGGATCGGCCATATCGCGGCCGGCCATATCGTATGCGGTCCCATGGTCGGGCGAGGTCCTGACTACCGGCAGGCCGGCGGTATAGTTCACGCCGTCCGAGAAAGCGATGGTCTTGAAAGGCGAGAGGCCCTGGTCGTGGTACATTGCCAGAGTCGCGTCGAACTGCTGGTACTTTCCGAGTCCGAAGTAGCCGTCCGGCGAGAAGGGGCCGAAAGCTTCGATACCCTCTTCCGTGGCGCGCTTGAGAGCGGGGATGATGATATCCTGTTCCTCGGTTCCGAGGAGGCCGCCGTCGCCGCTGTGGGGATTGAGGCTGAGAACGCCGATGGTAGGGTTGTCGTAGCCGAAGTCCTTGATGAGGGATTCTTTCATCAGGCGGAGTTTACTGAGGATCTTCTCTTCAGTGATCGCGCCGGGAACGTCTTTAAGGGGAATATGTCCGGTGACAACGCCGAGTTTGATTCGGTCGCTGACCATCAACATAGTTACGTCCTTCACTCCGAACTGATTCATCAGGTATTCGGTATGTCCGGGGAACTGGAAGCCCTGGATAGAGACTGATTTCTTATTGATAGGACCGGTAACAAGAACGTCGATCGAGCCGGCCTTGATGTCGCGGACGGCGGCGTCGAGCGCCTTGATGGCGGAGTTCGCCGCCTCCGGGCCCTGGAAGCCCGGCTCGGCATAAGTACTGTCCGGCAGACAGTTCAGAATGTTGATCTTTTTAGGCTGGGCGTCCTTGGCGTTTTCAATATTGTTGAGCGGGAGACTTTCGATCTCCGGGATAGTCTTAAGGTAGAAACCGAAGAGCTTCGGCGAACC
>JAEESD010000118.1 GCA_016286145.1 Bacteroidales bacterium | reverse complement strand
TGGGCCGAAGTAAGCGATTTCGCGAGCTTCACCAACAACATCTACTTCTATGTGGGAACCTGGATAGCGACCTACGGAACCAGCAAGGTCCTTCTGGTCCTCTGCCTTTCCTTCTGCGTCATCACTCTGATTAAGACCAGCTGCTATTTCGGCTCCTCGGCGGTGATGATCCCTATCAGGACGGGTATCGTCAAGGATATGAGGATGCAGATCTACAAAAAGATCCTTTCCCTTCCTATCGGTTTCTTCTCCCAAGAAAGAAAGGGCGACATTATAGCCCGAATGAGCGGCGATGTACAGGAAGTCGAGACATCGATTACCAGTACGCTCGATATGCTGATAAAGAACCCGATTCTTATCATCATTTACCTCGCCGTCCTCTTTACGATGTCCTGGAAGCTCACCGTCTTCACCCTAGTCTTCGCGCCTCTTATGCTCCTCATAATGAGCGCGATAGGCCGTAAGCTGAAGGCCCGTTCGCTGGAAGCCCAGCGCTTCTGGTCCGACACTATGTCCCAGGTAGAAGAGACCCTCGGCGGCCTTCGTATCATCAAGGCCTTCCTCGCCGAGGGAAAGATGACCGACCGCTTCAACACCGTCACCGGGAATATGAAGAGCAAGAGCACCCGCGTGGGAGTCCGCCAGGCTAGCGCACACCCCGTAAGCGAGCTGCTCGGCAGCGTCCTTATCGCGATAGTCCTCTGGTTCGGCGGAACCCTCATCCTTGGCGACCATTCCAGCATCGACGCCCCGGCCTTCATCTCCTATATGACCATCCTCTACTCGATCATTCAGCCGGTAAAGGACCTCTCCAAGGCCGCCTACGCCATCCCCAAGGGCCTCGCCTCGATGGAGCGCATAGACAAGATCCTCAGCGCCGAAAGCCCGATCAAGGAGCCAGCCAACCCGAAGCCTCTCACCAAATTCGAAAAGAGCATCAGCTTCAAACACGTCGGCTTCTCGTACGACGGCAAGCGCCAGATCCTGAGCGACGTGAACCTCGAAATCGAAAAGGGCAAGACGATCGCTATAGTCGGCGCGTCCGGCGCGGGCAAGTCCACTCTCGTGGACCTTATCCCCCGCTTCTGGGACGTCTCCGAAGGCGCGATCGAGATAGACGGCACCGACATCCGCGAGTTCAGCACCCGCGACCTGAGGGCCCTGATGGGCAACGTCAACCAGGAACCGATCCTGTTCAACGACACTATTTTCAATAACATAGCCTTCGGAGTCGAAGGCGCTACCCGCGAGCAGGTCGAGGCCGCGGCGAAAATCGCCAATGCCCACGACTTCATTATGGACAAGCCGCTCGGATACGACGAGAACATCGGAGACCGTGGGGCCAAGCTCTCCGGCGGCCAGCGCCAGCGAATCTCGATCGCCCGTGCGATCCTCAAGAACCCGCCCATCCTCATCCTCGACGAGGCTACGGCCTCGCTCGATACCGAGTCCGAGAAGATAGTCCAACAGGCCCTCGACAGGCTCATGAGCAACCGCACCACGATTGCAATTGCCCACCGTCTTTCGACCGTCAAGAATGCCGACGAAATAATCGTAATGGACGAAGGCAGGATAGTCGAGCGCGGAAAACACGAAGAGCTTATCGCCCTTGGCGGGATCTACAGTAAACTCCACGACATGCAGGCGCTATGATTCTGAGTCGACGTTGGTTCTGGAGAGTTTTGCTCGTGGTCTACCTGGCCGCAGTTGCTTACGTATGCTTCGCAAGCCAGGGCAGCCTGCCGAAGTTCGACGAGTGGAACTTCCCTATTCCCGCCGACAAATGCATCCACTTCCTGCTGTTCCTCCCCTGGCCTATACTGGCTTGTCTGTCTGTACTGCAACCCGCCGACAACAGACGTGTCAGGACTGTAGTTATCCTTCTGATAATAACAATAATCGGCTGCGGCCTTGCGGGCGCAACCGAATATATCCAGTGTCTTCTTCCCTATCGTTCGAGAGACAGTTTCGACTTTATTGCTGATTGTCTTGGCCTTCTGACAGGGGCTCTTCTATTTGCGGCTTTCTATCCTTTTTTGCGAAAATCAGGAACTCGTTGATCGAGAAATTCAGCAGTCCGGAGAAGCAGAGCGCAATCAGGTTACATACAAACGCAGGCCACTTGAAGAGGAGGGCTATGGCGTTCAGCAACACCATCTTCAATAGAAAGGCGGAGATGCAGGACAGATTGTACTTCCATAAATGGCTGAAGAAAGCGCCTTTCGTCCTGTGTGCTATACGGTCTTTCCAGACGTAGAAGAATGCTGTAAGAAAATTTACCATCACGGCACACTCGAAGGAGATCATCGGGGAGATGATATACTTCTCTACGTGGTTGCCGTCCAGCCAATAGGTAGACAAGACCCAGAGGACAAGCGTGTCTATGGCCGTGCCCAGTAAGGTGGTCACGGTGTACTTGGCCATTTGCTTTGCCAGACGCGCTTTCTTGCCCATTATTTAGTCTTTCTTTCGCTCGGGAAGAGGATCCGCTTTCGAGAACTCGATGCCGTCTTTAACCAGGGTCACCAGGTAGATGACGGTAAGGATGACGAGAACGCCGATTGCAAAGTAATCGAACATGCCCCAGACGATGGGCTTGCCGAGGAAGGTAGTCAGCTTAGAGTAGCCGTGGACTCCCGGGAAGAAGTGATAGACCATCGTAATCAGGATAACGATAACCCTGAACTCGGTAGGTCCCATCTTTCCGAAGGTAAGCTGATGCTTTCCTTTAAGGTCGATATTGATGTAGGAGTAGATGCTGAGGAGCAGATAAACTGCCAGCACCAACATTGCTATCGAGAAATGAACCATATTGGACAGACCTACGCCGATACATACAATAGTAAGGGTAATACCGTCCATATTGTGGTCCAGATAGAAGCCGTAGACAGGGCGCTGCTGCTTACGAACGCGGGCCAGAGTACCGTCCAGGCTGTCTCCGAACCAGTTCATAATGATTCCCAGATAGGAGAGCCAGAGCCAAGCGAGGCTCTTATCGGAAAGAGCATATCCCAGCGCAGCTATTATAGCACCAAGGCAACCGACCCAGGTAAGCATATCGGAGCTGACCCAATCGGGCATTTTACTGGCCATCGAGACGAGGGCCTTCTTTTCTATACCGTTCAGAACCGACGTTTGTACGCGTTCTGACTGTCTGATTCCTTCCATAGTTGATGTGTTAAAAGTTTGTAAAATTACCTCTTTTAGGGGGAATTTCCAAACTATCTGACTCGACGTTGCTGACGGACTGCGCGGTGGGCACATTTCTGAGCAAGGCGCAACTGCTTCTTGCTGAGCGACTCAGGGCAGTACTTGTTCCCCACCACGGATTTCCCGAACAGAGTCTCGAACCATGTCGCAGCTGCGATGTACCGGCCGGCCTTGAGGTCCAGATGGAAGCCGTCGCGGGTCAGGTCGTCGCCAAAGGCGTCGAGCACCGTCCCGCGCGCCATCTGGATCGCCCTGCCGGACGGAATTACTACTTCGATGCCGTTCTCTTTTACTGCCGCCCCGGAAGCACTCAGAATTGCTTCATACATCTTCTGCTGATCACGGTCGTACCAGGGGAAGTGATTGTGGTTTGAGGTCTTAGAGTATGCCCAGGTCTGATGGAAGACTATCCTGGCCTGCGGCGCATTCGCCCTGACCCAGGCGCACAGCTCGCCGAGGCGAGCGTAGCTCTCGGGCAGGCCGCTGTAGCCGCTGGCCTGCTGGACAGAGACTACGTCCCACACTTCGTCTTTGATGGCGTCGCTTAGTTTGAATTTATGTGTCTCGGCAGTCTTTCCGTCTACTATCTTACGGTAGCGATAGGCGGGCTTATCCCCCGCTATACAGTCGAGGTGCTTGTCTATAGTGCATCCGCCGATGTACATATTGCCGATAATGATGTCTTTACCTGCTGCAGCGGCTATATCGTAGAGGTTCTGCTCTACCGCATCTTCGGAGAAGCTGTTTCCGATAGCAAGTACTTTAAGGGTATCGTTCGCAAGAGCCGAGGCCCCGATAAGGGCCAGAGAAAATAAGATCAGGATTCTTTTCATGACGTAAAGTTAGTATATTTGCACAAATTATTGAATTATGAGAAAACTTATCCTTTCATTTGCGCTTATCCTTTGCGCAGCCCTCTCGATGAGGGCCCAGCAGGTATGTTTCTGGACCAACGAGTATAAGACTCTTCCTCTGCGTATCTATGTAGACGAGCAGTATGTAGGAGACGTAACTGCCTCCTTCAAACATGCTCCCGAGTTCGGCGAAGAAGGGACACTTACCCTGAACCTCACTCCCGGAACCCACGAAATAGTCGCCATCAATGCCTACGGCTACGAATATGACGGATGGCCCGGAACCCTCAGGGTGGATGAAGGAAATGTAAGCATGGTGAAAATCCGCAGGGACAATTTCCCCGTATATACAGTCCTTCCCTATGTAGTCTACGATCCTTACTGGTACGATCTTGATTACGGCCCGTATTACTATCACCACCGTTACCACAGTGCTCCGGGAGGCAGTGTTTCAGAAGACTATAGCGACGGAGATCTCAATACAGAATACGCTTCAAGCCTCATAGTAGGCGCCGCCAGCCTTTTCATCACCGGAATGGTCGGAGCCATCGTCAACTGGAACTATCCCGACTACCGATTCCCTTATCTCGGAGTCGGAGTAAAGACCGAATATCTCCCCGGCATCAATGCCCTTCGCAATGTCGCGAAGATCAAGGGCCGTATCGGAAACTACGGAGGAATGAGCTTCATCGCTGAAGGCGGCGAGGCCTACTACTTCTCCGAGAATGTCTGGGAGCCTACCTTCGCAGCCGGTTTCGGATGGTGTTACGGAGCATTCGAGGTAGATTTCCGCTACCAGCTCCCCTACCTCAGCAAACACTTCCTGGCTTCGCTGGACTTCTCCTACGACTGGTTCCTCACCAAGCACTTCGCCCTCGACTTCAACCTGGGCTTTGCCCTCAGCGGAACCCGCACCGGGACAGATATCTACTGGAATCGCTGGGACGGCATCGAAATCCCCATCGGCCTCGGCGTTCAGTACGCCTTCTAACGCTCTTTCGATAGATCGATAGAGCGAAAGTAATAAAACAAAAAAGGATGGTTTTAAAAACCATCCTTTTTTGTACACCCTCAGGGGCTCGAACCCTGGACCCATTGATTAAGAGTCAATTGCTCTACCAGCTGAGCTAAGGGTGC
>JAEESD010000117.1 GCA_016286145.1 Bacteroidales bacterium | reverse complement strand
TGAGCAGGTTAACCTCCTCTACGGAGAGAACCCCAATATCGCAGTCCGTCAGTGGACAAAGCCCTTCCATGAGGCCGGAATCCAGACCCATATGCTCGACCGTGCGCTCAACGGCCTCCGTATGGCCCCTTGCGCCAAGGACCTGCGTCAGTTGTTCTACAAGGTCAAGAAAGCCCAGGGTACGGACATCACCCGTATCTTCTGCGGTCTTAACGACCCGCGCAACGTCATCCCTTCAATCCACTACGCCAAGGCAGCGGGAATGATCGCCCAGGCTTCGCTCTGTATTACCTATTCTCCCGTCCATACCGTAGAGTATTACGTAAATCTCGCAAAGCAGTTTATCGACGAAGGAGCAGACGAAATCTGCCTCAAGGATATGGCAGGAATCGGCCGTCCGGTATCTCTCGGCAAGATAGTCAAGGGTATCAAGGACTACAAACCCGAGATCAAGGTCCAGTATCACTCCCACTCCGGCCCCGGTTTCTCGATGGCTTCGATTCTCGAGGTCTGTGAGGCTGGCTGCGATTATATCGACACCGCAATGTCGCCCCTTTCCTGGGGAACCGGCCACGCCGATATCCTCGCCGTCCAGGCGATGCTTAAGGACGCCGGATTCAAGGTGAAAGAGGTCGATATGGCCGCATATATGGAGGCCAGGACCCAAATCCAGGCTATGCTTGACGACTTCCTCGGCTACTACTGCCCGAAGCTCAACAGGATAGACAACTCCCTTCTTATCAAGCCCGGTCTTCCCGGCGGTATGATGGGATCGCTTATGACCGATCTCGAGGAGAACCTCTCCTCACTCAATAAGTGGAAGGAAAAGAACGGACAGCCTACTCTCAGTACAGACGAGCTTCTCGTAAAGCTCTTCGACGAGGTCGCCTATGTATGGCCTAAGGTCGGTTATCCGCCGCTTGTAACTCCGTTCTCTCAGTACGTAAAGAACCTTGCGCTCTTCAACGTCACCCTGATGGAGAAGGGAAAGAACCGTTGGGAAATGTTCCCGGACACTATCTGGGATATGGTCCTCGGTAAGGCCGGTAAACTCCCGGGCGAGGTCGATCCCGAGATCGTGGAACTCGCAAAGTCCCAGGGCCGTGAGTTTATGACTACGGACCCTCAGCTCAACTATCCCGACTGCCTGGACGAATTCCGCGCAAAGATGAAGGAAAACGGCTGGGAGCTCGGCCAGGACGACGAAGAACTCTTCGAGTACGCGATGCACCCGGTCCAGTATGAGGCTTATAAGAGCGGCAAGGCAAAGGCCGAGTTCGAGGCAGACCTCGCGAAGCGCAAGGCCGCCGAGGCAGCCCCCGCAGCCGCGGATCTTCCTAAGACTATTACAGTCAACGTAGGCGGAACTAACTATCAGCTCGAGATCGCTTACGGCGGGGAAGTGCCTGCAGCTCCGGCAGCCGGAGCAGCCGCAGTTCCCGCCGGAGCCGGCGAGGACATCCTCGCCCCTATCTCCGGTAAGTTCCTCCTCACAAAAGACGGCAGCGAACAGCCTCATAAGGTGGGCGATGCAGTAAAGAAGGGCGATACCCTCTGCTACATTGAGGCTATGAAGATCAACAACGCTATCTGCGCCGAATTCGACGGAGTCATCACCGCGATACTCCCTTCGAACGGAGATACAGTAGAGGAAGACGATCCTATCGTTAAAATCGCTAGAAGCTAAGGAGACTCTCTATGGAAGGATTATCGGATATTTTGCAGAAGCTCTATGATATGACGGCTCTCAGCAATCTCATTGCCGAGCCCTCATTCCTCATAATGTATCTTCTCGCATTCGTGCTCCTGTACCTCGGTATAGTGAAGCACTACGAGCCTCTGCTGCTCGTGCCGATCGGCTTCGGAGTCCTTATCGCCAACTTCCCGGGCGGCGATATGGGTGTTATCCAGGCCAATGCAGAGGGCCTCGTACCCCTCGCAGACGGTACCATGGTCGATATCTGGAAGATGCCGCTCCACGACATTGCCCACGAATTCGGCATTATGAACTACCTCTACTATGCGCTCATCAAATCCGGCCTCCTGCCGCCCATTATCTTTATGGGAGTCGGCGCCATGACCGATTTCGGCCCGATGCTGCGCAACCTTAAGCTCGCCATCTTCGGCGCTGCTGCCCAGTTCGGCATCTTCGCCGTCTTGCTGGCCGCTCTCGCCTTCGGGTTCACGCCTCAAGAGGCTGGCTCCCTCGGCATCATCGGCGGCGCCGACGGCCCTACCGCCATCTTTACGACTATCAAGCTCGCCCCGCACCTCCTGGGACCTATCGCAATTGCGGCCTACTCTTATATGGCCCTCGTTCCGGTAATCATCCCTCTCGTCGTCAAGCTCCTCTGTACGAAGAAGGAACTGATGATCAATATGAAGGAGCAGGACAGGCTCTATCCGGACAAGATGGAGATCAAGAACCTTCGCGTAGTAAAGATCGTATTCCCGATCGCAGTTACTACCATCGTAGCAATCTTCGTCCCTACGGCAGTTCCGCTCATCGGTATGCTTATGTTCGGTAACCTCCTTCGCGAGATCGGTTCGGACACCAGCCGCCTCTTTACTACCGTCAGCAATGGCCTTATGAACGCCGCTACCGTGTTCCTCGGCCTCTGCGTCGGTGCTACCATGACAGTTGATGCCTTCCTGAACTTCCAGACCCTCGGAATCATCGTCGGCGGCTTCCTGGCCTTCGCGCTCAGTATCTCCGCCGGTATCCTGATGGTCAAGATCTGGAACATCTTCGCAAAGAAAAAGATCAACCCTCTCGTAGGCGCTACAGGCCTGTCGGCAGTCCCTATGGCCAGCCGCGTCTGCAACGGTATTAGTACCAAATACGATCCCAAGAACCACGTCCTGAACTACTGTATGGCCTCGAATATCTCCGGCGTCATCGGTTCGGCCGTAGCCGCGGGTGTATTGATTAGTTTCCTCGGATAAAACATGGACAGATCGATTATTACCGTCACGGGTCTAAACAAGGTCGGCATTATCGCCAAGATAACGACCAAGCTTGCCGCCTGCAATGTCAGTATTCTGGATATCACCCAGACTATCCGTCAGGGTATATTCAATATGATGATGATAGTAGACACTTCGGAGTCGAACATCGCATTCGACGAGCTGCGCGCCGCCCTTGCCGCCCTCGCGGAAGAAATGGGTGTGCATATCCTCTGCCAGAAAGAGGAGATCTTCGACAAGATGCACCGCGTATGATCAGCGTAAACGAGGTCCTCGAAACCAATAAAATGATCGGCGAGGAAAACCTCGACGTCAGGACCATCACCATCGGCATCAGCCTGCTTGACTGCGCCGACTCCTCTCTCGACCGCACCTGCGAGAAGATCAAGGAGAAAATATGGCGCTATGCGAAAGATCTCGTCTCCGTTGGCGAGCAGATTTCGCGCGAATACGGTATTCCTATCGTAAACAAGCGAGTCTCCGTGACCCCGATCGCGCTGGTAGGCGCTGCCTGCTGCAAGACCCCGTCCGACTATGTCCGGATCGCCATGGCCCTGGACGAGATAGCCCAGAAGGTGGGCGTCAACTTTATCGGCGGGTATTCGGCCGTGGTTTCGAAGGGAATGACGATCAGCGACGAACTGCTGATCGAGAGCATCCCCGAGGCGATGGCCCGCACCGAGCGAATCTGCTCGAGCGTGAACGTGGGCTCGACGAAGACCGGCATCAATATGGACGCCGTCCGGATCATGGGCCGCGTCATCAAACATACGGCCGAAGCAACGAAGGAACGCGACTCGCTGGGTTGCGCCAAGCTCGTGGTCCTTTGCAATGCCCCGGACGACAACCCGTTTATGGCGGGCGCGTACCATGGGGTTACCGAGCCCGATGCCATTATCAACGTAGGCGTCAGCGGCCCTGGGGTAGTCAAGCACGCCCTGGAGGCCGTGCGCGGGAAGAGCTTCGAGGTCCTTTGTGAGACTATCAAGCGCACGGCCTTCAAGATCACCCGCGTGGGGCAGCTCGTTGCCCAGGAAGCGTCGCGCCGGCTGGGCATCCCCTTCGGCATTATCGACCTTTCGCTGGCTCCGACCCCCGCAATTGGTGACAGCGTCGCCGACATCCTCCACGAAATAGGGGTGGAAGTCGCCGGCGCGCCGGGAACGACCGCCTGCCTTGCCCTGCTCAACGACCAGGTCAAAAAGGGCGGCGTGATGGCCTCCAGCTACGTGGGCGGTCTCAGCGGCGCATTCATCCCCGTCTCCGAAGACCAGGGCATGATCGACGCCGCCGAATGCGGAGCGCTCACCCTCGAAAAGCTCGAGGCGATGACCTGCGTCTGCTCGGTCGGCCTGGATATGATCGCGATTCCGGGCGACACCCCGGACACGACTATCGCTGGCATTATCGCCGACGAGGCCGCGATCGGAATGGTCAACCAAAAGACCACGGCCGTCCGCATTATCCCCGTCATCGGCAAGACCGTAGGCGACACCGTCGAATTCGGCGGCCTTTTGGGCCATGCCCCCGTAATGAAGGTCAATACCTTCGGCTGCGCGGACTTCGTCGAGCGCACGGGCCGCATTCCCGCCCCTATCCACAGCTTCAAAAACTAACACACTATAATTATGACACCATCACAGAAAGATTACTTGATCCAGTGTAGAGACTGGTATCGTAAACAGTTGGTTGAAAACATTATGCCCTTCTGGCTCGAGCACGGAATGGACCCCGTCAATGGGGGAGTCTACACCTGCGTCGACCGTCAGGGCAATCTGATGGACAGCACTAAATCGGTGTGGTTCCAGGGCCGCTGCGGTTTTGTTTTCGCATACGCTTACAACAATGTAGAGAAGAAGCCCGAGTGGCTCGCAGCATCGAAATCCTGCATCGACTTTATCGAGAAGCACTGCATCGACACAGACGGCCACATGTTCTTCTCCGTCACCGCAGAAGGCAAGCCCGTCCGCAAGCGCCGCTACGTTTTCTCAGACTGCTTCGCCGCTATCGCCATGGCCGAGTACGCCAAGGCATCGGGCGATATGAGCTACGCCGAGAAGGCGGTCGAGACCTTCAAGTTCATCCGCCATATGCTCGCAACTCCCGGTTTCCTCGAGCCGAAGAGCTATGAGGCCGGCAGGGGACACTCTATCACCATGATTCTGGTCAACGTAGCCCTCGTCATCAAGCAGGTCTCTAACGATCCCGTTCTCGACGAGCAGATCCGCAGCTCCGTCTCCGATATCGAGAAGTACTTCATGC
>JAEESD010000116.1 GCA_016286145.1 Bacteroidales bacterium | reverse complement strand
ACTGACAGACAGTTCGATGTTGCCCTTCGCAAAGGTGCTCATGAAGTTGGAGATATTGCCTCCGGGGCAGCTTGCAACCAGCAACATTCCGAGACATACCATAGGGGTAAGGATCGGATTCAGAATCATAATCAGAAGGAAGGTCACGAGGGGCAGACCTATCCACTGAAGCACGACTCCGGTAAGGATAGACTTAGGCTTTACAAACACTTCCTTAAGGGTGGAGGCCTTGATATTCAAGGCGATTCCGAACATGATGAGGCCGAGCACGATGCTCATTACGAGGCCGGTGCCGCTGCCGAGGTTCAGGTTAACCGCGTCGAGTGATGCGAATTGTTCACGAATTCCCATAGTAAGTATTATTTAAACATTTTATCTACTGCTTTGATGGCGCTGGGCAGGGCGAACACTACTACCCTGTCGCCGTCCTGGATGACCGTATCACCGACCGCGATAAAGGCCTCCTGATCGCGGAGTATTCCGCCGACTACAGCGCCTTCCGGGAAGTCTATATCGCGAAGCTTCGAGCGAGTTATTGCGCTGTCCTTCGCGGCGGTATATTCCAGGACTTCCGCCTTCGTACCGCTCATATAACGGATGAACTTAGCCTTGTCGCTAAGGGTCATCTTGAAGATGAGGCTGGCGGAAGAGAGTTTCTTGTTGACTACCAGGTCGATACCCATCTCCTCAGCGAGGCTTACGTATTCGATATTCTCAACCTCGGCGATAGTACGCGGCACACCGAATTTCTTCGCTGCTACACAGGCAAGGATATTGGCTTCGTCGTTTCCGGTTACAGCTACAAAGGCGTCGTAGCTCATAATTCCCTCCTCCACGAGGAAGTCAGGGTTACGTCCGTCGCCGTTTACTACCAGGATGCTGTCGTCCAGGATTTCATCGACCTCGACACAGCGGTTGTGGTTGACCTCGATAACCTTGATATCTTCGACATCGCCGAAGAGCGAGGCCGCGGTCATAGTACCTACCGTACCGCCGCCGACTATCATTACTTTGTCTACGTCTATGTCGCTGACACCCAGATAGCTGGTAAGTTTCTTAAGCCCGGCTTTCTTTATCATTATATAGACTATATCGCCGTACTTGAACTTAGTGTCGAAGCGCGGGATAATAGTCTTTTCATCACGGGTAATAGCGATTACGCGGAACTGGGAGGCCTCCTCAACAGAGAATTCCTGCACGAAGTCAATCAGTTTAGTATCCAGGATAGGACTTTCCTCACCCATCCTGAAGACTGCTAGCTGAAGTTTACCTCCTACGAAATCGAGGGTATCCGAGTTGAGTCCCCGCTTAATATGGCTGACTATAACGTCCGAGGCAATCTTCTCCGGACAGAATGTCATATCGATTCCCGTCTCGCGTATCATCTTCTTCGGCTCTGCGCCGAGCAGATCGTTGTGGATACGGGCAACGACTTTCTTCGCGCCAAGTTTCTTTGCGAACATACAGGCGATGAGGTTAACCTCCTGGTTTACGTGGGGAAAGACGGCGATGAAGAGATCTGCCTCGTCTACTCCCGCCCTTCTCATAGCGGCTATCGAGCTCGGCTCTCCTTCCACCGCACCTACATCGGCCGTATTGGAAATAGCTTCGAGTCTTTTCTCGTCGTTATCCATCACGGTTACTTCATTACCCTCCCTGGAGAGCAATTTGGCGAGGTGTGATCCAACCTCACCGGCTCCGTCAATTACTACTTTCATATCTTCTCAAATAATCGAATACTTTTTTGCCTCTGAAGGCCCACGCAGCAATAATCCTTACATTCGTGAGCGCTACCTTTGCCCCGGCCTCAGTAGGGACGACCTGCCTTTTTCCGGCCTCACGGCGGGCTTCGGACACGGCCCTTACATACGGGAGCTTACCCTGCAGCAGGTACGCCACCTGGGTCGCGAAATCGATCAGTCGTCTTACCGCTATCCGGGCGCGAGCCTTGCGGGGGCCGAGGGTCGCCGGCAGGTTCTTTCGGAGCATCCACTCCGAATTCCGGTAGTTCAGCTTCAGTTTCAGGGGCGATGCCGGCGACAGGGTGCCCCCGCCGATATGCCACACAACCGCTTCCGGGACCGTCCAGACTTCGTAGCCCGCTATCTGAGCGCGCCAACAGAAATCGATCTCTTCCATATGGGCAAAGAACTCACGGTCCAGCCCACCGAGCTCGCGCCAGACTTTCGAGCGCACCATCAGGCAAGCGCCAGTGATCCAGAACACCTTCGCAGGATCGTCATACTGGCCCTGGTCCATCTCCACCTTTTGGAGCACACGCCCCCTGCAGTACGGGAACCCATAATAGTCCAGCCATCCGCCCGCGGCGCCTGCATATTCGAAGCGGTCTGCGCGGACCCAGCCGCCGTGGCCGTCGGGGTCCAGCGCGTGGAGCTTCGGCCCGCAGACGCCGCACCGCGGATGGTTTTCCATCCACCGTACGAGCGGTTCGAGCCAGTTCTCCCCCACCTCTATATCGGAATTCAGCAGAAGGAAGTACTCGGCGTCGTTGATGGTTTCAAGCGCACGGTCATAGCCTTCCGCGAATCCGTAATTCTTCCCGAGAAGGATGAGCCCCACCTCGGGATGGTTTTCCTTAAGATAATCCAGCGAAGAGTCTGTACTCCCGCTGTCTGCAACAAAGAGTTTGTCGTCCGGGCCCAACGAAGAGAGGATACCCGGGACGAAGAGCCTCAGGTAATCCAGGTTGTTCCAGTTAAGTATGACGACAGCTACTCTCATTTCTTTGCGAATCCTACTGCTGAAACGACAGCTCTTTCAGTACCGTCTGTAGGTCTGTTCAGTACGGTCATCGCCGATCCTACGCAGAACACAGACGAACCGCCACCGTCGAGATTCATAACATCCACGCAACCGACTCCGGTCATCAGGCGGGCGAGGTCAGTAAGAATGACTCCCTCGCTGACGCCGGTATTGCGGCCGTCTACCACCATCAGGACTACCTTACCGTCTGCTGTACAGCCGATAGCCGTCCTGGGCTGACGGGTAGACTTATTGAATATATCGGAAGGGAAAAGTTCGAAGTTAGACAGATAGACATCGTCCAGCATCAGGAAATTGATCCTGATCTTTCCGTCCTTCACGAGTACAGGGCCGCCTCCGATAGCGCTGTAGTAGCCGGGGTCGATAGCCGGTGAAGGGAAAGTCTTCGAAGGAGAAAGCTCCGGTGCGCCGTCTATCTGAGGAATAGGAGTATCGTAGAAGTAAGGGCCACCCGAGACGCTGCGTCCGAACCTCCAGTTGACTGAACTCTTGGCATCGGAAGTAACACCGAAAACTCCTCTGGAGACATAATAGGACTTCTTGCGGGCGAGGAACGACTCGTTCTCTGCTTTCTGTACTCCCTTGTCCAGGACATAGCTGACCGAAGCATTTCCTCCGAAATAACCTCCATTGACGAAGACATAGGGATTTTCGGTCTGGGCCTTTGCCATCGCACTCGATTTCTGTTTACCTGAGTCGGTACAGATAGTTCTCAGGGTTACATTGCCGGTAGAGAGGTCGGCAATTGAGTACCAGATATTGAGCGGATGTCCGGTTACAGTCGTATGGGCCTTGTAGACCTTGATTTCCGAAGGGAGTTCGGAAGGAGTTATGTCTTCGTAAGAAACATTGTAGGGGGCTGGCTGCTCGGCCGGGGTAACATCAATGACCTCCGAATAGCCTACAGTACCTTCGGTGATAGACTTGGCGTAGACCCTGACCTTTACAGGAACTGCAGGGTTCATCAGGATACCTAGTCCGCTTGCGCCCTTGCGCAGATTCTTCCAATACTCGAAGGATTCGCCATTTTCAAGAGTAGGGTCGGTAGAGTCCGTGGTCCAGACTATACCGTTCTTGACCGAACCGCCAAGATCATCCGTTACAGTATAATTGATGACCAGCATATTCGGTTCATTGTTCATCGAGGTGACGCTGACAGTAGGGGTGGGCTCAGGAATACCGTCAATAGTAAAGTCTACAATAGCATAGTCGCTGTAGGTGTTTCCCTTGAAGGTACAGATACGGTAGGAGTACTTTCCGTTCTCCGAGAAATCCTGATCCGAGAAGGTGAAAACTCCGGCAGGGACGTTGCCCATCATCTTATATTTACCCGAGGGGCCTGCTTTCTGGACCTCTACTCCGTCGTATTCTGTAGAGGCGTTCTCCCAGGTAAGGACGGCTGAAATACCGTCCGGAGTCTCTACCTTAAGATTAGTAGGAGCTGCGAAAACGGGAACCTCAGGCTCCGGCTTCGGTTCGGGTTCCGGAGTGGGAGTAGGATTGTTATCCTTACATCCTGCCAGCAGGAAAGCCAGCAGAGCAAAAGCGGCTAAATAACGTTTCATCATAGCGGGTTTACAGCTTTATTGGGATATAGTTCGCGGAAAAGATCCGCACGTTCCTTGATTCCGTCGAACCAGAACTGAGATTCTCCGCAAGTCATCATCTTACGGTTGACTGCGAGTTCGCTTCTGATATCCTCTTCAGAAAGGATCTTGCTTCCGTTCTTAAGAATCATTACCGGATTCAACTTGGTTCTGTCCACATAACGTAAGGACAGCGTTACGTAATTCTCATAATTGGCGGGGATGTAACACTGCACACTTATCAGGTCGGCGTGTCCTTCCGCCACCCAGGTAGGCCAGTCCTGCATCAGGTTATTGAGGCACCACGGGTAATTGTTGGGGCTGAAACATACGGCCGCTGTAGGCTTGAGGCCCTTGACGAGATTCCATATGTCTCCCGCAAAATCGTTCAGGATCCGAAGCCTGAACTGCTGGAATTTGTTGCTGAGGTAGTTTGCCGGGGGCTCTGTTCCTTCCGCGGCGAGGTAGGCCGCCGAAGTTACGGGATCATAGCCGGAATTGATCGGCATGGCCGGCATACGGTCGTCGCCCTGGATTCCGTCTACCTCCGGATACTTGGTCATGACCTCCTCGATAAGAGAGAGGAAGAAACCGCGTACCTCAGGGTCGAAGGCGTTGAGATAGAAGTCGTTGCCGTTGTAGTTGGCATATCCTCCCTTATTGTCGATTCCTATCCAATTGGGATGCTTAGCGAGCAGAGGATCGTTCATATCCACTCCGCCTACGCGGTGCATGAAGCCGTATTCGAACCAGAGGACTACCTTGATATCGCGTTTGTGGGCCTCGGAGATAATGTCTTTAAGCACATCGCCAGAGCCTCCGGTATAGTTCGAGTAAATATTTCCCTGCTTCGCTGTAGTGTAGGTTGTCTCGCGGACAAGGACGTCGCTGTCCCAG
>JAEESD010000115.1 GCA_016286145.1 Bacteroidales bacterium | reverse complement strand
CCGTAAAGAAGCCGTCCGGCTCGTGGCGGTTGTTGGTAATGCCTATCGGGACTATTATCATTCCGGCGCGGAGATTGGCCGCTTTCGACCAGCTTTTCTGGAGCCAGAACTGCTCGAGATAAACCTCGCCTCCCCTTTCGATCTCATGTTCCACCTCGATTGCCTCGTCACCCTCGACCTCGATCGCGGCTTCGACGCCCCCATGTTCGAACTCGATTTCGGTTCCCATAGTCCAGCCAGAGCCGAAATCGTAGCCCATCATCACAACTACGTGGGGCAGGTCGACCTGAGAAAAGCCCTTACTGGCGGTGAAGCGGTCGGGGTACATATACCTGTAGGGATTATTGCTGTAAAAACCATGGGTGAAAGTTGCTTCGCCGTAGCCTCCAATGGTAAGACGCGAGGCTGCTGTAGAGTCTGCAGGAGAGGCAGAGAAAGCGCTGAATGAAACCAGCAAAAGCGAAGAAATTATTGCAGTTTTTCCGATAGTCATCTGTCAATTCACTATTAACCGATGCAAAGGTACTGCTATCCTAAGGGCCCTAAAATCCTCAAATCGGGGTATTTTGTCATCTTTCTTTATGAGGATTTCTAACTATTATTAGGTATCTTTGCACTCGAAAATGACAAGCAGGAAACTACAAAGCGTTAACGGAATCAGCCCGGGATTGTTCTCAATCCTCTGCGAGATCTATACCTCAGACAACCCTCAGGTAGATCTCGGGAAGCTCGACACTTCTGATGTTCCTGTACTTCTTCGAATTCTTAGAAACACCCACAGACACTATCTGGAGGCTTCTATCGTTGCCATCCACGACAATGTCCACAGAATGACTCAGCTCTCGACTCCCGAGAACAGCGCGGTAATCAACCGTTTCTTCGACGACTACGAAAACGACATCAAGTCCCACATCCACTTCGAGGAGAAGGTAGTCTTCAAATATATCGAGGGTCTTCTTAAAGGCGAACGCGATTCCCGCTTCTCAGTAGGTATGCTCCGCGACATGCACAACGACGCCGAGGATAAGCTCACAGACTTCAAGAATATAGTCATGAGCCACCTCCCTGACAGCGACACCAGCGATGCCCGTTACGAGGTCTTGGTAGGGATCCTCAATATCGAGGATGCCATCAGGCGCCATACAGTAATTGAGGAGAGGGTGCTGCTCCCTCTGGCGGAACTTCTCGAGAAAGGCCGCGACAGGATTGAGAGCCAGGAAGAGACCGGAGCTGGTCAGGACATACTCTCTGATCGCGAAAAGGAAATAGTCCGAGAGGTTGCCCGCGGTCTTACTAACAAAGAAATAGCCGACAAGCTCTTCATTTCCGTTTTTACGGTCACAACACACCGCAAGAACATCACCCAAAAGCTTGGCATCAAAACTATCGCAGGTCTAACGGTCTACGCTCTTATGAACGGACTGATCAGTCCTGAGGAAATAGAACAATAAAAAAAGCCGGGGCTTGAAAGCCTCGGCTTTTTTAGTAGGAGCTGAGATTAGATCTTCTTTTTGAAGATATCCCAAATCTGGATCTTTGTGTAGTTGGATCCCTCGATATCGGTGTGGCCGTAGATCACAGCGATGTGGCCTCCTCCGATAGTAGTATCAGGAGAGTAAGCAACTGAAACGATGCAGCCAGGGAGATCGTAAGGCTGGGTCTTCAGGAGATAAGCAGTATTGCTTTCTGTAGGAGAGCAGCCGAGATCCTCGGACTCGGTAGAGTTGGTGATATCAACTACAGTGAAATAGGACTTGCCCCAGCCGGCGTGGCCAACTGCGACATACTTGTTGTCGTCGAGGGTAAAGGCCTTGATGTTGGCAGGTGCGGCGAGGTTGCCCCAGCCCCAGAGACCGCCATAGCGAAGGACACTATAAGCATCGGGATATACAGTTCCACGGAGGTGGAGGATATCATCTCCGCCAAGTGATTTACCACTGGCGCCGACACCGTCCTGACCCTGACGAACTACAATCTGAGGACCAGCGCCGCCGTCTTTCTTCCAATGCGTTGTTTCCTCTGTGCCGTCTCCGACGTGTTCACTGTATTTAGGATCGACATCCGAAAGCTGTCCGCGGGTTATAGCGTAGACCATCAGTCCGTTCTTATCGGCAGCGAACGGGCTTACAGACTTGCCGGCAGAACCGCCGAAGAGGTAAGAAGTAGCGCCGGCTCCTTCAGGTCCTGCAAACTCGGACCATTTATCTCCGGCTGTCTGCGGCGTGCCAAGGGACTCGTCATAATCGAAGTACCATGCATGGACGGCCTCGCCGGAAGCGTAGCACGCTGTAATAAGCATCCTGCTCTTAGCGTCACCGGCTACGTTCATATAGTTGGCGTAATTGCCCTGACCTTCCTTGATATAGAAAGGAACCGGGGCCTTGTCCCAACCGTCAAGCCATGCGTAATAGATGGTGGTGGTGATGCGGCCGGGGGTCAGTTCTCCGCCGCTTACCATAGCTGCGATAAGGATATTGTTGTCGTCGTTGCCCATAGCTGCGAAGTACATACTCTCGTCGATGCCTTCCCTGTTGATAGCGCCAACCTTCTCAAGGTCGAGATCGTAAACGTTACCGTCTGCGATTGCGATACGGTCGGGTGCGACGAAGGTTACCTGGTTGCCGGGGAACTTAACGAAATCATTGCTGATTCCCATACTCTCGACATCTACGGGTGCGCTCTGTCCTTCCCTGGCCTGGATAGCCATCTGGAACATAGCTTCCTCTACGTCAACGATGTAACGCTTGGTTGTGGTTCCATCCTCTGCGGTTACGGTGAAGGTAGGCGAAGTCGAGAAATCTGTAACGGTAGCAGGATCGGGGCTGATAGTAGCCTTCTCAGAGATAGTGTAAGTAACCTTGGTTACGTTCTTGAAGAGATCGAGCTGCTCGGGGAAAGCTTCGATAACTACAGCATTCTCCTGATTGTAAATAGTACCCTCAAATTCGAGTCCGCCGGCTTCTACGGCAAAGGAGAGAATCTGGCACTCTTTACTCTTTTCCGGTTCGGGCTTCGGATCGGGTTTCTCCTCCTTGCCCTTATCCGGATCTTCGGTTGTGGGCTGAGGCTCGCAACCAATAGCGAAAAGCATCATTGCAGATGCAATCAACAAAAAAGTTCTTTTCATAATAAAATATTGAATTGGTTAAAAGTTAATATCGGGAGAAAAAGACCTTAAGGACGTAATCCTTATAATCTCCGGTCTGAAGAGAATAAACCCTGATTGGGAAGTCTTCCGAGAAATCGTGGATACCGGTAAGAGGCGGATCAAATTTCGCATCCAGACGAATGGAGGCATATGCCTTCATACGATGGAGATCGAATTTATCTGCTTCTGCCCTGGGTATAGGGAACAGGATCTCGCCTGTCTCCTGATTGATCTGACCGGCTACAGAGGCAAAAAGCGGCTTTCCCGGGAAATCCGGCACATCCGGTGCTCCCATGTTGGTCACTGTTATCGAGGTAATAGTTACATCGTTGTGGATGTACGTGTAAACAGGTTTCTTACAGCCTGCGACAAGCAGGGCTGCAAACATAGTAAATGCAAATATTGTCTTTTTCATACTACCATCCGGGATTATTGTAGTCTCTTGCCGCCTCGTTGCGGCTTCTTTCAGACTGGGGAATAGAGAAAGCATAGTACTTCTCGAAGAAATGGCGAGTCTCCCCTGCATCCGCATCCTCTTCCTCATATGTAAAGGTATCGTCACCGTTCTTGGTAATTTTCACTCCATGTACTGAAGTATTGTCGAGAACTGCGACCGCTCTTCTCCAGCGCCTGAGGTCCCAGAAACGGAAGCCTTCGCCCGCGAGCTCGACCATCCTTTCATGTTCGATCAGGGCCATGAAATCGTCCAGGGTGTTCGCATTCTTCGCAGGCATGCCCCTGAACGTACGGAGGTCGTTCAGCGCGGCAAGAGCCGCTGTCTTATTGGCATCCCAGTTGCCCTGGGCAAGAGCCTCTGCTTTATTGAGGAGGACTTCGCCGTAACGGAGAAGAACTTCGAAGCGGCCTGAGCCGTAGGTATCCCAGCTGTGGTCGTCTTCGAGAATAAACTTCTTAAGATAATAACCTGTTACGGTAGTTGCTATCTCGCTCTTGTCGAATTTCTTGTAACCGTCTTTTCCGCCCACGAAGGTCTCAATCGTACGGCCTTCCCAGGGGGCGCCGTTGTAGAGGATAGTATCGTAGAAACGGGGGTCACGGCCTACGTAGGGATTTGCACCGTGGGTAGTCCAAGAGAACGCCGTACCGTCCGCCATCTCGAATTCGTCTGCAAGTTCGGCTGTAGGCACCAGCCAGGAAAGGATGGTGCGACCTCCTGCGTTGTGATATGGCTCGTCACCTTTCGGCCTGAACATCTCGTCTGTCATAACCGTAAGATTGCCGGCAATGTTCGAAGTAAAGAACTCTATGATAAAGAGGTTCTCAACGCTTCTTTCATCTTTAAAGATGTTTGAGAAAACGGGATCGAGGGCTCCGCCTGCCAGGGCACACTGATTGGCGGCCTCGACAGCTACATCCCACTGCTTCGCATAGAGAGCTACCCTGCTGAGGAAACCATATGCGGCTGCCCTGGTAACACGGCCGCGCCAATTGTCCGGCCATGAGACCGGAAGGGCGGGAGCGGCCGCCTGGAGCTCGTCGATAATGAACTGCCAGGTGTCTGCTTCTGAGGAAACAGGTTTATTGTTCTGATCGGGTCCGTCGAGATGGTCGCGGATAACTACTCCGCCCCAAACCCTCGCAAGGTTCCAGTAAGACCAGGCCCTTAGGAAATGGGTTTCCGCTTCCCTGATGGCGAGCCAGTTGGAGTCTTTGAAGTTTGAACGATATTTCTCGAGATTGTCGAACCATTCGTTGTAGCGTTTGATACGGGTGTAGACTTCGTCCCAGCAGTCGAGGATACTGGTCTTGTCCGTAGTAAACTCAGAAGTCCATATCATACACCTGTTGTAGCGCTGGATGGAATTCCAGTCTCCACTCTTGATTATATCCGTAAGCGCGTCGGAGAAATTGCTGTTGAGCCCGAAGAACTCAGATCTGTCGCGTACTCCGCCATAGTTGCCTATACAGTAAGAGTCGAAGGTATCCTGATTGCCGGACCAGATAACTGATTCGGAGTAATAGTCAGGAGATTTCACATCCAGGACTGATTCGCAGGATACCGCAAATGCGCAGGCGCAGAAAAGCAAAAGTAAATAAGCCTTTTTCATATCTTAGAATGTGAGGTTTACGCCAAGACTGTAGGTCTTCTGCTGAGGATAATAACCG
>JAEESD010000114.1 GCA_016286145.1 Bacteroidales bacterium | reverse complement strand
GAGATGTTCAGGGTGAGGATGGACCTGGCATCCAAGGTGCGGGAAAGCAGCGTCTCGTCGTGTCCCAGGTTGTACAGGATCAGGGTGACCTCGCCGGGATTGAAGTAGGCGATGCGCTTTTCCGAATATCCGTACATCAGGCGGGTATCTCCCGCTTTCAGATACAGGACGCCGTCCGGGTAGGATGTCAGGAAGTCCGGCGCCAGCTTGATCCGGACTCCCGCGTTCTGCAGCACGCAGTTCAGCCGGACCGTCACGCTGGCTCCCGCCTTCACGACGACCACCTGCTCATCCCCGTAGAGCGGCCGCGAGAAGCCCGGAGTCGTGAATTCGATGGACCGGACGGAGACCGTGTAACTGCCGGCATCGACAAGAAGGGATTCCGGCGAATCCCCGTACGCGCCCTCATAGAGGACCTTCCCCTGTGCGTCGGAAACCTTGAGGATGAAGTCGTTCGTGTCCGGAATCTCCGCCGAGGCACGGGTCGACGGTCCCTCTCCTTCGAGGATCCACCGGAGTTCTCCCTGTCCCGCGGGCCTGAGCCCGAAATCCTCACACGCGCCCACGGCCGCCACCAGCGGCAGGAGCACCCACATTGTTTTTTTGAATCGCATGGCTATGAACGTTTAGCGGCCGGGCACCGTGCCCGGCCGCCGACGAAATTAAGCGACTCTTTTCCGCCTCAGGGTAAAAAACAGAAAAATGTGGCGAAATCTTTCTTGTTGTTTCAAACAAAAATGATTCTGTCGATCTCCGCCAGCTCTTCTTCCGAGAACACGATGTTCTCCAGGGCCTTGAAATCGTCCTCCAGCTGGGAGACGCGGCTGGCACCCACGATGACACTGGTGACCCGGTCGTCCTTGAGGCACCCGGCGAGCGCCATCTCGGCCAGAGTCTGCCCCCGGCGGGCGGCTACCTCATTCAGTTTCACGAGGGCGGTTTGCATCTGCGGCGTAAGGGTGGAGGACTTGAGGAAATGCTCCTTCGCCATCCGCGAATCGGCCGGGATGCCCTCCAGGTACCGTCCGGACAGGAGTCCCTGCGCCAGGGGAGAGAAGGCGATGAATCCGAAACCGTTCTCCTTGGCCTGGTCCAGGATGCCCTGGGTCTCCGGCTCCCGGTTCAGCATGTTGTACCGGCCCTGATAGATGAGGCAGGGGACATCCCGCTCTTTGAGATAATCATAGGCGAATGCCGCCGCTTTCGCCGGATAGTTGGAGATGCCCACATAGAGCGCCTTCCCGGCCCGGACGATGTCCACGAGCGCCTGCATGGTCTCTTCCAGCGGGGTCTGAGGATCGAACCGGTGGGAATAGAAGAGGTCCACGTAATCGAGGTTCATCCGCTTGAGGCTCTGGTCCAGGCTCGCCATCAGGTATTTACGGGAGCCCCAGTTCCCATACGGCCCCGGCCACATATCCCAGCCGGCCTTGGTGCTGATCAGCATCTCGTCGCGGTAGGGGCGGAAGCTCTGCTCCATCAGGCGGCCGAAATTCTCCTCGGCCGTCCCGTATTCGGGACCATAGTTGTTTGCGAGATCGAAGTGGCAGATGCCATTGTCGAAGGCATAATGGGCCATGGCCTTGACGTCCTGGAAAGGCTTGTGGGAGCCGAAGTTCTGCCAGAGGCCGAGGGCGAGGACGGGGATCTGGATGCCGGAGCGGCCGGAGCGCTTGTATGTCATACTGTCATAGCGCTCGGAAGAAGGGGAGTAAACAGGTTCTATCATATTATTCAAGCATCAGGGAACGGAAATCGTCTATGTCTTTCTGGGAGACACCGATCGACAGGAAGTACTTCTCTACGCAGCCGCGGAAGTCTTTGTATGAGCCGAATTGCAGCAGGTAGTTGATGGCCTGAAGGTAACGGCTTTTGTTGGTACGGAGGCGGTCTACCTTACCGTTTGTGACGCTCCACTTTTCCGGAGCGAAATAAGTGATTTCGTATTCCTTACAGATATCCGGCTCGGGGACTCCGAGAAGGCCCAGCAAGAGAATCGAGAAGGTTCCGGTTCTGTCGCTGCCGATTGCGCAGTGGAACAGTACCGGTTTTCCTGCCCTGAGGCTTTTCATCAGGAACTCGAAGGTAGCCTTCACCTTGGCTTTCTCTTCCAACATCGTCTGATAGCTGTGTTCGATGTCGGAGCAGAAGAAGTCTATGTCGTTACCCATCGGAGAACTCTGGTCGTGGCTGTCGCTTTTCTCGCGCAGGTCGATCTGGGCCTTGATGCCGTCTGCCCTCATGTTTTTAATTCCGGCGGCGTCTGCATAGTTCTCGCAGGGTTTTCCGGAACGATAGACCATCCGGTATTTGACGGTCTTGCCGTCCTTGGTCTGCCAGCCGCCGAGGTCGCGTCCGTTGCGGACCTGTTTAGTGTAGAAGATCTGGTGAAGGTGTCCTTTTGTCCAGAAAGAACCCGATGCCACTTCAGCTCCGTCGGAGGTAGTGACGACCCATTCGTACTTGCGGTTGGGGACGAGGTTTGTAACATCGCAGGACTTCTTTCCGGAGGCTACGCTGTACTCCCTGCTCCAGTCGCCTTCTTTGAGGGTAAGGGTAAGGGCTCCGGAAGCAGATTCGTTCCAGGAAAGGGTAACGGTAGGGGGAAGGTCTCCCACTCCCTCAAAACCGCCTCCGGGATAGTCGAGGATCTTACTGTATGTCCAGTCTCCTTCGGGGTAGGTCACCTCCGAAAGGTAGGCCTCCATAAGGGGATTGGTTACGAGAATCGCATCTTCCGGGATTACTACAGGCTCTTCCGGCGTATCCGGAGTGTCGGGGGTATCTGGTGTATCCGGTGTTTCCGGAACGTCGGGAGTATCCGGTACATCGGGAGTCTGTGTCGAATCGACTACGGCCTGTTTTCCCGGCCCGGACGGAGGGAGTATGACTTCGTTTCCGCCACAGGCGAAAAGCAGATTCAAAGACAGAATACAAGCGGCAAGTAACATGGATTTTTTCATATTATGTCGTTTATTATCAGTTTTTTACTCCATTCCGAAGAAATCCTTCCTCACCCAGTACTCGAAAAGAGGATCGAGGATGACGGCGCCGCCTCCCGGAAGGAATGAAACGATTTCCTTCTTTTCGAGGGCGTCTTTGAGGCGGCCGACATTGGCGGAAGAGTTGAGCCCGTAGCGGGCGATTACTTCAGAGGAACTGAATTTTGTCTCTCCGTCCAGGATGGCGCGGAGCAGAAAGACCTGGAAATTGGTAAGGCCGTTCATTACAGCCATAAAGCGCGGTTCGTGCATCGCTATCAGCGAGAGCATACTCTCTTCGACTACAGGCTGGGTTATGTAGCCGCGGCTGAGGCCATCGCAGATAGCGGCGAAATGATTGACGTAGTAAATGTTGCTCCGCAGTTTAGCGCAGACTTCGCGGATAAGGTCCTTTTCGATCACCTTTCCGCTCACCAGGAATCCGCGGGTTACATGGCCCTCGATTTCCTTTACGCTGACAGGCTCGAGGCGGACCCTTTCGACCATCTTGTAGAAGTAGCGCCTTTGTTCGAAGATATCTTTCATCGCGTTTACCATGCTGCCGATCCACACCCAGCTGCAGCGCCCGCGCGGGGCCTTGCGGACAATCTCTTCAAAGATCTGAAGGGTACGGTCTGGGTCTTCTGTAAGCAGGATGTTCTGGAACTCGAAAACGCAGACATACAACTTTTCGCGAAGGTCTTCGGCGACCCTATAGGGCATGGCCAGAACGGCGCGAAGATCCGCCTTCGAAAGGTCGTCCGTCTTAAGATATTTCCTACACATCTCCTCGACTTCTTCTGGGGTAGTAGTGTAGATTCCGATTATTGCGGAGGCGAGCTTAAAGGCGAAGGCTTCGACAGTACGTACGTTCATCAGCGAGACGTCTACCGTACGGAAATTCTCTCCCGAAGCCTTAAGCCCGAGGAAGGTTTCGCGAAGAAGGGAAGTCTTACCGGTCTTCGGGGGTTCGTAGATTACGACGTTTGAGGAAGACGAAAGCAGATCAGAGAGCTGCTCCAGCTCTGAGCGGCGTCCGACAAAGCTTTTTCCGGTCACATAACGGTCGTATGTAAAGACGGTATCCATATTCGAAACCTAGGGCAACACAAAATTAACAAAATATTTTGCAGGTAAAAGAATTTTACCTACTTTTGCGTCCCGATTTTATAGATGACCGCTGAGCAGGTAAAGAGCAGCCGCGAGGGCTGACGCTTACGGCCGAAACTTTTTAAACAAAGTTTTCACAATGTACGCAATCGTAGATATTGCAGGTCAGCAGTTTAAAGTAGAAGCTGGCAATGAAATCTTCTGCAACCGCCTCCCGGAAGCAAAAGGTGCTGATGTGGAGTTCGACAAAGTCCTTCTTCTCGACAACGAGGGTAAGGTAAAGGTCGGCGCTCCCTATGTGAAGGGCGTTACCGTCAAGGCAACCGTTCTCGCAGACGACGCAAGGGCTGACAAGGTCCTCGTATTCAAGAAGATCCGTCGCAAGGGTTTCCAGAAATGCAACGGACATCGTCAGAAACTCTCCAAGATCCGTATCGCAGAAATCGCAATCGCTTAAAACTTTTGAATTATGGCACACAAGAAAGGACAATCTAGTTCGAAGAACGGTCGTGAATCACAAAGTAAGCGACTTGGTCTCAAGAAGTTCGGTGGAGAAACCGTAAAGGCTGGTAACATCATCGTTCGCCAGAGAGGTACGGTCCACAACCCTGACAAGAACGTCGGTATGGGTAAAGATCACACCCTGTATGCACTCGTGGATGGAACTGTCAAGTTCACCCGCAAGCGTCAGGACAAGTCTTACGTATCGGTAGTCCCCTTCGAGAACTAATCCTGGGGGAGTAATGAATACAGGACTTGCATTTCGCTTGGCGAACTGCAGGTCCTTTTCTCTTTGAAAGAAAATGCTTACACTCAAAACTCTTCGCGAAGACCGCGATAAGGTCATCGCAAAACTGAAGATCAAGAATTTCGACGCAACTAAGCTTGTCGATACCATCATTGAACTCGATGCGAAACGCCGCGCGCTCCAGACTCAGAGCGACGCCCTGCTTTCCGAACAGAAAGCCAAGGCCGCCGAGATCGGCGCGCTGATGAAGCAGGGCCTCAAGGAGCAGGCAGAAAAAGCAAAGGCAGCGGTCGCAGACCTCAAGGCAAAGAGCAACGCTCTCCTCGAGGAGATGGACAGAACTGTTACCGAGCTCGAGTCTGACCTCGTCCTTATCCCCAATATGCCCTGCGATCTCGTAGCGCCTGGCAAGGGCGCGGAAGACAACGAGGTAGTGAAGATGGGCGGTCCGGAGGTCAAACTCCCCGAAAATGCCCTTCCTCACTGGGAACTCGCGAAGAAATACGACATCATC
>JAEESD010000113.1 GCA_016286145.1 Bacteroidales bacterium | reverse complement strand
ACTGAAGCTGCATTCTCCAGGGCTACACGAGCGACCTTGGTAGGATCGATGACACCGGCCTCGTACAGGCTGCCGAACTCGGCGGTCCTGGCGTTGTAACCGAAATCGTCTTTTCCTTCCTTAATCTTCTGGACTATGACGCTGCCGTCTACGCCTGCGTTCTGGGCGATCTGGCGAACAGGCTCTTCGATAGCCTTGGCGATGATATGGATACCGGTAGTCTCGTCATCGTTCTCGCCGGTAAGGCCTGCAAGAACAGCGGCTGCACGGATGTAAGCTACACCGCCACCGGGGAGGTAACCCTCCTCAACTGCCGCGCGGGTTGCATTGAGTGCATCTTCTACGCGGTCTTTCTTCTCCTTCATCTCTACCTCGGTAGTAGCGCCCACATAGAGGACTGCTACGCCACCGGCGAGTTTGCCAAGACGCTCTTTGAGTTTCTCCTTGTCGTATTCGGAGGTAGTGAGCTCGATCTGTTTGCGGATCATCTCAACCCTTTCGGCGATTTCCTGCTTAGAACCTGCGCCGCCTACGATGGTAGTATTCTCCTTGGTGATGGTAACTTTCTCGGCATGGCCAAGCATCTCGGGAGTCATGTTCTCGAAGGTAAAGCCCCTCTCCTCGCTGACGACGGTAGCCCCGGTAAGGATAGCGATATCCTGGAGCATCTCCTTACGGCGGTCGCCAAAGCCCGGAGCCTTGACTGCCGCAACCTTAAGAGAACCGCGGAGCCTGTTCATCACGAGAGTAGTAAGAGCGGTACCGTCTACATCCTCTGCGATGATGAGGAGTTCCCTGCCCTCGCGAGCTACCGGCTCGAGAACGGGCATGATATCCTGGATGTTGGAGATCTTCTTGTCTGTAAGAAGGATTGCGGGGTGGTCGAGAACGGCCTCCATCTTGTCGGTGTCGGTCATAAAGTACGGGGAGATGTATCCACGGTCGAACTGCATACCCTCGACGACCTTAACCTCGGTATCGGTTCCCTTGGCTTCCTCAACGGTAATGACACCGTCTGTTCCAACCTTAGACATAGCATCGGCGATAAGTTTTCCGATGTAGGCGTCGTTGTTGGCGGATACGGTACCTACCTGCTCGATCTTTGAATAATCGTCTCCGACGGGCTGGCTGTGTTTCTTCAGATCTGCGACAACTGCCGAGACTGCTTTATCGATACCCCTCTTGAGATCAAGCGGGTTTGCGCCGGCGGTGACGTTCTTGATTCCTACATTGATGATAGCCTGGGCGAGGACGGTTGCGGTAGTAGTACCGTCACCGGCCTGCTCGTTAGTCTTGGAAGCGACTTCCTTGACCATCTGAGCGCCCATATTCTGGAATTTATCCTCAAGCTCGATCTCCTTAGCGACTGTAACGCCGTCCTTGGTAACCTGAGGAGCACCGAACTTCTTGTCGATAACTACATTACGGCCTTTCGGTCCGAGTGTAACTTTCACTGCATTAGCAAGTGCGTCCGCGCCTTCTTTCATTGCGGAACGTACGTCCACATCGAATTTAATTTCCTTTGCCATAATTATAGAATAGCTAAAATGTCAGACTGTTTTACTATGAGGTACTTCTTGTCGTCTACGGTTACCTCTGTTCCCGCATACTTGCCGTAAAGAACTACATCGCCGACTTTGACTTCCATCGGTTCGTCTTTCTTTCCGGGGCCGGCTGCGACTACCGTGCCCTGCTGGGGTTTCTCTTTCGCTGTGTCAGGAAGATAGATTCCGGACGCTGTCTTTGTCTCGGCCTCTTTAGGCTCGATGACTACTCTGTCTGCAAGTGGTTTGATCATAATATATAATAGGTATTAATTATTTTCTGCCTATTTAAACGACAATCCCCGTGCCAGTGACAATTTGTCATAATCGTCAGACATCACCCTTCAACGGACGTGCCCACCCCCGGGCACGGGAAGGGGGTAGGTGTCCGTCGATAGCGAGTTCTGCGAAGCAGGACGAAGATAGCGATGGAAGGGGCCGGAAGGAGCGAAGCGACTGGAGTTCCGTTGAAGGGTGATGTCTGCGATTAATACGCGAACAGCGGCTTGTCAGCAGTCAACTTCCCTACCTCTTTACGGACGAGCTCGAGAAGTTCGAGATGTTTCGGGGCAAGAATAGGATCGGAAGACTTAGCCTGAGGATCGACCCAGGTAGAGCAAGAGGTCAGGACTTCGTCGATAAGGGCTACGATCTTAGACATATCCGCCTCCTTAAAGCCACGGGTAGTGATAGCGGGTGTTCCGATTCGAAGGCCGGAGGTAAGGAACGCGCTGCGAGAATCATCCGGAACCATATTCTTGTTCACGGTAATCTCGGCCGCGACAAGCTCGCGCTCTGCCACCTTTCCGCTGAGGTTGGGGAACTTCGAGCGGAGATCGATGAGCATAAGGTGATTGTCCGTTCCCCCGCTGACGATCTTATACCCCCTGTCGAGGAACGCCTGGGCCATAGCGGCGGCATTGGCCTTGACCTGCATCTGATACTCGGCGAACTCGGGCTGCAGTGCCTCATAGAACGCGACCGCCTTCGCGGCGATTACGTGTTCGAGCGGTCCGCCCTGGATGCCGGGGAAAACCATCGAATTGAGCACGGCGCTCATCATCTTCACCTCGCCTTTCGGAGTCCTGCGGCCCTGCGGGTCCGGGAAGTCCTGGCCCATCAGGATAATTCCGCCGCGCGGTCCGCGAAGCGTTTTGTGGGTCGTGCTGGTGACAATATGGGCATAGCGGACGGGATTTTTGAGCAGGCCGGCCGCGATAAGACCGGCGGTGTGGGCCATATCGATCCAGAGGATAGCGCCAACCTCATCCGCGATCGCGCGCATACGTTCGTAATCCCACTCGCGCGAGTAAGCGGAAGCGCCGCCGATGATCAGCTTCGGTTTGTGTTCGAGGGCGAGCTGCTCCATCCGGTCGTAGTCGATAAGGCCGGTTTTAGGATCGAGGCCGTACGGGACGGCGTGGTACAGAAGGCCGGACGCGTTCACGGGCGAGCCGTGGGTAAGGTGTCCGCCGCAGCTGAGGTCGAGTCCGAGGAAGGTGTCGCCCGGATTGAGAACGGCCATCGTCACGGCCATATTGGCCTGGGCGCCGGAATGGGGCTGGACGTTCGCCCACGCAGCGCCGTACAGCGCTTTCAGGCGATCGATTGCGAGCTGCTCGATCTTGTCGACGACTTCGCATCCGCCATAATATCTGTGGCCCGGATAGCCTTCGGCATATTTGTTTGTGCAGACAGAGCCCATCGCACGGAGCACCTGCTCACTCACATAATTTTCAGACGCAATAAGTTCGAGGCCGCCGGCCTGACGTTCGCGCTCATTCTCGATTAGATCAAAAATTTGTTTGTCCTGTTTCATACTATGCTTAAAACTAAAAATCAGTTAACCCATTTCGAAGACCCTAAGCACCCGCGCTTGATAGCGGGAGGCGCCCCTAGCGCGGAGCGCGTCGGGAGGGATGAGCGAAGCGAAGGTCAGAGAAATGGGTTGACTGATTTTTCATTAATACACAAATATAATCATTAAATTTGCGATAGTCAATTATGTCTGATCGTAAACTTTTAAATAGCGAACTGGGACGCATCGTCCCGGAGCAGTACAAGGACCTTCCGGAGTCCGGGATGGTGGTTGTGCTGGATAATATCAGGAGCGCACACAATGTAGGCAGCGCCCTGCGGACGGCAGATGCCTTCAAGGCAGACAAAGTCTGGCTGTGCGGCATCTGCGCCTGCCCGCCCTCTGCCGAGATCCACAAATCCGCCCTCGGGGCGGAGGACAGTGTTCCGTGGGAACACGTCCAGGACACGCTCGCGCTGGCTAACCGTCTGCGCTCAGACGGCTATACTGTCGTCGCCGTGGAGCAGACGGTCTCCTCCCGCTCGCTCGCCGATTTCGTGCCCGAGCCCGGCGCCCGCTATGCCTTCATCTTCGGAAACGAGGTGGACGGAGTCCAGCAGGAGGTAGTCGACGCCGCAGACTTCTCCCTCGAGATTCCCCAGTTTGGAGCGAAACACTCCCTCAACGTCTCCGTCTCAGTCGGGGTCGTCCTCTGGCAGTGGAGATCACAAAAAAAGCAGGTCGGTTGACCTGCTTTTTTCAATATTGTGACTGTTATTAGTCGTTCTGCTTAATAGCTGCCTGAGCGGCTGCCAACCTGGCGATCGGGACGCGGAAAGGAGAGCAGCTGACGTAGTCGAGACCGATCTTGTTGAAGAAGTTGATCGAATCAGGATCTCCGCCGTGTTCGCCGCAAACACCGCACATAAGGCCCTGGCGCTTGCTGCGACCTGCAGTAATACCGTACTCTACGAGTTTACCTACACCCTTGACATCGATGGTCTGGAAAGGATCGCTGTCGAGGATCTTGTTTCCGAGGTAGTCGCCCATAAAGGTTCCTACGTCGTCACGGCTGAAGCCGAAGGTCATCTGGGTAAGGTCGTTGGTACCGAAGCTGAAGAACTCAGCGGTACGGGCCATACGGTCTGCGGTCAGAGCAGCACGAGGGATCTCGATCATAGTACCGAAGTGATAATCGATAGCCTGGCGGGTCTGAGCCTCGACCTCGAGACGGATCTTCTCGCAGTGGCTCTTCTGGAACTCGAGCTCACGGGCAGATACGGTAACAGGGATCATGATCTCAGGCTGAGGGTTGAGACCTTCTGCCTTAAGTTCTGCTGTTGCAGTAAAGATAGCCCTGTACTGAGTCTCAGCGATAAGAGGATAGGTGACGTGGAGACGGACTCCGCGGTGTCCCATCATAGGGTTGACCTCATGCAGGCTCTCACCACGCTTGTCAACTTCGTCGACGCTGATGCCGAGATCCTTTGCGAGTTCTGCCCTCTTGTCCTCAGACTTCGGGACGAATTCGTGGAGCGGCGGGTCAAGGAGACGGAAGACAACGGGTTTGCCATCCATGATCTTGAGGGTAGCCTTAACGGAAGCCTTGATGAACGGCTCGAGCTCGGCGAGAGCGGCGACGCGCTCTTCCTCGGTCTCACACATAATCATCTTGCGGAGCTTAGCAAGAGGAGTCTCGCTGTTCTTTCCGTAGAACATGTGCTCGATACGGAAGAGGCCGATACCCTCGGCGCCGAAGCTGACAGCGCGCATTGCATCCTCGGGAGTATCCGCATTGGTACGGATGCCGAGACGGCGATATTTGTCCACGATAGACATGAAGCGGATGAAGAGAGGATTCTCAGATGCGTCCATGGTATCGATCTTGGCTGCGTAGACAGCGCCCTTTGCGCCGTTGAGTGAAAGCCACTCGCCCTCCTTATAGACGACATCGGAGCCTTCGAAGCTGACGGTCTTGTTCTCGAAGTCGATCTTCATGGCCTCGCAACCGACGATGCAGCACTTACCCCAACCACGGGCGACGAGTGC
>JAEESD010000112.1 GCA_016286145.1 Bacteroidales bacterium | reverse complement strand
CATGGGCGATCATGGGCTCATACAACCTCTGGAACGGCCAGTTCAACTGCCACAATAAGCGCCTGCTCTGCGATATCCTGAAAGGGGAGTGGGGCTTCGACGGCGTAGTAGTCAGCGACTGGGGCGGCTGCCGCGACGACGACGAGGCGGCATCCAACGGCCTCGATATCGAGATGGGAACCTGGACCGACGGACTCCATACCGCGGCCTCGGATTCATATCAGAACTATCACCTGGCACGCCCTTACCTTGAGCGTCTGCGTGACGGCCGCGCTACCGAGGAAGGCCTGAACGACAAGGCCTCTCGCGTCCTTCGTACTATTTTCCGTACTTCGATGAGCGAGGGCCCTCACTACGGCAGTTTTACCTCTCCCGAACATTTCGCCGCTGCCCGCAAGATAGCCGCTGAAGGCATCGTCCTTCTCCAGAACGACGGCGTCCTGCCTCTGAATGTGCCTCAGGGCGGAAAGATCCTCGTAGTAGGGGAGAACGCCTATAAGATGATGGTGGTAGGAGGCGGTTCCTCGAACCTTAAGACAAAGTATGAGGTCATCCCTCTGGACGCTCTTCGCGAGGCTTACGCCGGAAAGGCTGAGGTAGTCTGGGAGCGCGGCTATGTAGGCGATGTTACGACCGATTACAATAGGGTAGTCACCGGTCAGGATCTCAGCGAAAAGCGCTCCGCAGCCCAGCTTAAGGCCGACGCCCTCGCTGCTGCCTCAGACGCAGACTGCATCATCTTCATCGGCGGCCTGAACAAGAGCAACTTCCAGGACAACGAAGGAACCGACCGTGTAGACATAGTTCTGCCTTACGGCCAGGACGAGCTTATCGAGGCCCTTGCGGGAGTCGGACGTCCGATGGTGGTAGTCAATATCTCCGGCTCGCCGGTAGCCATGCCTTGGGCCTCTAAAGTGAATGCTATCGTCCAGGGTTGGTACGGCGGATCCGAGAGCGGACACGCCCTCGCCGACGTCCTGACCGGAGTCGTCAATCCTTCCGGAAAACTTCCGTTCACTATGCCTAAGTCTCTGTCAGACGGACCGTTAAAGACCGCCCGCCAGTTCCCCGGAATCCGCGAAGAGGGTAAAGAATGGTGGCAGGAATACTACGACGAGGGAGTCTTTATCGGCTACCGCTGGTACGACACTCAGAACATCCCCGTAGACTTCGCTTTCGGCCACGGTCTTAGCTACACTACCTTCGATATCTCCGGCGCTTCGGTTAAGCGCAGCGGAAAAGAATGGGTAGTCAGCGCGACTGTAAAGAATACCGGAAAGGTAGCCGGCGCAGAGGTCGTCCAGCTCTATATAGGCGATACCGAAGCTTCCGTTGCCCGCCCTGCAAAGGAGCTCAAGGGCTTCGAGAAGGTCTGGCTGGAGCCCGGACAGAGCAGGAAAGTCAGCTTCAAAATCGGCAGGGAAGCCCTCAGCTTCTTCGATGCCGACGCTCATAAGTGGGTAGCTGAACCCGGCGAGTTCCACGCTTATCTTGGAAACTCTTCCGACAATATCGCTGCAGATCTGGCTTTCAACCTTAAATAATGGCAAGAGTACAATCAGTAGATATCCTCAGGGGCGCGACCATCATCCTGATGATAGTCGTCAACAACCCCGGAAACTGGGCGCTTAGGTGGGCTCCGCTGCGCCACGCGGTGTGGAACGGCCTTACCCTTACGGATCTGGTCTTCCCGCTGTTCCTGTTTGTGATGGGAGTGTCTATGTATTTCTCCCTGAGCAGAGGGGGATTCAAGCTCTCCTGGAAGATGCTACGAAGGGTCCTTCTGCTGATCTTCCTGGGCCTCCTTCTGAACTGGGGTTCCGCAGCGCTCTGGGCCCACACGTATTCGCTTGATACACTGAGATTTACGGGCGTTTTGCAGCGCTTTGCGCTGTGTTTTGCACTTACCGCTCTGATAGTCTGCCTTTTACCCCGAAAAAGCGTGCCTTGGATAGCTCTAATCCTGCTTGTAGGGTATTCTGTGGCACTTTTACTGGGCAATGGCTACGCATATAGCCCCGAAAATATTATAGCCAGGGTCGATAACGCTCTGATACCCGCAAAACACCTCTATAACGACAATGGAATTGACCCAGAAGGCATTCTGAGCACGATTCCGAGCCTTTCACACACCCTGATCGGCTTTATGTTCGGCGAATTGATCGCCAAACACAGAAACCGGGAACTGATGACCAGGGCCATCATCGGGATTGCGACCGGAGTTCTCATCTCGATCTGGCTTCCGATCAACAAGAAGATATGGTCGCCGAGTTTCGTTCTCGTAGCTTGCGGAATCGGGGCATTGTTGCTGGGATTGCTTTATTATCTGACGGACGAGAAGAAGATCTGGAAAAACGCAGGCTTTTTCAAGTCGTTCGGAACAAACGCGATTTATTGTTACGTCGTAAGCCACATAGTCGGTTGGGGATTCATCATCTGCGGATTCCAGCGTCTGTTCGCCGCGGCTAACTCGGCGTGGATCTCATTTTTGTATTCGTTAGTAGTAGTGATGGTCGTTTGGCTGACTGTCTTACCATTATATAAGAAGAATATATATATAAAGGTGTAAAAGCTCTTTTGTTACACAATTTATATTATGTTAACTTGTGTATTTGGAAAGACTCTCCTATCGCTGAAAAATACCATACTTTAGGTATAGACATCTCGTCTCACCTGCCGAACTTTGCAGTGTGAAACAAAAACAACTCTAATATGAAAAAGACATACAATATCGAAGTTGACTGCGCCAACTGCGCTCTCCTGATGGAAAATGCAACCAAACAGACCGCCGGAGTTGAAAATGCCGTCGTCAATTTTATGACCCAAAAGATGACAGTCGAATTCTCCGAAGGCGCAGACGAGAAAGCCGTAATGAAATCCGTCTTGAAGGCCTGCCACAAAGTCGAACCCGACTGTGATATTGAATTATGAAACTGACAAAGAAACAGCGGAAAATGCTGATCAGGATAGTTCTGGCAGCGGTTTTTACTGCCGCCCTGAACCTCTTTCCCGTTGAAAATCAATGGGTTAAGCTCGTCCTGTACCTGGGCGTGTATATCCTTATCGGCTACGATATTCTGCGTAAGGCGGGCCTTGGGATCATCAATGGAAGGCCTTCTGACGAGAATTTCCTGATGACGGTTGCTACCGCCGGCGCATTCGCCCTGGCCATATGGGAAAAGAGCGGCGACTACAATGAGGCCATCGCCGTTATGCTCTTCTATCAGATAGGTGAATTCTTCCAGAATTACGCTATCGGAAGAAGCCGTAAGAGCATTTCTGCCCTGATGGACATCAGACCCGACTATGCTAATATAGAAACCGGCGGAACCCTTCACTGGGTAGATCCCAATGAGGTCGCCGTAGGATCTATAATCATAGTCCAGCCGGGCGAAAAAGTTCCTCTGGACGGTATCGTAGAGGCAGGTAACTCTACCCTGAATACTGCGGCCCTGACCGGCGAAAGTCTTCCCCGCGATGTCGCTCCCGGCGACGAGATAATCAGCGGATGCATCAACCTTAGCGGCGTCCTGAGGGTCCGTACAACCAAGCCTTTCGGCGAATCTACCGTCTCCAAGGTCCTCGAACTGGTCGAGAACTCTACTTCACATAAATCCCAGTCCGAAGCCTTTATCTCGCGCTTTGCGCGTATCTACACCCCTGCCGTCTGCTTCAGCGCCCTGGCGCTGGCGCTCCTCCCTCCCCTCTTCGCCCTGATTACCGGAGCCGAGGCGGGTCCTGAATGGAGGACGTGGATCTACAGGGCTCTTACCTTCCTTGTAATCAGCTGCCCTTGCGCACTGGTTATCTCCATCCCCCTCAGCTTCTTTGCCGCCATCGGCGGAGCCGGGCGTAAGGGTGTTCTCGTAAAGGGTTCGAACTACCTTGAGGCCCTTTCGAAGGTACGTACCTTCGTATTCGATAAGACCGGCACCCTCACTAAGGGCGTTTTCGAGGTCACGGCGGTCCATCACTCTCCTATCGACGAAGCCCGCCTGATCGAGCTTGCCGCAATCGCGGAATGCTCTTCGTCTCACCCTATCAGCCGCAGCATCCAGAAGGCCTACGGAAAGCAGATAGACCGGACCAGGGTCTCCGATATCGAGGAGATAGCCGGAGAGGGCGTGAAGGCGGTCGTGGATGGAATCAAGGTCGTTGCAGGCAACGAGAAGCTGATGCGCTCGATCGGAGTCGAACCTCTTCCCTGCCATTGCACGGGCACACTGGTCCACATAGCGCTCGACGGCGAGTACGCCGGCCACATCCTGATAACGGATGTCGTCAAGCCCACTTCCCGCCGCGCGATCGACCTCCTGCGCAAGGCCGGCATATCCCGCACGGTGATGCTTACAGGCGATTCGGCCAAGGTGGCCGGCCATGTCGCCGTGGAGCTGGGCGTGGACCGTGTATGCAGCGGACTCCTCCCTGCTGATAAGGTCGAGAAGGTAGAGGAGCTGATGGCCGACGGAACACCCGGAAAGCTCGCCTTCGTGGGCGATGGTATCAACGATGCGCCCGTCCTTATTCGCGCCGATATCGGTATCGCGATGGGCGCGATGGGCAGCGACGCCGCTATCGAGGCCGCGGACGTGGTCCTGATGGACGATGACCCGATGGGAATCGTTACTGCCGTCAGAGTCAGCCGCAAATGCCTTGGAATAGTCTGGCAGAACATAATCTTCGCCCTGGGAATCAAGGCGGCCTGCCTGATTCTTGGCGCGCTGGGTCTGGCCGGAATGTGGGCCGCGATCTTCGCCGACGTAGGAGTAATGGTCCTCGCAGTCCTCAATGCTATGCGTTGTTTGCGCGTTAGCAATAAATAATTTTGTATATTAGCACGTTAATTTAAACGTGCTAATATTATGTTAGGTACATTCCTTCAGTTGCCGGACGCCGGCAAGGTAGCGGCAGTCGATTCTACTCTTAAGTCTCTTCCTCAGTCCCTTGAACCTCTCGTAACCAATTTCAAGGAGGATCCGAACACTGCTCTGCAGACTCTCGGGCAGGACGCTCTTCAGCTCGGTCTGAAGGTGATTGCGGCTATTGCCATTTACATCATCGGCGCCTGGCTGATCAAGAAGATCAAGGTCTGGATGCAGAAAGGAATGGCCAAGAAAAAGACAGACCAGGCCATCATCACCTTCACGAGTTCGCTGGTCAGCATCACTCTTTCGGTACTACTTATCGTAATAGTGATCGGTACTCTGGGTATCAATACTACTTCCCTGGCGGCTGTCCTGGCGGCAGGTGGAATGGCAATCGGTCTTGCGCTCAGCGGAACCGTTCAGAACTTCGCCGGCGGTATTATGCTGATCATTTTCAAGCCCTTTAAGGCAGGTGACCTTATCGAAGCCCAGGGTTTCCTCGGAATTGTAACTGAGGTTAATATCGTT
>JAEESD010000111.1 GCA_016286145.1 Bacteroidales bacterium | reverse complement strand
CTCAGGAAAGAACAGGATCGTCCGCCGTATATTCGAGAGCCTCGGCTATGAAGTCCGCGCTCTTGATAGAGTATACTTCGCGGGCCTTACCAAGAAGGGCCTCAAGAAGGGCGAATGGCGTCAGCTTTCGGAAGGAGAAGTGAACATCCTCAAGATGGGCGCATATGTTTAAGTCCGGATTCGTCAATATTATCGGCAATCCCAATGTCGGGAAGAGCACGCTGATGAATGCGATGGTGGGCGAAAAGCTCAGCATCGTTACAGCGAAGGCCCAGACTACCCGTCACAGGATAATGGGAATAGTGAACGGAGAAGACTACCAGATAGTCTACTCAGACACTCCCGGTATCCTCAAGCCCTCATACCGCCTTCAGGAAGATATGGTGAATTTCGTAGACGCCGCTATAGGCGATGCGGATGTAATTCTCTATGTCACCGACACGGTAGAGAAATCCGACAAAAACAGCGAATACGTCGACAAACTCAGCCGGCTGGAATGCCCGGTGATCATTGTCGTCAATAAAATTGACATCAGCGACCAGGCGAAAGTGATGGACACACTTTCGTACTGGAAGGAGAAAGTCCCTCAGGCAACGGTTATCCCTGCCTCGGCTCAGGAACGGTTCAACCTCGACACTATCCTCTCAACGGTAGTGGAGAAGCTTCCCGAATCCCCGGCGTGGTACGACCAGGACACCTTTACAGACAGGAACCTGCGCTTCTTCGCATCGGAAATAATCCGCGAGAAAATCCTCCTCAACTACAAACAGGAAATCCCCTACTGCTGCCAGGTAGAGATCGAGAGCTTCAAGGAAGGAGCGGAAAGATACGATATCGGCGCCGTCATCTATGTGATGAGAGAGTCGCAGAAGGGCATCGTCATCGGAAAGCAGGGCGCCAGCCTGAAGAAAGTCGGCACCCAAGCCCGAATCGATATGGAGGATTTCTTCCAGAAGAAGGTGTTCCTCAGCATCTACGTAAAGGTAGATCCCGACTGGAGGGAGAACAGGAAAGAACTGCGCAAGTTCGGTTACGAAGACTAGAAGTATGATCGAAGAAAACGAAGATATCATCGAAGAGATCAGCGAGGACGAACTCGAAGCCCCCATCGAAGGCGAAGTCGAGGAGAGCGGTAAGTACGACCGGCTCCTGGGCAGCGACGCCCAGAAATTCAAGCTTTCGGGGATGTTCAAGAACTGGTATCTGGATTATGCCTCGTATGTAATCCTGCATAGGGCCGTTCCCCATATCGTGGACGGCCTGAAGCCCGTACAG
Source organism: Bacteroidales bacterium (assembly GCA_016286145.1). Taxonomy (GTDB): domain Bacteria; phylum Bacteroidota; class Bacteroidia; order Bacteroidales; family UBA932; genus Cryptobacteroides. The sequence goes on along the minus strand of JAEESD010000111.1, from coordinate 4,136 downwards.
AGGCGTGTGCTCCACGCTATGTACAAGATGGACGACGGCGCCTATACTAAGGTAGCCAACATAGTCGGCCAGGCGATGCAGTATCACCCCCACGGCGACGCCTCCATCCTCGGAGCCCTCGTCCAGTTGGGCCAGAAAGGCTTTACCGTCGATTGCCAGGGAAACTGGGGTAACATCCTCACCGGCGATTCGAACGCAGCCCCCCGTTACATCGAGGCGCGCCTGTCGAAGTTCGCCAAGGAGGTCGTGTTCGACCCTAAGATCACACACTGGATGAACAGCTACGACGGTCGCAACCAGGAACCCACCGAGCTTCCGGTCCGCTTCCCTCTGCTGCTTGCCCAGGGTACGGAAGGAATCGGCGTAGGTATGTCTTCGAAGATCCTTCCCCACAACTTCAACGAACTTATCGACGCTTCGATCTCCATCCTCGAAGGAAAGAGCTACGAGCTTTATCCCGACTTTCCTACCGGAGGTTCGGCAGACTGCTCGAAATACAACCAGGGTAGGCGCGGCGGAATGGTCAAGATCCGCGCCCGTATCGAGAAGGTAGACAAGGGTACTCTGGCTATCACCGAGATCCCCTACGGAAAGACTACCGAGCTTCTTAAGGAGTCCATCATCAAGGCCAAGGACAAGGGAAAGATCAAGATCAAGAAGATTGATGATATGACTACCGACAAGGTAAATATCATCATCCACCTCCCTGCCGACGTCTCTCCGGACAAGACTATCGACGCCCTCTATGCCTTTACAGACTGCGAGACTACTATCGCCCCCAACGCCTGCGTCATCGTAGAGGACAAGCCTCAGTTCCTCTCGGTCCACGACATACTCGAATACAGTACCTTCCATACCAGAGACCTTCTCCTCCAGCAGCTTCAGTACAAGCTCGGAGAGTTGGAAAAGGAGTGGCACCTCACCTCACTTGAGCGCATATTCTTCGAGAACAAGGTCTACAAGATCCTCGAAAACGAGACCTACACTACCTGGGAAGACCAGAAAGCTGCGGTTCTCGCCCAGATGAAGACCTACGAAGACATCCTTCGCAAGGAAATCACGATGGAAGACATCGACCGCCTGGTAGACAAACCGGTCCGTAAGATTTCGAAGTTCGACGCTAAAGAGCTCGACACTAAGATCCTCGCCATCGAAGACGAGATGCGTCAGGTTCAGGACAATATAGACAATATCGTCCGCTACACCATCGACTGGTTCAAGTCCCTCAAGAAAAAGTACGGCGCGGCATTCCCCCGCCTTACCGAGCTGACCGGGTTCGAAACCATCGCCGCCAGCAAGGTCATCAACAACAACGCGAAACTCTACGCCAATATGGCAGAGGGCTTTGTAGGAATAGGCCTTAAGCGAGAGGAAGGAGTCCAGTTCGTCTGTGACTGTTCAGACATGTCCGAGGTTATCGTTATCCGCAAGGACGGCGTCTACAAGGTAACTAAGGTCGAGGAGAAAGCCTTCTTCGGAAAGGACCTCCTCTATGTAGGAATCTTCGTCAGGAACGACGAACGTACGATCTACAACGTCATCTATCGCGAAGGCAAGACCTCAGTCTACTACGCCAAGCGTTTTGCTATCACTTCGGTGACCCGCGACAAGGAATACGACATCACAACCGGAGCTGAAGGATCTAAGATAGTCTGGTTCACCGCCAACCACAACGGCGAGGCGGAGACCGTAAGGATACAGCTAAGGCCCAGGGCGAAGCTCAAGAAAACCTCTTACGAGTACGACTTCAGCAGCCTCGCTATCAAGGGTAAGGCCTCGAGGGGCAATCTGGTCAGCAAGTACCAGATCCAGAAGATAACCCTCAAGTCTGCCGGAGTCTCTACTATCGCCGGAAAGGATATCTGGTACGACGAATACATCCAGAAACTCAACGACGAAGAGCGCGGTCAGTACCTCGGCGCGTTCGACACCAACGACAAAGTACTCGCCGTCTTTACCAACGGAACCTTCTACACGACCTCCTTCGACGTATCCAACAGATATCAGGGAGACGTCCTCATTATCGAGAAATTCGATCCTGAGAAGACCTATACCGCCCTCTACTACGACGGAGCTGCAAAGGCGTACTACGTCAAGCGCTTCTCCTTCGTAGTAAGCGACAACAATCCTCTGAGTTTCATCGCGGAGGGACCGAAGTCGAAACTTATCGGCCTCAGCGACGACCTTCACCCTCAGTACCTCGTCACCTTCGGCGGAAAACACGCCCACAGGGAGCCCGAGGCAATTGATGCGGAGCAGTGGATAGCGAAGAAGGGAGTCGGAGCGAAGGGTAAGAAATGCCACAACCTCGATGTGAAGAAAGTCGAGTTTATCGAACCTCTCCACAAACCCGAGGACGATATAAAGCAGGAAGACGATCAGGCACCGCACGATGTGATCGACCTCGGCTCAGATCTGGGCCAGGACGTATCAGCCGAGATGGACCTCAGCGATCTCCCTGAAATGACAATTGAAGAACCGACACTGTTTTGACAGTAACGCTGACTGGTTTCATGGGCTCGGGAAAGAGCGCAGCGGGCGAGAAACTCGCCGCGCTTCTGGGCTGGGAATTCATAGATCTTGACAGCTATATTGAGGGGAAGATAGGGCGCTCGCCGGAGCTTATCATAGCTCAGGACGGAGAAACGAGGTTCAGGGCAATAGAAGCTGAGGCCCTCCGGGATGTACTGGTGATGCATCAGCTTACAGGAGAAAACCTGATCCTCGCCCTTGGTGGAGGAACAATTATGACGAGGCCGCTTCGCCGCCTTATTCTTGAGCAGACCTGCTGTGTCTATCTCAAGACCTCGGAAGAAGAACTGCGCAGGCGCAGACCCGAGGGAGGGCGTTGGGACCCTGAGCGCCTGCCTGTCTACGAACAGGCTGCGCTTACCGTCATTACAGACGGAAAGACTCCGCAGGAAGTTGCGGAGGATATCCGCCTTAGATTGATAGAAAATAAAACAGTATAAATGAGTAACAAAGAGAGCATTTGGAAAGTCCGGGAAGCCGCCGACCCCCAGAAGGTTGAGCGTCTCAGCGCGGAGGTCGGCATCGACAAGGTGTTGGCTGATCTCCTCGTCAAAAGAGGCGTGGAGACCTTCGAGGATGCCAGACAGTTCTTCCGTCCAAGCCTCGAAAACATCCACGACCCCTTCCTGATGAAGGATATGGACAAAGCCGTGGACAGGCTGGATAAAGCCATCGAGGGCAAGGAGAAGATACTGGTCTACGGCGACTACGACGTAGACGGAACAACCGCCGTCTCGCTCCTCCACTCTTTCCTCAGCAGGTTCACCTCCGAGGTGGATTTCTACATCCCCGACCGCTACGACGAAGGCTACGGAGTCTCGCAGAAGGGAATCGAATGGGCCGCCGCCAACAACGTGAAGCTTATTATCACGGTCGACTGCGGCATCAAGGCAATCGAAAAGACCAGGCTCGCCGCGACCAAGGGCATCGATATGATAATCTGTGACCACCACCTCCCGGACGAGACTCTCCCGCCGGCAGTGGCAGTTCTTGACCCCAAGCGCGAAGACGATTCCTACCCTTTCGACGACCTGTCCGGCTGCGGAGTGGGCTTCAAGCTCGCGCAGGCCTACAGCCTCCGCCATGGGATCGAGTTCGAGACGCTCCTGCCGCTGCTCGACCTGCTCGTCGTCAGCATCGCCTCCGACCTTGTAAGCATGGTCGGCGAAAACAGGGTCCTGTCCCATTTCGGACTTAAGCGCCTGAACGAGGCGCCGCGCCACGGCCTCCATGCGATGATAGAGCTCTCCGGCCTCGAGCTGGGCCATATCACCGTGGACGATATAGTCTTCAAGATCGGCCCGAGAATCAATGCCGCCGGCCGAATGGAGACAGGCCGCCTCGCCGTGCAGCTGCTGACCGCGCCCGATAAGGAAACGGCCATCCGAATCGGCGAACAGATCAACGAAAACAACAACGAACGCAAGAATATAGACCGCGAGATCACCCAGGAAGCGCTGGAGATGGTCGAGAGCGGCAAGTGTATCGCTTCGAAGAACGCGACTATCGTCTACAACCCGCAGTGGAACAAGGGTGTCGTCGGGATCGTGGCCTCGCGCCTCGTGGAGGCTTATTATAAGCCCACGGTCGTCCTTACGAAGTCC
>JAEESD010000110.1 GCA_016286145.1 Bacteroidales bacterium | reverse complement strand
ACGGCCGCGAAAACCGGGCGTTTATAGCATGAAGAAAGTGTTAATCATAGGTCTGGCCGTGTTGGGTCTGGTTTCCTGCGGGGGACGGGCTCCAAAGGCGAAGGGCGCGAAGGACACCGGTAAGGCGAAAGTCGAACTTCAACTCCCTACGCCTCCGGGTATGTTGACCGGGCAGGAACAGGCCGAGTATGTTGTCGAAAACTATTGGCAGAACTACAAAGCTGAGATAGACAGCGTCTCGCTTGAGCAGGCTTTCAGCAACTGGTGTGCTTTTACAGGCTATGTAAGCAGGGACATTTCAATCAAATCCCTCATTAAGGCCTACGACAAAGCCCCTGAACGTATACTTCCTCTCGCAGAAAAATATCTCTACGACCCTAACTCTCCGTATCGCGACGAAGATTTCTACGGAGCTCTTGCCTCTCATATTGGGACACCGGAGATGAGGGAACTTGCGAAGCTCTGCGCTCTGAACCCCGTAGGGTCAAAAGCCGCTGACTTTGTCTTCGAAGACAGCCGCGGAAGAAGACATCACCTCTACGACATTAAGGCTCCGTACACTATTCTTTTCTTCAGCAACCCCGGCTGCAATGCCTGTAAGGAGATTATTGACGAACTCGCAGTATTTGCGGAGCCCATAGCCGCCGGAGCGGTAGCGGTAGTGAATATCTACATCGACGAAGATCTCGAAGCCTGGCGCGAGTACCTTCCCGCATATCCCAAAACCTGGAACACCGGATTCGATCCTCTGCTGATAATCCGCAAAGACACTATCTACCACATCCGTGCGATTCCTTCTGTCTACCTTCTCTCGGCAGATAAAACCGTTATCCTGAAAGATGCCCCTACGGAGCGCCTTATCCAAACCCTTGAAAACAGTCTATGAAACCCTACATACATAACGTAAAGTACTACGAGTGTGACAGGATGGGGATAGTCCACCATTCCAATTACCTCAGGTTTATGGAAGAGGCCCGCTGCGATCTTCTCGAGCAGCTGGGTTATCCTTTCAACAAGATGGAAGAGGAAGGAATAGTCTCCCCGGTAGTCTCGATCAGCATCGACTACAAAAAGCCTACTACCTTTACAGACGACATCGAGATAACGATAGTGGTCAAGGAGATGACCGATCTCAAGGTAACCTTCGGATATACGATGAAAGCCGGCGGCGCTCTTGCCTGCAAGGCCACCAGTACACACTGCTTCCTCGGACCGGACCACCGCCCGGTAGTCTACGCCCAGAAATGGCCCGACCTTACGGAGAGGCTCTCTGAACTTCTTGTTCAGCAGTAAAGATTAATCACTGTAATTGTGGTCGATAGTGACCAGGACGGTCTTTCCCGGAAGGAGAGACTGCAGCTCGGCGACCAGGGTGTCGTGGAGCGAAGCTTCGTCATGGACCGAAAGGTCTGGGACGACGTCTACAGTTACGAGGTTTTCGGCCTCCGAATAGAAGAAGCCATGGACCTGGACCAGCTCTTTGTGGGCGGCCAGGGTCTTGAGGACCAGCGACTGCATCTCCTTCTGCGCCCCGGTTCCGGTCGCGACCGAATAGACGCCGACCGTCATGACGATGCCGTGGTTCTGGTACATCAGGATCGAGATTTTGCGCGAGAGGGCATGGATGTCGTGGGCCGTCATGGTGTCGTCTACGCTAACGTGGAGCGAGCCGATCATGACCTCGGGGCCGTAGTTGTGGAGGATGAGATCGTACACGCCATGGACTTCCTTGAAGCTCATAACCTCCTTCTTGATTTCGGCTACGAGCTCGGGAGGGACTCTAGCGCCCAGCAGTTCGCCCACGGGGGAAGCGAGCATCTCGATACCGGCCTTGATAATGAAGATGGAGATGAGGGAACCGACGATTCCGTCAAGAGAGACGCCCCAGATCAGCATTACGCCCGCGGAAATAAGGGTCGAAAGAGTAATAATCGCATCGAAGGTAGCATCCGAGCCCGAAGCGATCAGAGCGTCGCTCTTGAGCTTTTTGCCTTGACTTTTTACATACCAGCCGAGAAGAAGCTTAACGACTATAGCTACTATGATAACTATCAAAGTAACAGTAGTATAGCTCGGCTCGGTTGGAGTAATTATTTTCTTTATCGACTCGATCAGGGAGGTGACGCCCGCGATGATGACTATAACAGCGATGATGATGGCGCTGAAGTACTCGACACGGCCGTGGCCGTAGGGATGTTCGCGATCAGCAGGACGCTGGGAGAGCTTGGTCCCGATGATGGTGATGACGCTGGAGAGCGCGTCGCTCAGATTATTGACGGCATCCATCACGATAGCGATACTGCTCGAGAGTACGCCCACGAGGGCCTTGAAACCGGCCAGAAGGACGTTGGTAGCGATTCCGACTACACTCGTCCTGATAATCTGAGAACTGCGATCCATAACTAAATAGTCTTAATGTAACACCTGCGGCGCATATAGAACTGAGGATTGTACGGGGTGAAGAGATTCATCACCTTGTAGTTATCCTCTAGCTGAGGGTTGTTGATCATAATCTTCACTCCTCTCTTGATGCAGCCTTTGTGGATGAACCTGAACATGGGAGCGAAGGCGCCCTTGTTCTGATAATCGGGGTGAACTCCTATCATCAGGGCTTCCAGGACCTCGTTCTTACCCTTGAGGGCGCGAAGCAGAGGAATCCAGCCGAAAGGCAGTATCTTTCCGCCGTTCTTCTGGAACGCCTTTGAAGGCGAAGGAACGCAGACCGCAAAGCCCGCGATCTCGTCCTTTTCATCGACGAGAATACACAGGAAATCCGGATCCATCAGAGATCCGAAGGACTTCAGAAGAGTCGCTATCTGTCCGTCTGTCAGCGGAGTAAACTCATACAGCGGAGCGAAAGTCTCGTTGTAGGAGTGGAACAGCTTCATTCCGTAGCGCTCTACCATCTCCTTGCCGCTGAGGCCGGTAACGCAACGAAGCCCATAGCGCTGCTCGACCATATCCGCAGCCCTGTAGAGTTTGTCTATCGTTTCGGGTATCTCTACATAGCGCTGTACCCAGTCTACATCCTTCTCCAGACCTACCTGCTCGAGCAGCGGTCCGTAGTAATCGTAATTGTAGATGGTAGTAAAAGGAGCAATCTTGTCGAAACCTTCGACCAGAAGGCCTTCCTTATCCATATCCGAGAAGCCCAGAGGACCGACAATCTCAGTCAATCCCTGTGCCTTTCCCCACTCAGCGACAGCATCAATCAGCGCGCGAACTACGTCTACGTCATTGATGAAATCTATCCAGCCGAAACGCACCTGATTCTTATGCCAGTGGGCATTAGCCTTAGTATTTACGATACCGGTAACGCGGCCTACTATCTCGCCCTTATCGTTGTAAGCGAGAAAACTCTGGGTATTACAGAACTGGAAAGCGTCGTTTCCCTCGGGACAGAGGGTATCTACGTCGTCGGATTCGATGCAGGGAACGTAATATGGATCCCCTTTATAAAATTGGTTCTGCCAGTGGACATAGTCCTTGAGCTGTTTTCTGGTAGTAACCTCAACGATAGTCGGTTTCATATGAACTTGTCCTAGTACAGCAGGCAAATTTCAACAAAATTCGTAAATTTGACAAATGTTACGCGAAGAAACTGTATTCGGGCCCATCAAGAGCCGCCGCCTGGGAAACTCCCTCGGCATCAATCTCCTGCCTACCAAAGGCAAATTCTGCAACTTCGACTGCATCTACTGCGAATGCGGCTGGAATAAAGACGGTCTGGACGATAAAGTTCTCCCTACGGCCGCCCAGGTCCGCAGCAAGCTCGAAGACAAACTGACGGAACTCCTCCTCGACGGAACCCCCATTGACTCGATTACCTTCAGCGGCGATGGTGAGCCGACCCTTAACCCCGAATTCCCGCGCATCATCGACGACACCCTCCGCCTTCGCGACGCTTTCTGCCCCGACGCGAAAGTCAGCGTTCTCTCTAACGCCACCCGTGTCCACGTTCCCGAAATCCTCGCCGCCCTTCGCAAAGTCGACAACCCGATCATGAAAATCGACGCCCCGACTGCCGAGCTCGCAGCGCTGATCAATCACCCCGCCCCCGGCTACAGCGTCGCGCGCGTCGTCGAAGCGCTCGAAAAGTTCGAAGGGAATTTCGTGCTCCAGACCATGTTCCTGCGCGCCCCCGGGTTCGATAGCGGCGCCCCGGAGGTCGTGGGGCCTTGGATGGAAATAGTCCGCCGGCTCAGACCGCGCGAGGTGATGGTCTATACGATCGACCGTCCTACCCCCGCGAGCGAGCTGGAGCCCTACACCCAGTCAGAACTTCAGGCTCTGGTCGCACCGCTCGTAGAGGAAGGCTTCAAAATCCAGGTCAGAGGGAAATAGAGCCTCATCCGGGAGGGCTGGGAATTCACAGCGGGAATTGCTATATTTGTAAGCTACGTAAAAGAAGCACTAAACTAGATGAAAACCGAATACGATGTAATAATAATCGGCGGGGGAGCGACGGGAGCGGGAACTGCCCGCGACTGCGCTATGAGGGGTCTCAAGACCCTCCTGGTGGAGCGCGCGGATATCGCGGACGGAGCGTCAGGCCGAAACCATGGCCTACTCCACAGCGGCGCCCGTTACGCGGTAAACGACCGTGAGTCCGCTGCCGAGTGTATAGGGGAGAATATGATCCTGAGGCGTATCGCAGCCTCCTGTGTAGAGCCTACTGAAGGCCTCTTCATTACCCTTCCGGAAGACGACCTGGCATATCAGGCGAAGTTTGTGGAGTGTTGTAAGGCCGCCGGAATAAAGGCAGAAGCGATAGATCCGAAGCTGGCGCTGAAGATGGAGCCGGAGATCAACCCCGAGATAATCGGCGCCGTGAAGGTGCCCGACGCGTCGGTCGATCCTTTCAGGCTCGTGGCGGCCAATGTCTTGGACGCCACGCTCCACGGCGCCGATATCCTTACCGGCTGGGAGGTAGTAGAGTTCATCAAGGAGATGGTGACTATTACCGGAGTAAAGATCCGTAACGTTAAGACCGGCGAGACTAAGGCCGTCCACGCACATTATACTGTCAATGCCGCTGGAATCTGGGGCGCGCATATCGCCGAGCTCGCTGGAGCCCATATCGGCATGCTCCCTTCGAAGGGCGCGCTTCTCGTTTTTGGCCACAGAGCGGCTAAGATGGTTATCAACCGCTGCCGTAAGCCCGCGAACGCAGATATTCTAGTCCCGGGAGACGTGGTAAGCGTTATCGGTACTACTTCAGATAAAGTTCCTTTCGAGGAGTGCGACGATATGAAGGTGACCCGCAGGGAAGTGGAGATACTTCTTACTGAGGGCAGCAAACTGGTTCCTTCGCTCGCCAGTACGCGCATTATCCGCGCGTATGCGGGCGTCCGGCCGCTGGTCGCAGACGACAGCGACCCTTCCGGACGCAACGTAAGCCGCGGAATAGTCCTTCTGGATCACTCCACCCGCGACGGTATCCGAGGCTTTATCAGCATCACGGGCGGAAAGCTTACTACCTATAGGCTGATGGCCGAAATGACTACGGACCTTATC
>JAEESD010000109.1 GCA_016286145.1 Bacteroidales bacterium | reverse complement strand
TAAGCGATAAGCAGCTGCTGCGAAGGGTCGTGGTAAAGGATGGGCTCAGTAACAAGTGAACTAAAACCGCAGCGGGGACATTTAATCACGAACAGCGAACCGCCCATTACCTGCGCCTTAAGCGCGGGATCATTATCTACGTTGATACTTCTCAGATCTGGAGCGGAAAACTCTGCTCCGCATTTGCTGCATATCATAACAGGTCGGTATTGAAAACGAATTTAATTTCGTATGGTTTAGCAGTGGGGTCGGGATTTCCCCAGACATATGAGGCGGAGACTCCGATTCGGAAATTGTAAGGTATGAACCAGATGTTCCCGACAACCATATGGAAGGCAGCCCCGGCCGTCCAGACCTTATAGGAAGTCGGTCCTCCGGAAGGAGTTATCTTGGCCGGATCCCATTTCAGGTCGTAATGTGTAAAAGAAGCCTTGGGGATGAATTCAAAATTCCGGATATAAGTAATCGGGCTCAGCCCATTCCAGTCGACCGAGAGGAAAGGAATGGCATAGTTTACTATAGCTTCAGTCGTAGAAAGGGTTATTCCGGCCGACTTTGAGATAGTCTCATTTTCAAAAGCTCCGGTAGAATAATTCAGGCTCAAACCCAGCCCGCTGGTCTTCCATAACCCCGGCAGATAGGCATAGACTGACGCCTGAGGAAGAAGGGGCTCGAAGTCGAAGTCCTTAGCCAGAGCCAAAGAAGCCCCGATTCCCAGGCGGGGGAAATAGCAGGAGTTTCGGGTAGGCAATAATGAGTATGCGCGCAGTTCTGCGGAAGCAATGGTACCGCTCAATCGAGAATGGGCAAGGGTGACTCCCGGAACGATGCCCCTCTTCCAGCCGTCGGAAGACAGGTTGATGGGTACGTAAGACTTGAGCGCAGCCAGGTAGTCAAGTCGGTTTATCCCGAATTTTCCTTCCAGGACAGGATATAGCCCGCGGTATTTTATGTTGACAAGACCTGTATGAAGGGGCATACCGTCGTCCTGCATAAATCCCGGGTTGAAACCATAGGCCGCATACCCGTATAAGGTATTCAGGTCGTTCTGGAAGAAAGCGGTAGCTCCAAGTCCTACGGGGATATGGAGATTTTCTCCACTCACATTCGACAATTCGTCATAGTCGATGAAAAGAGGAGCCCAGGAGTGGACCTTTATGGCGTGGGCGGGCTTGAAGTAGTGTTTTGGCTCACTAACTTGGGACATCTCTGCGGGAATTCCCGCAGAGTAGCCCTGAATTTCCGCTTCTTGGGAAGACAACCTGTCCTCCAGTTCATAGCGGTGTCTTTCGCTGAAGTCTACCGCCTTGACCGGCAGGCTGTCTACTGGCGTACGGTATATCATCCTGCCGTCTGAGCGCAGAGAGGTAAAGTACAGATGGGAGTCATCGCCGAAGACGAAATCCTTACCGCCGTTCTTCAAGCAGGTATGCTGCAGAACTACAGCCCCTTTCAATGAATACAATTCGTTTACACCGGTACGGTCTGATGTAAAGAATAACTTGTCATCGAAAACAAACAAGTGGTTGATTTCGACAAAAGAAGGCCCAAGGACTGGCTCGAAAGAAGGGAGACGGTAAATTCCTTGCCCGGAGTCCGAAACGGCCGCACAGAGGATTTCTGGCCCAATAGAGACGGCTTCGAAGGGAGTCAGCCCGTCCGGCGCGCGGAATTCTTTCAAAACCGAGCCGTCCGTGGCGCTCAAAACGGCCACATAGGCAGAGCCGTCGTAGCCGGTACGGCAGACTACCAGAGAGTCGCCCGTGGCCTTGGGGTTGAACCAGCGGCCTTTGCGGACAAGTGTCTTGGCAGAGCCGTTCTCGATGAAGCGTATGCTGCTGTTGGACCTCATTTCCCAGCGCGGGTGGGGGAGAGTCTCCGCCCAGTAGAGACGCGATCCGTCGGCGGTAAGCGGCGAGTCTGCACCGCTGGAATGAAGGTCCCTGATGCTGCCCCACTGCGGGTCTATCATCACGAGCCGCGAGTCGTCGGCAATACCTCCGCGTACAGCATAGAGGAAGCCTCCCGAGAAAGTCAGACCCGAGTATGAAACATAATACGGTTCCGTAGCAGTTACCTGGCTCATTGGCTGGAAGGGCGCGCGAAGGGCATTGTCTTCCTTCCACAGGCTGTCCTGAACCGCCATCACGCCGCCAAAGGCATCCTTGAATTTCAGGCCTGTCTGGCGCCTGACCTGCTTACGGTAGGGAATCAGCCAGTCGTAGTAGTCCTTCATAAACAGCGGCTTGTCATAGACGGCGCGTATTCCACCTATAGCCAGATAGCCTACCTTGTAGTAGTCCGGAGTAAAGAGCCGCTGGGAGCCGTAGCGCCAGCGCTCGTAGTTACGGAACTCCCCTTCATCGAAACTGGCGCGGAAGTACTCCAGGAAGTCTGCCGTACGCGCGCGTCCGCTCTGAGTAAGGGCGGTCTCGGTAGTAACCGCGTCTCCCTCGAAGTGAGATGGGTCGAAATAGTAAATTGAGAAGAAACCAGCCAACGCCTCTCCAGACAGATAACTCCACACCTTCAGCGGTTTCTGATGAACGAACTGCATCTGGGCGACGTGGCGCTGTTCGTGGATCGCGAGCATCGTAGTCCAGGGAACCGGCCACGGGCTTACCATCTCCGGCCCGGTATACATCTCCATCCTTCGCGGGGTCCAGACAACCATTCCGTTGGAGTACCCGAGATACGGGTGGAGGATGACAGGCATCCGGCGCCTGTAGGCCTCGTTGGGCTCGCGGCCAATCGAGAGCGATACGGGCACCTTCCACCTCTCCCACTCGAGGGCATAAGTCCGGGCGAGAGAATCGAAAGGCGCAGGATATACGAAACGATAGTCTTCCGTCTTAATCTGATTCCATCGCAGGAACGCACTCTCGCTTCCGTCTACTACGAACTGTGCGCGGGCGACCTGGGCCGTTCCGGCGACAAGGACGACCAGCAACAGTTTCTTAAGGACGGAAGAACTCATAAGAACAGATTGGAAAGGAATATAACGACTATAACTATCGGGGAAACCCAGCGGATCATAAAATATATGGGCTTAAACCACCTTGAACTGCGAAGCCGCCCTCCGCAGGTGAGCTCATCCCAGACATCGGCTTTCTTCATTCTCCAGCCCACGAAGATAACAAAAAGGAGACTTCCTATCGTCATCACGAAGTTGGAGATAAGTTTGTCGCAGAAGTTGAAGATGGTGTTGCCGAGAATATGGAAGTCTTTAAGCGGGCCGAAGGACAGCGAGCAGACGACTCCGATAGCCCAGCAACACAGGAAAAGCACCAGCGTAGCTTTCTTCCTCGACCAATTCTTCTGGTCCACGAGGAACGCGACGCAGGTCTCGAGCATGCTTACAGACGAGGTAAGGGCCGCGACGACGATGGTCGTGAAGAAGAGAATCGAGATGACGTGGCTGATGACAGGGTGGGTCATGCCCATAGTCGAGAAGATGTAGGGCAGGGTCTCGAAGATAAGGCCGGGACCGGCGCCAGGCTCGATTCCCGCCGCGAAGACGGCCGGCATTATCGCGAATCCGGCGAGCAGCGCGAACATCAGGTCGAAGGCCGCCGTGCCCACTCCGGTCGCGAGCAGGTTCTCCCCGCGCTTCATATACGAAGCGTACGTAAGGATGCAGCCGACTCCGATCGAGAGCGAGAAGAACGCCTGGCCCATGGCCGAGAGCATCGCTCCGCCCGTGAGCTTGCTGAAATCGGGCTTCAGGAGGTAATCGACTCCCGCCTTGGAGCCGGGAAGCGACAGCGAATAGACCATAATCACGATGATCAGCACGAATAGCAGCGGGGTCGAGGCGCGGGTAAACTGCTCCACTCCCTTGCGGATGCCGAGCCTGACGATGATGGCCGTGAGGCCGATGAAGACCGTGTGCCAGATGAGCGGGGTCCAGGTAGAGGCGATAAAGCTGCCGAAGCGGGCGGAGTGATCGGCCTGGGTCATGGAGACGTCGGTGACGGCAAACGATAGGGCGCGGACTTGGTATGCGACCGACCAGCCGCCAACGACGCTATAGTATGAGACCAGGATGATCGGGGCGAAGAAAGTAAAAAGGCCGATGTATTTCCATGGCGTCCCGGGGGCTAACTTTTCCATCGCCCCGACCGTGCTGAGCTGCGCACGTTTGCCGATGATCGACTCCGAAAGGAAGATCGGAACGCAGAGGAAAATGGCTGCGAAAAGGTACACGACGATAAACGCCGCGCCCCCGTTCTGGCCGACCATATAGGGGAAGCGCCAGATGTTGCCGAGCCCGATGGCGGACCCGGCCATGGCCATTATGGCGGCTCTTCTACCGCCGAAGCTTTCTCTCATACACTACGAACTCGAACTCGAATCCCGTCTCGGGATCGGTATGGGTCTCGGAAGTACTGATGCGCTCCCAGACTTCCGGATCAATCACCGGGAAGAAGGCATCTGCATCCTTGACTTCGGTGTGGACATGGGTGATGTACAGCCTGTCCATTTCGGGCATAGCGGCCCGGTAAACGGAGGCGCCACCCATTATAAAGCACTTGTCTTTGCCCGTCTGCTCTGCCTCGCGGAACGCTTCGTCGAAACTATAGGCGCAGGTGACCTCCGGAATCGGATCGCCGCCGAGGTTGAGTACTATGTTCTTACGTCCCTTAAGCGGCCTGAAAGGCAGCGAGAAGTATGTGGTGCGGCCCATAATTACCGGATACCCGGCAGTGACGGCCTTGAAGTACTTGAGGTCTTCCGAGATGTGCCAGGGAAGGTCTCCCTTGACACCTATTCCATAGTTGTCTGCGACTGCGACGATAAGACATTTTTTCATACTGCTGCGGGTGTTATACTGCCACGGGTGCTTTGATGGCGGGCCAGGGGTCGTAGCCTTCAAGGGTGAAGTCTTCGATCTTGAAGGCGAAGATGTCTTTTACTTCCGGGTTCAGGTGCATGGTCGGCAGGGCGCGCGGGGTGCGGCTTAGCTGCTCTTTCACCTGTTCCATGTGGTTGAGGTAGAGGTGTGTGTCTCCGGTGGTGTGCACGAACTCGCCGGGCTCGAGGCCGCAGACCTGCGCGAGCATCATGGTCAGAAGGGCATACGAGGCGATGTTGAACGGCACCCCGAGGAAGACGTCGGCCGAGCGCTGGTAGAGCTGGCAGCTGAGTTTTCCGTCCGCTACGTAGAACTGGAAGAGGCAGTGGCAGGGGGGGAGACCCATCTGGTCTATCTGCGCTACGTTCCATGCGCTTACGAGGATGCGGCGAGAATCCGGGTGGTTCTTGATAAGGTCTACGACGTTTGCTATCTGGTCTATATGGCCGCCGTCATAAGTGTCCCAGGCGCGCCATTGGTGGCCGTAGATGGGGCCGAGCTCGCCGGTCTGATCGTCTCCCCACTCGTCCCAGATGTGGACATTCTTCTCCTGAAGATGCTTTTTGTTCGTATCGCCGGCAAGGAACCAGAGAAGTTCCTCGATAATTCCGCGGGTAAACACCTTCTTAGTTGTCAGGAGCGGGAAACCGTCGGCGAGATTGAAGCGCATCTGGTATCCGAAGATACTCTT
>JAEESD010000108.1 GCA_016286145.1 Bacteroidales bacterium | reverse complement strand
CTGACTTCTACACGAACTGTGTTCGCTGCTGCGATGCCATCATCGACGCCAAGTCCTACTCTATCGAGCCCGACTACTTCACCAACTTCAAGATCGACAACTCCGGCTCTAAGGAGAACATCTTCGTGATTGTAGAAAACGGTATGGCTCAGATCGACGAGCGCTCCGGCGGAGACGGAATGATGCTCAACAAGCTTCGTATCTCCCTGCTTACCCTCAACTATAATCACCAGAAGACCTACGGTCTGCTCGAGACCCCTTGGAACGGCTTCTGCGCACGTCCTTCCTTCATCGACCGCTTCGCGGCATCCGATGTCCGCGGCCCCGGCAACGAAGGCAAGGGAACGAACGACACGAAGCAATGGGGATGGTTCCTCGGACCTATCTATGATGCCGCCGGCAAACTCTGCAAGGATAAGGATGCAGCCAAGTCAGACGCCATCATCATAAAGGACGTCTCCTCGCTGGTCGAAGCTACCGACCTTGAGGGTGCCCGCAACATCAAGTACGAGATCGACAAGAGCGGCAAGTACAAGTACAGCGAGAACGACTTCGTCCTGTTCCGCTACGCAGACGTACTCTGGATGAAAGAAGAGGCCATCCTCCGCGGCGGATCCGGGACCTCCGGATGGAACACCGCAGACTTCCAGACCCTGCGTAAGAGGGCCTTCGCCTACGACGGCGACCCGGCAGGAGCCTATACAGCAGCCTATCCCGAGGCTCTTACCCTCGATGGTATCCTCGACGAGCGCGGACGCGAGTTCTCCTGGGAGAATATGCGCCGCAGGGATCTTATCCGTTTCGGAAAGTTCAATGACGATACATATGTCCAGTTCATCACCGCAAAGGATGACTGGCGCAAATGGTTCCCGATTCCTTACAAGATACTCGAGAAATCAGTTCGCGACGAAAACGGTAATCCGGTCTGGACTCAGAACCCGGGTTATCCGACAAACATATAGAACTTAAACCGTAATTATTTTTTATCAACCATTATTATTAACAACAAAAAACAATTATGAAAAAAGGATTATTCTTTTTCATGGCTGCTTTCGCTCTGACGGTTGTTGCTTGCGACCCCGAGAAGAAAGGCGGAAGCGACATTAATTGGGAAGAGGTGACCGTTGACGGCTTCTATGTCGCAGGTCCCGCAACAGGTTCCGACAAAATCAGGCCTGAGTGCGTTATGGCAGCAGGTTTCAACGAGGTCGACAAGGCCGTTCGTGAGGGTATGTACGAGAAGTACATCGTCCTCGAGGCCGACAAGGACTTCTACCTCCTCTACAACGACGGCGGCAAAAAGACCAAGTATGGCGCCACTCTTGAGGAGTTCGTAACCCCTCTTGAGGAAGTTTACACCGACAACCCCGAGAAGGTTCTCAAAGGCAAGATGATCGAAGGTACAGACGCTCCTTCCATGAAGGTTGCGAAGACCGGCCTCTATCACATCGTGCTTGACATCAACAAGGCTGGCGACCTCAAGGAGCCTCAGATCCTCCTTCTCGACGCAAGCGACTTCGGTGTTCGCGGCGGTATGAACAGTTGGGGCTTCACCTCTTCCGATCCTAAGGTTACCGAGTTCACCAACGACGGTATCACCTTCACCTTCAAGGATCAGGAGCTCGCAAAGAACGGCGAATTCAAGTTCTCTACCGGAAACTACTGGAAAGTCACTCTCGACGATGCAGGTAAAGTTAAGGCTGAAGTTTCCCTCGCTGAGAATATGACCCTCAACGGAGACAACATCAAGGTTGAGAAGGGCGGTCTCTACGACATCACCCTCACCTTCAAGCTCGCACAGGGCGCTTTCGACAAGAGCTTCTCTTACACCGCAGTCTGCACCAAGGAGTCTACTGCTCCCGAGAATATGTATATGATCGGTGCACAGTGGGGCAACTGGAGTTGGGATGACGCAGGAGTTGCTGAGCTTGTTCCCGTATGGGGCGCTCCCGGCTACTTCTGGATCACCCGTTACTTCCAGGCCGGCGGAGAGTTCAAGTTCTGCGCAGTAAAGGCTTGGAACGGCGACTTCGGCGACAACGGAAACAACATCAAGATCGACGACGCTGGCTTCTACACCATCCTCGTCAACGGCAACGACAACACCTTCGAGATCAAGCCCGCAGAGGTCTACGGCATCGGTAATGCAGTATTCGCAGGCGGTTGGGACTTCGACAGCGCTGTTAAATTCCAGGAGGAAGGCGAAAAGCTCGTCATCACCACTACCGGTGCAGGCGAACTCCGTCTCGCATCCAAGGTTGTTCCTTCCGCAGCTATCGATGGCGTAACAACTCCTAACGGCTGGATCGATTGGTGGAAGACCGAGTTCATCTTCTTCGAGGATGGCAAGATCGAGTACCGTGGAGCTGGCAACGATCAGGCTCGCGTTCAGGTCGAGGCTGGCCAGAAGATCACCCTTGACTTCAATGCAGGAACTGCAGAGATCGGCGCAAGCTGGAGCTGGGATGACATCGACGAGATCGCAGGTCCCGAGAGCAACACCCGCATCAAGGGATGGAAGTACAACTCCGACGCCAACACTCTCTACTTCCTCTTCAGAATCGACAAGACCAAGATCAAGGGCAGCAGCGATACTCTCGACTGGGATCCGTACATCTACATCGGTATCGACACCGACAACAACGCTGAAACAGGCGAAGGTGGCGGCGGCGGCACTATGAACGGCTGCGAGGCTCAGGTTTGCATCTTCCCTTGGAGAGGCACCAAAGAAGCTCCCGAGTGTGTTAATGGCGAAGATGCCAACGGCTGGATCAAGGCTCCCGTTTCCGGCAGCAGCCTTGGAACTCCCGTCGTCTACGGCGAAATCACCGGTGACTGGTGCTACGAAGAGGTCCGCATCCCCAGGGCTCTCATCGGCGCAACTGCAGCTGGCACTATCGCTATTGATGCCTCTATGAGCTGGTATCCTCTCGGAAGGAACGAGATCACTCTCAACTAATTACTTCCTATTCTTTAATAAGGCCTCCGGAAAACCGGGGGCCTTTTTTATTGTAAAAGACGGCGGATTTTGATATCTTTGAAAGCTAATCACACGCGTATGAAAAAATCCGCATATATACTTCTAATTGCCGCCCTGGGTCTGTTTGCGGCCTGTAATCCGGACCCTCAGCCGGCGCCCGGTCCTCAGGGCTTCGACCTGCCTTCTTATGCTCAGGGAGAAAAGAAAGGCAATATCACCTACCAGCTCCTTATCTACAGCTTCGCAGACAGCGACGGCGACAGGATCGGAGATTTCAAGGGAATAGAACAGCGTCTGGATTATCTGGACGGACTGGGAGTCTCGGCTATCTGGCTCTCCCCGGCCCACCCTGCCGACGCATATCACGGATACGGAGTAACCGACTATACTGCCCTCAACCCTAAGTACGGTACCGAGCAGGACTTCAAGGACCTTATCGACGCAGCCCACGCGAAGGGAATCAAAATCTATATGGACTATGTCCTGAATCACTCCGGGAAAGGACACCCCTGGTTCAAGGAGGCGCTCGCAGACGAATCCAGCCCCTACAGGGACTATTATTTCATATCTTCGAATCCTGCTTCGGAGTACAGGAAATTCCTGATGCTCAGCGGCTACTCGTATTCTGCCAGTGATTGGCACAGTACCGTCTCCGGCGCCCCGAGGATAACGATCACTTCGACTACTGACGCCCCGGTCGAGGGCAGCGGCCCCTGGAACCTGTGGACCTGGGCCCCCGGGAAAGACGGCAGGGAGGTTAAGCTCGTGGATAAGGGAGACGGCTCCTTCTATGCCGTAATGGAAATCAGCGGCAAGACCGGCCTTCTTGTAAGAAAGACCTCCGGCTGGGACTTCAAGTTCGGCGGGAACGGCGAGCAGACGACCCTCTCCGCAGGGACTCCGTTCGAACTGGTCTCCAACGGTGGAGATATGTTCTTCGAGGGTTCCGGCCGCTACAAGATTGAACTCACCAACCTCGAAACTAAGACTGTGTCGTTTATGGGCGCTTTCGGAGACTGGATGCCGGATCTCAACTATGGAGATGTAACCCAGGCCCAGAATACCCAGCTCTTCAAGGATCTCGCCGCCTCTGTAGACAAATGGATAGGAATGGGGATAGACGGACTTCGTCTGGACGCCGTCAAGCACCTCTGCGGAGGAATGAATTCCTTCAATAACGGTGCAAACGTCACCCTCTTGAAAAAGTGGTACGACAGGTGTAACGAGACTTTCCGCAAAACCCACGACACAGACTTTTATATGGTAGGCGAGGTTTGGATGGACGCCGGCTCGGTAGCCCCGTACTACAAGGGGATCCCCGCCTGCTTCGAATTCGATTTCTGGGAGAGGCTTAAGTGGGTGATGAGCAACGGAATCGGCCGTTATCTCGCAAAAGACCTCATCGGTTACCGCAACGCATATCGCACCGTCAACCCGAACGCGATAGTTGCCACCAAACTGACCAACCACGACGAGTCGCGTGCCGCAACTATCCTTAACAACGACCTGGCAAAACTCAAGCAGGCGGCTGCCGTTCTTCTTAGCGCGGAGGGCGAGCCCTACATCTACCAGGGCGAAGAGCTCGGATACTGGGGCAAGGATTACGATGACGGCGGCAGCGACGAACTCGTCCGCACCCCCATCGTCTGGGACAAGGCATCCGGGGCGGCTACTGGAGACCTGGACGGCAAGTTCGATCTCAGCCTCGTGACAAACGAAATATCAGTTGCGTCCCAGATGAAGGATCGTGAGTCGCTTCTTTATACCTATGCGCAGTGGACAAAGGCCAGGAACACCGTCCCCGCGCTCGCTGCCGGAAAGATGTCCGCCCATTCGGTCTACAACGACAGCAACTCCTCAGCCAACCCTATTGCCGCCTGGTATATGACCGCCTCCGACGGATCTAAGGCTCTCGTCCTTCATAATGTAGGCTCGGCAGAGACGACCCTCTCTCTTCCGGATGACAAACTCTCCGACCAGGCAGTTTCGCTGGGAACGGTCAAAGTCTCCGGCAGCAATGTAACCCTCGGAGCCAACTCCTCAGTCGTATTCGTTCAATAAGATATGAAAAAGCTATTCACTATACTGCTCGCGGCGCTCACGCTTCTTGCCGGTTGCGCCGGCCCGGCCGCCCCTCAACCAGACGACAAGTTCGTCTCCGACGGCATTATCTACGAGCTCAACACCCGCCAGTTTACCCCTGAAGGTACCTTCGATGCCGCCAGGGAGCAGCTCCCGCGTCTCAAGGAACTCGGAGTGGATGTAGTCTGGCTGATGCCTATCTACCCCATCGGAGAACTTGAAAGGAAGGGAACCCTTGGCTCATACTATGCTATCAAGAACTACTGCGATACGAATCCCGAGTTCGGAACCCTCGAGGACTTCGACGAATTTCTCGCCGCGGCCCACGACCTGGGCCTGAAGGTGATTCTCGACTGGGTCGCCAACCACACCTCCCCCGATCACCCGTGGGTTACAGAGCAGGATCCCGACTGGTACTACCGCGATTCTCTTGGCCACACCATCGTCGAATATGACTGGACCGATATCGCAAAACTGAACTACAACACGCCCGGCGTCCATAAAGCGATGTTCGACGCTATGAAATTCTGGATGGACCGC
>JAEESD010000107.1 GCA_016286145.1 Bacteroidales bacterium | reverse complement strand
CTCGATGTAGCGATCGCGGCTGAACGGGACCTTGCGGGTGGCGCCTTCGGGCTCCGCCGGATTGAGCGGGCAGTCGAACCACTCCACCTGGCCTTCGGGATAATTGACGATGGTGACCTTCAGCGGATCCTGAACCACCATGTAGCGGTTGCTGCGGGCGTTCAGGTCCTGGCGCACGCACCACTCCAGCAGCTGGATGTCCATAAGCTGGTCGCGCTTGCTCACGCCTATCTTGTCGCAGAACAGCTTGAGGCCCTCGGGGGTATAGCCACGGCGGCGGACACCGCAGAGCGTAGGCATGCGGGGATCGTCCCAGCCGGCCACCAGCCCCTTCTGCACCAGTTCGAGCAGCTTGCGCTTGCTCATCAGGGTGTAGGTGAGATTCAGGCGCGCGAATTCGTACTGATGGCTGGGATAGATGCCCAGGGTCTGGATGAACCAGTCGTAAAGCGGACGGTGCACGTCGAACTCCAGCGTACAGATCGAATGGGTGATGTGCTCTATGGAGTCGCACTGGCCGTGGGTGAAGTCGTACATCGGGTAGATACACCACTTGTCGCCCGTACGGTGATGATGGGCGTGTTTGATGCGGTACATCAGAGGGTCACGGAACATCATGTTCGGGTGGGCCATGTCGATCTTGGCGCGAAGGACCTTCTCGCCGTCGGCATACTTGCCCGCCTTCATCTCGCGGAAGAGCCTGAGGTTCTCCTCGACGCTGCGGTTACGGTAAGGACTCTCGATACCGGGTTTGTCTACCGTTCCGCGGTGTTCGGAAATCTCTTCCTGAGTCTCGTCGTCTACGTAGGCCAGGCCGCGCTTGATCATATCTTCCGCCCACTCATAGAGCTGGTCGAAGTAGTCAGAAGCGTAGAGTTCCTTCTCCCACTGGAATCCGAGCCACTTGATGTCTTCTTTGATGGCGTCTACATACTCGGTGTCTTCCTTGGTGGGGTTTGTGTCGTCGTAGCGGAGGTTGGTCTTTCCTCCGTATTTCTGCGCCAGGCCGAAGTTGATACAAAGGCTCTTGGCGTGGCCCAAATGAAGATATCCGTTGGGCTCCGGAGGGAAACGGGTCAGAATAGAGTCTACTTTCCCGCTTTTAAGATCTTCCTCGATTATTTCCTCAAGGAAATTAAGTTTTCTGCTTTCTTCTTCCATATTCTATAAGATGTTCATTGACTGTTCACGTATTTTCTCCAGTTCGTCTTTCATGCGGACAACGCATTTCTGGATTCCGGCGTGGGACGCTTTCGATCCTGTAGTATTGATCTCGCGGCCCATTTCCTGGATGATGAAACCCAGTTTCTTTCCCGGATAAGGCTCATTCTCGATAGTATCCAGGAAGTACTTACAATGTTGGCGAAGACGGACCTTCTCTTCGTTGATATCGAGCTTCTCCAGATAGAGGATCATCTCCTGTTCGAAGCGCTCCCCTCCCATCTTTACTCCGAGCTCTTCAGCGGCCTTCAGGATCTTCGCCCTTACGGCCTCTATGCGCTCTGCTTCCATCGATTCGATCTCGTCGTAGAGACCGAGGATAAGGTTGACGCGGGAGGTAACATCCTTTTTCAAGGCTTCGCCCTCACGGACGCGGTATTCATCAACCTTTTTAAGACATTCGCTGAAGGCGGCCTCAACGAGCGGCCAGTTCTCTTCATTGATAAAGTCCTTCTTGACTGAATCCAAAACATCCGGGAAACGAAGGATGGAGGCAAGGACGGCCGGATCGGGAGCTGAAGTCCCGGTGACAGGTTCGAGCTGACGGCAATAATCCTTTACTACGTCCGTATTGATTTTGCCTGCCGTAACAGCAACCGTAGGCTCCCAGGTAAGGAAAACGTCTATAGTTCCACGTACAAGGGCGTCTGCAATTGTGCGCCTTACCGCTATGTCCTTATCCTTCGGGACAAGAGAGGTCTTCAGGCTAATTTCAGCGCTCTTAGCATTGAGGCTCCTGATTTCGACTGTAAGATTACCTCCTTCAAGCTGCGCCACGGCCTTGCCGTAGCCCGTCATCGACCTTATCATCTTTTATTTAACGATTACTTCTCCGATATCATAACCCCAGCAGCCGTCGGTAATTACCGGCACCTGTTTTCCGTCTGCATCATTGACATAGACAAAGTCATCTACGAAGGTGTGGGAATGGCCACCGATAACTATATCAACGCCGCGAAGGCTGGGGACGATGGCCTGATCTTCACTGTATCCCAGATGAGACAGGAAAACAACCATATTACACTTCTTGTTCTCGCGAAGGAACTTACTCCAGTAGTTGATAGTTTCTACATTGTCATACTGCTTGAGCTGCGAAGAGATCGAGCTGGCTACCATAGTCGCAAGATCCGAAGTCGCGCCTACGATTCCTATCTTGAGACCACCCCTGTAGACGGTAGTATAAGGGACAACAAGTCCTTCGAGGGGAGTTCCCTCGAAGCCTACGTTGGCGCAAAGAACAGGGCATTTAATCTGTTTTACGCGCGCCGCAAGATCCTCAAGACCATTGTCGAATTCGTGGTTTCCGAGGGTGATGGCATCGTACCCTACGGCATTGATAAGATCTACCTCGAGCTGGCCCTTGTAGACACTGTAGTAGGAGGTTCCCTGGTTGAAGTCGCCGGCGTGGACCAGCAGGACGTTGCTCTCTCCGCGGGCGTTGCGTACGCTGTCGATTATCGCGGTACGCTCGATCACTCCGCCGTGGCCCTTGCGGGGCTCGGTCCTCATCGCATCGTGGTGGGAATGAGTATCGTTGACGTGGAGGATAGAGAGGCTGGCGTTGGTAGTTCCGCAGGAAACTGCGAGAAGGGCCGCCGAAAAAATCAAAAGTATAGTTCTTTTCATTTCCGTTCCTCCCTTATTTAATTATCGTTACACGACCGTCCGTCTTATAGTCGAGGGTCTTCCCTGCCGCAGTAAGTTCGAGCACCCTCGGGAGGATGGCATCTATCATTGCAACATCGGTAACGACCGATTCAAGCGCGCCGTCTCCAAGGTGATAGCCGTCTCCGCCGGTCATCAGGAAGTCGATAGTAGCGACATTGTATGTCTTGTTGTCATCAAGGGGCTTGCCGCCAACCGACACGCTCTGAAGAGCACCGTTACTTATGACAAGTTTGACTCCTCCTACTACCTGGACTCCCTGCCGGGCCATCTGGGTAAAGATTTCACGAAGTCTGGAGCCCTTAAGGGTAACTACTGCGAGATAGTTCTTGAAGGGGAACATAGATACCAGATCGTCCTTAAGGACATCTCCCTGAGGAACGGAGGTACGGATTCCGCCGAAATTGGCTATACCCACATCGACCTTCATTCCGGTATACTTCTCGGCTTCTTCCATCAAGATATCTACAGTCCAGTTTGAGAGCTTACTCTCGGGCCGGCCGGCCTGCATTCCCTCCAGGGAGCGACCGATTACGGTCTTGAGATCGGCCATCCCCGGCTGGGCCTGATACATTATCTGGGCTACCTTAGGAGTCGCGCCTCCGGTGATTATCTTTCCGCTCGGGGTCGCATAGAACTCTCCATTGCTAATGCCGATCTGCTCTTCGGGATAATCGGAGCTAGGCGCGGTAACCCCGGTACGATGGCCGTCGGCAGGAATTTTATGCCAACTGAGGCTAGACCACACTACTGTCCCGCAAGAGGACAGCAACGCGGCGGCCGACAGCAAAACAAGAAGCTTTCTCATATTTTACTATTTCATTTTGAGCCATTTCCAGAGATCCTTGAAGGTCGACTTCTTACCGAACATAAGGATACCCACCTTGTAGATCTTCGCAGAGAGCCAGGCTCCTCCGAAGGTAGTCAGCGCGAGAAGCGCGATAGACAGTATTATTTGCCAGACCGGGACTCCGAAGGGAATACGGGCAAGCATTACGATAGGCGAGGTAAACGGGATCATCGAGCCCCACACCGCTATCGAGCTGTCAGGCGCGTTGAACGCATACAGAGCGATGAAATAACCCAGCATCAGCGGGATAGTAACCGGAAGCTGAAGCTGCTGGGTATCTCCTTCATTCTCTACCGCCGAGCCGATTGCCGCATAGAGCGAAGCATAGAGAAGATAACCCAGGATGAAGAAGATCAGGAAGTAGACGATGATGCTTCCCAAATTCAGTCCCTGGATAGTTCCTATGATGGAATCGATCTCCGCATTGCCGGTAGCAAACGGCATATTGACCATCTCCGGGTTTACACCGGTCGAGGCTATTATTTCAGTAGGATCTACGTTCTGGCTCATTTTCGGGACTATAATTCCCATCGCCGCTGCGATGAGAATACCGCTGAGCAGTATCCAGAGCAGGAACTGAGTAAGAGCGACCAACGCTACGCCTATTATCTTACCAAACATAAGCTCGGTAGCCCTTACGGAGCTGATAAGAACCTCCACTACCCTGCTAGATTTTTCCTCGATGACGGCAGACATGACCATTCCGCCGAACATGGTAATGAAGATGAAGATAAAGATACCCAGGACCATACTGAGGATGGAGTTTACGCTGGCATCGCTGATCTTCTCTGCTCCGGAGGCCTCGTCTACAGTGTACGAACGGATCCTGATATTGGACTTTACGTCCTTCATGATCTGGGCGAGGCCCTCTATACCGTATGAGTCTACTCTGTAAGACTCTACTGCAGCATTGATTCTGCCGGACATCATCTCGCTGATGCTCATTCCGATAGGTTTCACGGAGGTAAAGTCCGCTGAAACGCTCTTCTCTTCGTTGATTTCCGAGATACTCAGGACTCCGTCGTAACCATAGTCAGACAGATGGACCTTCAGAGAATCCAGCTCGCGGGAGCCTTCGTCTACATAGCGGATAACCTCATTGCTCTCAAGGAAGGGCATTACGATACCCGAGCGGTCTACGACTGCGACCACCTTGGTCTTTTCCTTAGTGTTCATCATAAGGACCATGGGCACGATAACCAGCGCAGCCATCAGGATAGGAACCACGAAGGTAGTTACGAGGAAACTCTTTTTCTTGACGCGGTTAAGGTATTCGCGCCTGATTACTATTCCTATGTTTCTGAATCTCATTTCTGTACTCCTTCCGTTACGAGTTTAATAAAGATGTCGTTCATTCTGGGCATCAGCTCCTTGTAGGAGTTGATGGTGACTCCCTTGGCCAGATATGTCTCCAGAGTAGTCTTTCCGTCGGTTTCCCTGGGAAGTATCTCCGTATGACGGCCGTCCTGGTCTGTATATACCAGTTCGATGTTGTTGTTTCCGTATTCGCGGCGAATATCCTCCACGCCTCCGGTAATGACGAGCTGGGATTTGTTGATAAGGGCGATATTGTCGCAGAGTTCCTCTACGCTCTCCATATTGTGTGTTGAGAGAATGATAGTAGCGCCTTCGTCTTTGAGCCTCAGGATTTCCTTACGGATTATATCGGCATTGACGGGATCAAAGCCGGAGAAAGGCTCGTCGAGGATCATCAGGCTGGGTTTGTGGACTACGGTAGTAATGAACTGGAGTTTCTGGGCCATACCTTTCGAGAGTTCCTCAACTTTCTTGTCCCACCAGCCCTGAATCTCGAAGCGGACGAACCACTTCTTAAGTTCGTGCTGAGCTTCCGCAGCGCTCATACCCTTCAGCTGAGCCAGGTACATA
>JAEESD010000106.1 GCA_016286145.1 Bacteroidales bacterium | reverse complement strand
GGCCTTGCGAGCCACATAACAGGCTTGAACTGTTGACCTTCGCGTTACGAATGCGATGCTCTACCAACTGAGCTAATGTGGCTTGGGAGCGCAAAGATAGAAAAAAAGTTTTACAATATATCTATCTTCAAATTAAACTCATATTTGCCACTGGGGAGCATATATTCGGGGCGTGGAGTGCTGTACCAACTGTCTACGCAACCGAGTCCCATCTGGACTTTGTCGACAAGAAGATTGGTAAGATCTGCCTGAGGAATTTCGGCTCCGTGCATCTGCTGCTTCTCGGGACCGCTGTCGAGACTCTCGATAGTGTAGTGAAGAGCGGAGGCTGAGAAAGGAGCGTCTGAAGTAAGGCAGATCTTCAGGCCGCCTTCTTCGCTGATGTTCCACCAGCGCAGATCGGTCTTGGTACCTGTTTCCTGAGGACGTACGTAAGGGAAGTACTGCTCCGTAACAGTCTGATTGTAGATTCCAAGAGCGGCATATCCCTGGCGGTCGATGTAGTTCTCGATAGGTCCGCGGCCGTAGTACGAGATGTTCTCGAACGAGGCCGGCATAGGGATCTGAAGGCCGAAGCGGAAGAGATTGGGCAGGCTCTCGGGAGCGTCCATACTCATTGTGATCTGCATCGATCCGGCAGCATTGATCCTGTAGATGAGAGAGAGACCGAAGCGGGCGGATACGGCATAGTCTGCCTTGACCTTAAGGACTCCACCTTCCATATTGGTAGAGATGGATTCGAGTTCGAAATCGGGAGCTTTCCAGAAAGCGAGTTTCTTCTGGAGGGATGCGCCGTAGTCGTTGTCGGTAGGTGCGCGCCAGAAGTTCGGGCGGATAGTTGCACCCTCCGCAAGGAGGCTTTGGCCGGCGACTTCGTAGGTCTTGATAAATCCGTCTTCGCCGAAAACGATCTTGAAGTCATTGCCGGAAACGACTACGTTCTTGGCGTTGAGAACGCTGATGCGTCCCTTGACGGGGGCGAGAGTAGCGTTGCAGGGGAGAGGGGCGGTAAGGGCGAGCTGCTGGCGGGCTACTATGTGGCCCGCAGGAACGAGCGGCTCTCCATCCTTGAGGATGTACCTGAGGTTGAGAAGCCATTCGGCATCATCCGAGATCTCTCCATAAGGGATGGTGTACTCAGCCTTCTGCTGAGGGCCAACGCACAGGGTGTCGATAGCACCGCCGCGTACGAACTCACCATTTTTCAGAACTTCCCACCTCAGGGCTACATTGTCAAGATCAGTGAAGAATTTCTCGTTGGTGATGACGACTTTTCCGGAATCTGCGAGTTCTGTCCAGATATTCTGCATCCAGTAAGCTGCCTCATACATATGGGGATTGGGCCTGCGGTCCGGATTAATAAGTCCGTTGCAGTTAAAGTTGTTGTCTGAAGGATCGTAGGTGTTGTAATCTCCTCCATAGGAGTAGATGTCAGCTCCGTTCAGACCTTTTTCGTGGAGACCCTGGTCTACGAAGTCCCAGATGAATCCGCCCTGGAACTTGGGATACTTGCGAATGAGCTCCCAGTATTCCTTGAATCCTCCCATCGAGTTACCCATCGCGTGGGCATACTCGCAGAGTATCATAGGCTTAACCTGAGTAGAGTCTTCGCAATACTTCTGGCATTGCTCGTAGTTTGAATACATTACAGAGTAGATATCCGCCAGGCCGTCGTAGTATCCGGCCATCTCGTAATGTATCGGACGGGTAGGATCCTCAGATTTGATACGATAGTAATTCTTGGCGAAGATGATTCCGTAGCCGGACTCATTGCCCATCGACCAGAAAATGACCGAAGGGTGATTGTAGTTAGCCTTGATGTTTCGCTGATTGCGCTGCCAGAGGGTCAGATCGTAGTCCAGATTATTGCCGAGTGTCTTTTCCTTATATCCCATTCCGTGGCCTTCGAAGTTGGCCTCGGCGATAAGATAGATACCGTATTTGTCGCAGATATCGTAGAAGAAACTGTCGTTGGGATAATGGGATGTTCGGACTGCGTTGATGTTGTTCTGCTTCATTATCATTACATCCTGAAGCATACGCTCGCGGCTTACTACATAACCTCCGTCGGGATCCAGTTCGTGTCTGTTGACACCCTTGAAGAGGATGGGCTGGCCGTTTACAAGTACCTGGGAATCAACGATTTCAATCTTTCTGAAGCCTACGTTGATCTTTACTACCTCAGCGATCTTCTTTCCGTCGAAATGGGTAACCTTGAGCTGATAGAGATTAGGGGTTTCGGCAGTCCACTTGAGGGGCTCGTTAACCTGGAAGGTGTGGTCTATCTCTTTGCCGCGAAGGCTTGCTCCGCAGACCGGCTCTCCTGAAGGATCGTAAAGATCGAGACTGACCTTGGCTGATTTGTTGAGGGTAACCTTGACGTTGAGAGTTCCGTCCTTGTAGGAATTGATAAGGTCTGGAGTAGCATTGATATCCTCGATGTGGCCCTTCGGGCGCGCATACATATAACTGTCGCGCGCGACTCCGCAGAGGCGCCAGAAATCCTGGTCTTCTGCGTAGGTTCCGTCGTTCCAGCGATATACCTGGAAGGCAATCAGGTTGTCCTGTCCGGGCTTTACGAAATCGGTAACGTCGAATTCTGCGGCGAGTTTGCTGTCTTCGCTGTATCCGACGAATTTTCCGTTGATCCAGAGGTAGATATTGCTGGTCACCGAACCGAAGTGGATCATAATGTTCTTGCCTTTCCACTCAGCGGGGACGGTGAAAGTATTGCGGTAATGTCCGACGTGGTTCTCTACAATCGGGGGAATAGGAGGATTGTTCTCATAATGACCCCTCCACGCATAACCTATGTTCAAATAGAGAGGATCGCCGAAGCCGTTGAGCTCCCAGATGCCGGGAACGGGCATATTCGACCACCCCGAGTCGTCGAAGTCGCTCTTCCAGAAGTCGGTCTTGCGGGAGTGGGCGTCCTTAACCCACTTAAACTTCCATACTCCATTGATGGACATATAGTTGGCGCTCTGATCCGGAGTCGCTACTTCCTCGTTTTCGTAGGCGAAGAAATCTGCGTGCATAGGCGCGCGGTTGATTTCATTGACTGCGGGATCGATCCACTCTGTGAAATTCTGAGCCGAGGCCGCGATAGAGAATGCGACGGCTGCAATGGCGGTTATAACAGTACGGTAGTTCATTATTATGTGATTTGCGTCAAAGTTAGCACTTTTTATTCAATCTTAGGCCGATGCGCTTACGATCGAGGTCGACGGAGACTACCGTAACCAGCACGTGCTGGTGGAGTTTGACGACCTTGGTCGGGTCTACCTGGCCGCGGGCCCCCATCTGGCTTACGTGGATAAGGCCGTTTTCGTGGAGGCCGATATCTACGAAGGCGCCGAAGTTGGTGATGTTCGTAACGATTCCGGGTAGTTCCATCCCTATCTTGAGGTCCGTAAGGTCGTGGACATCGTCGGCGAAGCTGAATTCGGAGGCTTGTTCGCGCGGGTCGAGGCCCGGTTTCGCGAGCTCCTTGAGGATATCGTTGATCGTAGGCAGGCCCTTATCGGCGGTAACATAAGCCTCGGGCTTGATCTTTCCGAGCAACTCGGCGTTCCCGATAAGTTCGCCGGTAGTAACGCCCAGATCGCGGGCCATCTTATCAACTATCCCGTAAGATTCGGGGTGAACCGCGCTGGCATCGAGAGGGTTCTTTGCGCCTCGAACGCGAAGGAAGCCGGCGCACTGCTCGAAGGCCTTCGAGCCCAGGCGCGGCACCTTCAGCAGCTCGGCGCGGCTCTTGAATCCGCCACTGGCAGTCCTGTAGGCGACTATATTCTCCGCCAGCGACGGGCCGATTCCGGCTACATAAGCCAGCAGGTAAGGGGAGGCCGTATTCAGGTTGACCCCGACCGCATTTACGCAGGACTCGACCGTGTTGTCCAGCTTCTCCTTGAGGAGATTCTGGTCTACGTCGTGTTGATACTGCCCGATTCCGAGGTTCTTCGGGTCGATTTTCACCAGCTCGGCCAGCGGGTCCATCAGCCTTCGACCGATGCTTACCGCGCCGCGGACGGTCACATCCTCGTCCGGGAATTCCTTGCGGGCTACCTCGGAGGCGCTGTAGATGCTGGCGCCGTCTTCGCTGACGGTCCATACCTTACAGCCCTGGGGCAGCGAGACCCTTTTCATAAATTCTTCGGTCTCACGGCTGGCCGTTCCGTTTCCGATCGCGACCGCCTCGATCCGGTATTTTTCAAGCATCTCCTGGACGGCGACGAGGGCCTTAACCTTCTCGCTTTGAGGGGGATGCGGGAATATAATCGTATGGTAGAGCAGGGCTCCCTGTTCGTCGAGCACGGCGATCTTGCAGCCGTTTCGGAAGCCCGGGTCTATGGCCATGGTCCTTTTCTGGCCGACCGGCGCGCCGAGCAGCAGCTGGCGCAGATTCTCGCCGAAAACGGCGATGGACTCTATGTCCGCTTTCTGCTTGGCCTCCTTGATCACCCCGTTGGTGATCGAAGGGTCCAGCAGACGCTCGAACGAGTCCTCCGACGCCTCCCTGATCTGCGCTGCGAGCGCAGGTGACGGCCTGCCGTGGTCACGGCAGAAGCCCGAATACACCTGCTCGGCGCAGCGCTGAGGGTCCGCGTCGACCGAGATGCTGAGGTAACCCTCGTTCTCGGCGCGAAGCATCGCCAGCAGGTTGTGGGCAGGGATGCGCGAAAGGGGCATCGTGAAATTGAAATAGCTGCGGTATTTGTCGGCTTCGGGATTGTCCTTGGCCGTTTTGGTGACGGAGGAGACTATCCTGCGGTTGCGGTAGACGGCGCGCAGCCCCTCGCGGATCGAAGCAGTCTCGCTGAGACGCTCCGCGATTATGTCGCGCGCCCCGGCAAGGGCGTCCTCGACGCTGGCTACCTTGTCCTTGACATAGGGTTTTGCGCTCGCGACAGGGTCTGTAGTCCGCAGATCCCACATAGTGTCTGCCAGCGGCTCGAGCCCGAGCTCTTTTGCGACCGTGGCTCTGGTCCTGCGCTTAGGACGATAGGGGAGGTAGATATCTTCGAGTTCGGTCCCGGACACACATTTTTCGATAGTCTTTCGCAGTTCGTCGGTCAGAGCTCCGGCCGCTTCAATCGCGGCCACGACGGTCTGTTTGCGGGTTTCCATCTCCGTAAAGACATCTACCCAGTGTTTGACCTCCGCGACCTGGGCGTCGTCCATCCCGCCAGTCTTTTCCTTGCGGTAACGGCTGATGAAGGGGATGGTATTACCGTCTTCAAACATAAGGGCGCAGTTCTCAATCTGCCAATCCTTACACTGCAGACGGTCAGCGATGAAGTTCAGATAGTGTTTTTTCATCAGAATTTACGGAATCTCAGTCCTATGACGCCCCAGAACGCTTCGCCGAAGATACTGCCGGACATCTTGGAGGTTCCGGCCTTACGGTTGACAAAAATTACCGGAACTTCCGCGACCTGGAAGCCTTTCTTAACTGCGGTATATTTCATCTCAATCTGGAAACCGTAGCCCTTCATTTTGACTGCGTCCAGGTCGATCCCTTCAAGTACTTTTCTGGAGTAGCAGAGGAACCCGGCGGTACTGTCCTTTATCTTAGTCCCAAGAACGGTACGGGTGTAGACCGAAGCGTAGTAGGACATAATAATACGGCCGAT
>JAEESD010000105.1 GCA_016286145.1 Bacteroidales bacterium | reverse complement strand
CGGTTTCGGGTACTTCACCAAATCATTCAGGTAATCGTTGAAACCACGGGGATACTTCTCGGCAAAGGCTGCTGAGAGTTCCGGGGACATATTTTCGTAACTGACTACGTGTCTTTTCTTTCCGTCTGTTATCATATCGTTTAGATTTTGTGGTGCAATATTAAGGCTATTAATCGGAATAAAAAAATAATTCTACATCCGATCCGGCAAATTAATGCCGAGCAGCCCCATAGCGCCTCTCAAAACGTCTGCGACAACACCGATAAGCAGCAGTCTCATACTGAGAAGAACAGCATCCGGTTCACGAAGAATCTGGGTATCGTGGTAATACTGGTTGAATTCTTTGGCAAGGTCGTAAGAATAATTAGCCAGAACTGCGGGAGAGAAGTTATCCGCCGCTTCGCGTATCTTTTCAGGGTAGGCTGAGATAATCTTCACGAGCCTGACTTCCTTCGGGCTCAACTCCGCGCTGTCTGCGACACAGGACTTCAGGCCCTGCTCCGCCGCCTTGCGAAGGATGCTGCGGATGCGGGCGTGGGTGTACTGAATAAAAGGACCGGTATTGCCGTTGAAGTCGATCGATTCCTTAGGGTTGAAGAGCATAGTCTTCTTGGGGTCGACCTTAAGGATGAAGTACTTCAGGGCACCGAGACCAATCATGTGATAGAGAGCGTCTTTTTCTTCTGCGCTGAGGTCGGCGAGCTTGCCGGATTCATCGGAAGCGGCCTTGGCCTCGTTGTACATAGACTCGATAAGGTCGTCTGCATCTACTACCGTTCCCTCGCGGGACTTCATCTTTCCCTCGGGGAGCTCGACCATTCCGTAGCTGAGGTGATAGATACGCTCAGCCCAGTCGAAACCGAGCTTTGCGAGGACGAGCTTCAGGACCTGGAAATGATAGTCCTGCTCGTTTCCTACGACATAGACGTGGGAGTCCAGGCTATATTCGGCAAAACGCCTCTCGGCAGTACCGAGATCCTGGGTCATATAGACGGAAGTACCGTCCGAACGGAGAAGGAGCTTGCGGTCAAGACCGTCTGCAGTAAGATCACACCACACTGATCCGTCCGGGTCGCGCTGGAAAACTCCCATCTCGAGGCCTTTCTGGACCAACTCTTTTCCGAGAAGATAGGTCTGGGACTCGTAGTAAGTACGATCGAAACTGATTCCGAGAGCCTTGTAAGTCTGGGCAAAGCCGTCAAACACCCAGCCGTTCATCATCTTCCAGAGAGCGCGGACGTGTTCGTCTCCTTTTTCCCAGTCTACCAGCATCTTATGTACGTCGTCTGCTACCGAAGGATCTTCCTTTTCCATCTTCGCATACTCGACATAGCAGTCGCCTACGAGATGATCGCCTTTCTTACCGGTAGACTCGGGGGTAGCACCGTTGAAGCGCTTCTCCCAGGCATACATACTCTTGCAGATATGTACTCCGCGGTCGTTGACGAGGGTAGACTTTATCACCTTGTTGCCCGCAGCCTTCAGAATCTCGGAAACTGAAGCGCCGAGCAGATTGTTGCGGATGTGGCCAAGGTGAAGGGGCTTATTCGTGTTGGGCGAGGAGAACTCTACCATCACGGTCTTCCCGGTCTGGGGAAGGTGGCCGAACTCCTTGTCTTCAACGACTCCCTGCAAGGCCTCTCTCCAGTAAGCGCCGGAGAGGCAGATATTGAGGAAACCCTTCACTACATTGTACGAAGAAACCTCAGGGCAGTTTGCCTTGAGGTATTCTCCTATTGAGTTCCCTGTTGCTTCCGGGGCCTGATGCGAGGTCTTCAGGAGGGGAAATACGACCAGGGTATAGTCTCCCTCGAATTCCTTACGGGTTACGGCTACCTGAAGCGACTCGGCGGGAAAATCCGCGCCGTAAAGGGCCTTGACGGCCTCTGAGGCCTTCGCGGCAAGAAACTGTTCTGCAGTCATTATCCCAGATAAGTCTTAAGGAGTTTGCTTGCAGAGGGTTTCTTGAGCTTCCTGATAGCTTTTTCCTTGATCTGACGTACGCGCTCCCTGGTAAGGTCGAGGTTCTCTCCGATCTCCTCAAGAGTCATTTCCTGGCAGCCGATGCCGAAGAAACACTTGATGATCTCCCTTTCGCGGGGAGTGAGGATCTGGAGCGAACGCTCGATTTCCGTACTGAGCGATTCGTTGGTAAGGCCTTTGTCTGCCATAGGCGAATCGTCGTTCGGGAGGACGTCCAGAAGGCTGTTGTCTTCGCCCTCAACGAAGGGGGCGTCTACGCTTACGTGTCTTCCTGAGACCCTTAAGGTATCGGCAATCTTATCGCGGGGGATGTCGATCATCTCGGCAAGTTCCTCGGTTGAAGGCTGACGCTCGTTTTCCTGCTCGAAGCGGCCAAGCGCTTTGTTGATCTTATTCAGAGATCCGACCTGGTTCAGAGGGAGACGTACGATACGGCTCTGCTCTGCAAGGGCCTGGAGGATACTCTGGCGGATCCACCACACTGCGTAGGAGATGAACTTGAAACCGCGGGTTTCATCGAATTTCTCCGCCGCCTTGATAAGTCCGAGGTTACCTTCGTTGATAAGGTCCGGGAGGCTGAGGCCCTGGTTCTGGTACTGCTTTGCAACAGAAACCACGAACCTGAGGTTTGCCTTTGTCAGTTTTTCAAGCGCTTCCTGATCTCCTTTACGGATTCTCTGCGCGAGTTCTACTTCTTCTTCCGGTGACACCAACTCTTCGCGACCGATTTCCTGGAGATACTTGTCCAGCGAGGCGCTCTCGCGGTTGGTGATGCTTTTTGTAATCTTAAGTTGTCTCATTATCTGTCTAAAACTTTGCTACTCCTTAGGGACTGCAAAGAAGACTGATCTGCCTGTAGGAGTGACTCCTTCGATGACTACCACCCTACCGGCTTTTCCTGCCTGCTCTACTACGTCCTGAGGCTTAGAGACGGGCTGATCGTTAACGAATCTGATGATCAGACCATCCTGTACGCCGGCGGCAGCAAGTTTTCCGTTACCTACGGAGACTACCTCGACACCCGATTTGATGCGCAGAGAAGACAGGGTCTTCGAATCTGCTGCCTTCAGCTTCGCTCCGTAGAACAGAACGGTTCCGTCATCGAGAGCTGTCGGGGTTGTTTCCGATTCGCTGGTAAAGGTCACCTTAACGGTGCGGGTCTTGCCGTCGCGAACGAATGAGACGATTGCTACGTCGCCGGGGTGATATCCGTTCACTATAGTCTGCAGAGAAGAAGTACCGGTAATAGGTTTTCCGTCTACGGTAAGGAGCACGTCTCCTTCCTTGATTCCGGCCTTCTCTGCGGCTCCGCCTTTGCCGACCTCAACAATATATACGCCCTCGAGGCTTGAAAGTTTCATCTCTTCTGCAGTTTTTTCATCAACTGCGCGCATTACGACTCCGAGCTTAGCCCTGCGGACGGTTCCGAAGTCCATAAGGTCTGCGACGGTTTTCTTGACGATATTGGAAGGAACTGCGAAAGAATATCCTGTGTAAGAGCCTGTCTGAGAGATAATTGCGGTATTTACGCCCACCAGTTCTCCCTTCTTGTTGACAAGGGCTCCTCCGGAGTTTCCGGGGTTGACTGCAGCATCTGTCTGGATAAAGGATTCGATCTTGAATTCACCGGTGTAATTAGGCATCGTACGGCCCTTTGCGCTGACGATACCGGCGGTGATGGTTGAACGCAGATCGTAAGGAGATCCGATAGCGAGGACCCACTCACCGAGACGGAGTTTATCAGAGTCTGCGAGGGTAAGAGCGGGAAGGCCCTTCTCTTCTATCTTTATAAGAGCGATATCGGTAGCCGGGTCGGTTCCGATTACGGTCGCATCATAAGAACGGTTGTTGTTAAGGGTGACGCGGACCTTGGAGGCCTGGGAGACTACATGGTTGTTTGTAACGATATAGCCGTCCGGGCGGATGATGACGCCCGAGCCGCTGCCCTTGCGTTCCCTGTTCTGGGGCTGGGAGAACTCGTCTCCGAAGAAGAAACGGAAGAACGGGTCGTCTATCTGCGGCATCTGGTAAGTCTGGGTTACTGTTACTTCTACATAAACGACTGCCTCGACAGCTGTTTCCGCGGCATAAGTGAAATCTGGATAATCACGCTGAGGTTCTGACAAATTGACAGAATAAGCAGGCACCGCTGCCATCAGGCCAAGCGCTGCCAAAAGAGAAAATACGGTTTTACGCATAGTACTATTGATGTTTTTACAATTATTCATCGAACGGATTTTATAAAGTCAAATTGTATGCCAAATATCCGGGATATTTGTTATATTTGCCCAGATAAAAACAAAAGAAGAAAATATATGGAATTCAACGTTTCGAGTGCAGAACTCCTCAAGAGCATAATGGATGTCTCGAAGGCCATCCCCGCAAAGTCGGTGCTTCCTATTCTTGAAAACTTCCTCTTCGTTGCCAAGGACGGCAACCTTGAGATTACCGCCTCCGACCAGGAGCTCACCCTCCGTACGACCCTCGCAGTAGAACTCCGCGAAGAAGGTTCAATCGCTGTACCCGCCCGTCAGATGATAGATCTGATCAAGGCCCTTCCCGATCAGCCCGTTCAGATCAAGACTACCTCTGACAGCTCGTTCGAGTGTACCTGGGCAAACGGTAATTCCTCCCTGCCTTTCTTCCCTGCAGAGGACTATCCCGAGATCGTAGGCGCCGGAGATGACGCTCAGACCTTCGTATTCCCTGCTCAGGCCCTCGCAGACGGTATCAGCGGAACTATCTACGCTACCGCAGACGACGAGATGCGCCCCGCGATGAACGGTATTTTCTTCGATATGGGTACTCAGAGTACTACCCTCGTTGCCTCAGACTCACACAAACTTATCTGCTATACAGACGAAGACCTTCAGGCTCCGGCCGAGGCTTCCTTTATCCTCCACAAAAGGCCCGCAGGTGTTCTTAAGAGCATCCTCGGAAAGGAAGTCGAGACGGTAGAGGTTTCCTTCGATACCAATACTGCAGTCTTCAAGTTCGGTCAGACTATGATGGTATGCCGCCTCATCGTAGGCAGGTATCCTAAATACCGCGACGTCATCCCTCAGAACAACAGCAATATCCTGAAGATTGAAAGGGCTCAGCTCCTCGATACTGTCCGCCGTGTTGCCGTTTGTGCAAACAAAGCCTCGAACCACATCAAGTTCGACCTTAAGCCCGGCCAGCTCGAGATTACCGCCCAGGACCTCGGCTTCGCAATCGCCGCCTACGAAAAGATCAGCTGCGACTACTCCGGAACCGAGCTCAGCATCGGCTTCAAGAGCAGCTTCCTGATCGAAATCCTCAGCAATATGACCTGCGAGACTGTAGTGATGAAGTTCGCCGATCCTCGCCGCGCCGCCCTCATCGTTCCTTCAGAGGAAGAGGCAGAAAGCGAGAAGATCTGCGGCATCATCATGCCGATAATCGTTTCATAAGACTCAGCAGATGGAACTCAACCTCACCAGACCCCTGCTCTTTTTCGATATCGAAAGCACGGGCCTGAACATTCCTGCGGATTCAATTATCGAACTCAGTTTCGTAAAGGTGTTCCCCGACGGGGAAAACCGTATAAAGACATGGAAGATACTTCCCTGGGACTACGAAACGGAAAGCCAGAGGCATATCGCCCCCGAGGCGTCGAAGGACAACGGAGTCACGGACGACATGCTCACGGGCTGCCCGCGCTTCTTCGAGGTCCTTCCCGAAATCGCCGGGTGG
>JAEESD010000012.1 GCA_016286145.1 Bacteroidales bacterium | reverse complement strand
TACCGGCAGCCAGATCCGAATCAAGGAAACGATGAAAGACACCGCCCGCGTTCTCGGACGCATGTACGACGGAATCGAATACCGCGGATTTGCACAGACTACGGTCGAAGAACTCGCCAAATACTCCGGAGTCCCAGTATGGAACGGCCTTACGAACGAGTTCCACCCCACTCAGATCCTCGCGGACTTCCTTACGATGAGGGAACACTCCAACAAGCCTTTGAATCAGATCAGCTACGCCTACCTTGGCGATGCACGTTTCAATATGGGCAATTCCCTGCTGGTAGGCGGTGCGAAGATGGGAATGGACGTACGTGTCGTTGCGCCTAAATCCCTGCAGCCGGCCGCCGAGCTCGTCGCCGAGTGTCAGAAGGTCGCCGAGCAGACCGGAGCCCGCATCACCATCACCGACGATGTAGACGCCGGAGTGAAGGGCTGCGACTTTATCTACACCGATATCTGGGTCTCGATGGGAGAACCGGACGAGGTTTGGAAGGAGAGAATATCACTTTTGAAACCTTACCAGGTAAATGCTTCTCTTATGAAGCGCACCGGCAACCCTGACTGCAAGTTCATGCACTGCCTTCCTTCTTATCACAACAGAGACACTAAGGCGGGAGAGGATGTGTACCAGAAGTTCGGACTGGACGGCGTAGAAGTTACCGAAGAGGTCTTCGAAAGCCCCGCCAGCATCGTCTTCGACGAAGCTGAAAACCGTATGCACACAATCAAAGCAGTAATGGTAGCGACACTGGGCGAGTAACCTGATGATTTCTTCGGAGAAATCATTATATTTGAAGGTAATAAGTACTTAAGATGAATACTATTGCTCTTCAACTCGTAGTGGCGGCGATCGCCGTACTGTATTTCATTGTTACACTTATCGTAGTCAGACGCAAACCCGGGCTTTTGTGGGTTTGCGCGGCGCTGGTGGCGCTGGGTGGAATCCTGCTTTATTGGCAGGCCTACGCCGGCGTCAAAGCATTCATCCCGCATCTGGTGATGAGCGTCCTGACTGGACTGGATCTTTTCCTGTTCAGGGCGTACACGATAGGGATGGTAAACAACTTCTTCTTCGGAGAAGGCAATGTCGGCAACCTGATCATCCTGTACGGCCTTATGCTCTGCGCTGTGTGGACGACCTCTCTGGCCGCAATCCACGTCTTCGCGCGCAAGCTCGAAAGCCGTATCTGGCTATGGTTCAACACTCTGGGTAAGAGCAAGGCCCCGGTACACCTTATTATCGGAGTTAATCCCCGCAGCATCAGCCTCGCCCGCAGCCTCAAGGGCAAGGGCAGAATCGTCGTCCTGGACGATGCCGCCCATATTCCGAACAGCCAGAGAGGAAAGATGGATTTCTTCGGAGTAATCCGCGGAATCAGGGTCGAATCCCCGCTGGTCGGCAGGCTGCGCCAGGAAGCGCCGTGGGCGACAGTCATCAAGGGAACGCTCTCGCTTCGCAGACTCGACCGCTGGCTCGCCCTCGAATCGACCTGCGTCTATCTGCTGTCCGAGGACCTTTCGAACAACATCGCCGTCGCGATCAGGCTCGACAAGCGCGGCAAGGCCCAGATATGGTTCGCCGCCAGCGGAAATATCCTGACCGAGCAGCTTCCTATCGCTCACCCGCGCCTGCATCTGGTAGACCCTTCCGCCCTTTCGGCCGCGAGCCTCAAGCGCGAGGAGGATTTGTACCCCGTCCGGTTTGTAAAGGTAGCGACGGACGAGGCAGGCAAGCGCCTGGGCTATGTAGAATCGCGCTTCGAATCGATGGTGATCGGCTTCGGAGGATGCGGCCAGGGAGTGACCGAATTCCTCTATGAGTGGGGCGCGTTCGTCGGGAAGGACAAGAAACAGGTACCGCTGAGAATCGATGCAGTAGACAGCAATATGGACGCTCTCGTCCCTTCGTTCAAGGAGAATCACCCGGGACTGACAGACGGAAGGATCGTCTTCCACGCCATCAATTCCGAGAGCGCCGAGTTCCGCAAACTGCTGGACGAGCGTCTTCCCGCCCTCAACTGGGTAGGAATCTCGCTCGGAGACGACGAGGCCACTATGAAGACCGCACTCCAGATCGCGAAGCGCTTCTTCGTGATGAGCAAGAACCCCATTCAGGTCGAAGGCGCGGCGATAGACGAGCAGGCTAACGGGGCCAACGGTTTCGTAATCGCGGTCCGTCTGGAAAGCACTCAGGCATACGCAGACACTATCAAATTCTCGAAAGAGAACTATGGAGTAGAGATCATCCCGTTCGGCGAACGCGAAAAGATCTGGACCTACGACAACATTACCGGAGGAGACACAGCGAAATATGCCCGCGTCTTCTACGACGGATACACCGCATCCGCCGGAACCGTCTTCGTGAGCTGGGAAGACAGGGCTAAAGCGATTCTCGCTTCAGACAAGACTCCGCTCTGGAAAGTCCAGGAACTCTGGCGCAAGACCTCTCAGGACTATTCCGATTACTTCCACCGCAAGGTCAAGAGCCAGCTCAGCGACCTGTTCGGTCCGAAGTATGAGGGTGTCTGGAATGACATTCCTGTAACCTACGAAGACAAACACTACAGCGGTGCAGATCCCGAGACAGAAAAGGTCCTGGAGTATCTGGCTATCGGCGAACACCTCCGCTGGGAGGCCTCACACCGTGCCGCCGGCTACCGTCCCGGCAAGGCGAAGGCCGAAGACAGGAAGATCCACACCGACCTCGTACCTTACGAGTCTCTGTCCGAGGTCTCAAAACACTACGACTGGATAGTAGTAAGAACATCTCTTAAAATAAAGTAATATGAGCAGCTCTACGTCAGGCTCCTGGCGCCGCTACAACATATTCCTCTCGTCCACCTTCAAGGATATGGACTTCGAGAGGGATGTCATCAAGTTCAAAGTCATTCCTGCCCTCAACCGGCGCTTTCGCGACCGCAGGGTGGAGCTTCAGGCGATAGACCTTCGGCTCGGAGTAAACACCTCTAATATGAGCGAGGCGGAAAGCGAGCGTAAGGTCCTCTCCGTCTGTACGAGCTGCATCGACAGCTCGCGCCCGTTCTTCATCGGCCTGATCGGCCGCCGCTATGGATGGGTGCCGCCCGTAGAGAGGTGGAAAGAGTTCATAGCCGGGCTCTCGGACGAAGAACGCGAAATACTCGCTGGCACGGCAGGCTGCTCAGTGACCGAGATGGAGATAGTCTACGGCGCCCTGTCGCAGGGCAGTTTCGATTCATCACACGTCCTATTTTTCCTGCGAGACGACGCTTCGTACGAGGGAATCCCCGAGGACTTGAAGCCCACTTTCTGCGACACTGACCCCGAGAACCTCAGGCGTCTTGATACTCTTAAGCAGAAAGTCCAGCACCTCTTCGGCGAGCGCGGCGGCGCAGACGACCGTTGTACCCCTTATCATCTGGACTGGGCCGACGGAGGATTCAGTTCCGACGAATTCGAGCGGATAGTCACCGAGCAGCTCGCCCGGCAGATCGAAGCCGAGACGGCGCGCGAAGAGCAGGAAGGTACCGCGACCTGGTGGGCTCAGGAAAAGGAGCTCGAAGAGTCGACCCTGCTGAGGCTGTTGCCCGGCTCCATCGAGCTCGACGTCTATGACGACGAAGATGACCAGGAAGACGAGGATGAGGATGAGGAAGAGGATGAGGACGATTCCTCCGATGTAGCGGTTTGGTATGTCCAGGGCTACGGCGCCAGCACCCACATGGTCCAGGATTATGTACAGTGGGACGAGGATACGGATGTCATCCGCCTGCTGGCCGTGTTCGGACTGTCGGAGTACAGTTCGTCTATGCGCCCGGTTATCGCCCGCTGGATCCACGAACTCGCCGAGCGCGTCGGCCGCGAAGAACTCCCGGAAGACGAGCTTATGCTCGGGAAAATGCCCGAACCGGAGCTTTTCAATCTGTTCGAAGAGTTGGTCGAAGAAGCCGCGGAAGACAACTATATCTACATCTATATGGACGACGTCGAGGCCCTGGAGACAACCTCTCCCAAGGACCTCTATATGCCTTGGCTCGATCACATAAAGGACGACGTCAATGTAATGATCAACCTCCAGGACGAAAGCGAAGCCCGCGAAAAGGTCCTGGAAGCATATCCTTATCTGTCCAGAAAAATGATGATTGGAGTCGAGGCCGATGAAGAGGCTGCTACCGAGCTCATCGAGAATTACGAGCAGACCTTCTTCCTCGAACTTCCGGAGAAGATAAAAAAGCAGATGATTAAGGCTGCCACCTCGAAGAAGAAGACGCTCTCCCCTCTGAAGGTCCACAGCATCTTCCGCATCTTCGAGTCGCTCACCCAGGAAGACTTCCGGCAAATCCGCGGCAAAAAGGGCAGCCAGATCGATGCCATCAACGGCTATCTCGAGGACATCTGGAAGGATATGCCGGATGCCACTTACGACATCATGACCTTCATGGTCAACCAGATAGTGAAGAACCTCGCGCTGGGAGAGAATATGCGCCAGGCAATCTGGACTATTGCGGCGGCGCCGGGCGGTCTTCGCGAAAGCGACGTAGCCCATTTCGCCGGCGAGGACTGGGATATGGTCCAGTTCTACCGCGCGATGAATTTCCTCCACGACTTCTTCTACGAGGACCATGCCCGCCACCTCTGGAGAGCCAAGTATATCACCCGCCCGGAAGACGGCCTCGGCGGACGCCAGAAGCAGATTTCCGAGTACATCCTTACGCTTGACCCCAGCGATTCGCTGCGGGAGACCATGGGCCTGTACTTCGCGCTCGGCGGCTGCGATCCTTCTCATTTCGCGGCCTACATGGTCGAGGGCGACTATCTCCACGGACAGCAGATGAGCGATCTC
Organism: Bacteroidales bacterium; assembly: GCA_016286145.1. Taxonomy (GTDB): domain Bacteria; phylum Bacteroidota; class Bacteroidia; order Bacteroidales; family UBA932; genus Cryptobacteroides. The sequence goes on along the minus strand of JAEESD010000012.1, from coordinate 21,788 downwards.
GTCCATTTCCATGGGCCGCAGATCCGCCAATTGCTGCGCGAGGGCTACCTCGACTCGGTTGATTTCGAAGACTACTGCAAGGCGCTGCCTGCCCGGCAGCGACTGCAGCTGATGATGGACGTCCTTACCGCGCTCGCTGATCTTAAGGAGGAGCGGGAAAAGATCCACGCTCTGATGTCGCACTGGCTGGACGACGTCAAGGTAGAAGACCTGAACGGCGCGGACCCCTTCACCTTCGCAAGCGTTCTGGCAGGCCAGCGTGAGTCCATCCCCAACCTTGAGAAGGCGCTTGAAGCCGCCCGCAGGAGCGACTCGCTCGGATTCCCGGGCTCAAAGCAACTTATTTCGATGATCTCAGCCCTGCTGTTGATGCAGTATCAGAAGAAGGGTATGAAGGATGAAGCGGAGGCTCTGCGGGGCGGGGCCGGCAGCGGCGCAAAGAGCGCGAAGGAGCGCTTTACCGCGCTCTTCCCGCTCGTCGCCCAGGCCGGCACCAAATCAGCGCTGATCTCCAAGAAGAAGCGCATGGAGCTCCTGGATCAGTTCTTCGACGAGTACTATGCGATAGTCGACGACCTCGAGCTCAATCAGGAGACTTTCGAGGCTCGGTTCAAATCATACAATCTCATCATCAACGCCCTGTCTGTCCTCATGACCGAAGGACGCTACGACCGTGCGCTCGAGGAATTCGTACGTTTCATCCCCTCGATGCAGTTGTTCTATAAGGCGTCCAACTTCTTCAGCTGGGCAGAGGCCCTTCAGACTTACCTGTCGTTCCATATGCTCCTTACGCTTTCTGCGTGTGAACTTATGAAATCCCAGGGCATCGAATGGAAGTTCTCCCAGACGGACGAGCCGCTCGCCCACATCGCCGACATGGCTTATGTAGCCGCTCTCGAAGGAGGCAACCTCCTTAAGGAAATCGATCCCGACAACGAATGGGTACTGAATTTCCGTAAGATGTTCACCGACAACAACGAGCGTATCGAACTCGTTCGCGAATTCCGCGGAGACATCGAACTTAAAGACATAGACAAATATATTCAGGAAGCATATGCTGAGACGCAAAATTGACCGAATACTCTCCGAGGGAGAAGGTAAACAGCTTGCCTGGCTCGCCGGAATAGCTCTGGCGCTGTTTCTAGTCCTCGTGCTGCTCGGAAGTTTCTGGGCCCTGGGCTGGACTGAAATCCTCAACCTTTATCTCGACCCCGGCAGCTACCCGCTCGAGGCTAAGGCCGGAAGCCAGGGTGCGCTGAACTTCTTCAGCCTGCTTATCGCCTTCGGCGGAATCCTGGTCCTGAACGCCCTTACAGTTTCGGCCTTTTCCAACGTATTCGACAATATTTCGGAGAAGTACCGCAAGGGCGAGAGGCGCTACAAGCTTCGCGGCCATGTCCTCATCCTCGGCGGCGGGAGGCAGCTGCTCGACATGCTCCGCGCGCTTAAGGGCGAGCGTGAGTTCGAGGGATGCGATATCGCGGTGATGACGTCTTCAGACGTGGAGGCGCTGCGCGACTTGGTTGAGACGGCGCTGGACGACCCGAAGTTCTGCAAGCGCCTGATATGGTATCGCGGCGAGAGGGCCAACGAAGACGACCTCCGCAGCGCCTGCGTTTCTTCCGCTGCCCGAATCTACATTATCGGCGAGGACGATGAGCCCGCCCACGACTCCGTGAGCGTCTGGACTCTCGGCCTGCTGCGCTCGATATGCGAGGGCACTAAGGGCCCTGCCATCCCCTGCTTCGTGACGCTGGAGATGCACTCGAGCATGGACGTGTTCAACTACCTGCCCTCGCCTGCCGACTCGCGCCTGCAGGTGGAGATAGTCAACGCCAGCGATTACCTGGCCGAGCAGCTGCTGGTAGACACCGAGTTCCTGCCCGTGCCTTCAGACGGTCAGTCGCTGCGCATCGTCATCGCCGGCTTTGGACGCGTCGGGCGCTCGATCGCGAGCGTGGCCGCGCAGATCTGCCATTTCCCCAAGGGCAGCCGGACAGTTGTCTCGTTCGTCGATACCGGCATGCAGGAGAAGATGGACAATTACGTTGCTAACCACCGGAGTCTTTTCGATCTTTCGCACTATACCTACATTTCGCCTGTCGGCCGCACGGGCTACGTTCCTCAGAACGGCTACGGCGACTTCCTCGACGTGGAGTGGGAGTTCATCGACAGCCACCTCTCGTCCGAACTGACGCGCGGACTGCTGGCGAAGTGGGCTGACGATCCGGCTCAGAAGCTGGTGCTTGTACTTTGCTATGAAGATGCTGCTGAATGTATTTCTGCGGCCCTGCATCTGCCGAAGGCCCTGTATAAGGCCGGTATTCCGGTAGCCGTGTATCAGAAAGACCATCCGGAGATGTTGGAGGCCGCCCGCGCGACCGGGCAGTTCGGCTCGCTCACGATTTTCGGCGAGGCCTCGGAGGGCAGCGACGCGCTTTTCCTGCGCCGTTCGCTTTACGGGAAGAGGGTCAATTTCCTGTACGACAGGAAGTATGGCGGCGGGAGCGCGACGCCCGACGAGGCCTGGGCTCGGCTGTCCTTCGCCCACAAACTCTCGAGCATCGCCAGCGCCGCCTCGATTCCGCTGAAACTCCGCGCCTTCGGGCTGGAGCCTACCCGCGCCGCGGTCGACGCTCTTTCCGAGAAGGATCTTGATGTTTTATCGGAGGTTGAACATCGCCGCTGGATGATTTCAGTATTGATGATGGGCTATTCCGCCGCGCCTGCTTCCGAGCGCAAGGACCGTTCGCGCTTCAAAGAGCTTAAGAACAAGGAGTTCATCCATCTGGATATCGCCCCTTACTGCGAGATAGCCGAAGAAGCAGACAAGGATACGGTGATTGTTAAGAACATTCCATTTATTGTCAACGGAGATCCAATAGCAGAATTATGATAAACCTCACTACCGCTCCTTCCGACGACGTCCTCTACGCCCAGAGCAAATGGTGGGGCTTCCCCGACCTTCCCGACGATCTTGACTGGCCAACTGTGGAGGCCGAAGATGATGGTGAAGTGTTCGACGATCCGCTTACCTTCGTCTGCCAGATACGCTGCGAGGAGTTGGCGGAGCTGGATCCCGAAGGGCTACTGCCCCACGAAGGCATGCTCTATTTCTTCGCCGCGCTCGATTATTTCCTGGGTGATTTGGATGCCTTTACCGCTCCGGGGATGGGCGAATGGCCTTCAGAGTGTTTCAAGGTTTTATATTCGCCCGTGGAAGAGGGGCTGAACACACATACGCTCTTCTATGATGAAGAGGATGAGATACCGGCATGTCCGGCACCGGAAAGGATTGTGTTCGGGCAGAAGATGCCCGATCAGGTCGGGCATGACGAAACCCGCTTGCTGGGCGAGCCGTTCACGGACGAAGTTCGCGAGGCGATGCCGGGATACATCTCCCTGCTCCAGATAGATGAAAACGACGACTGGGGCCTCCGCTTCTTCGACAGCGGAATGCTGAACTTTATGATAAAACCCGCGGACCTCAAGGCCCGCAGGTTTGACAAAGTCCGTGTCTGGCTGTATTCTGCCTAGCTGATGGAGTCGAGGCTGGGGACGTAGTTGCGCTGGACCTGGCTGGCGAAGATCTGGGAGATCTCCTTGACGCTGAGGCCGAGCTGCTGGCCGATGTGGTAGATGAAGTTGACCTCTTTCTCAGTGATGTTCTTGTCTGCGAGCACCATTCCTACGATATAATCCAGCAGAGCCGGCTTGAGGCTCGGATCGTACTGAATAAGCTGATTGACTGACTGCTCGAACATCTTGTCGACATCGCCCTTGGCGACCTGGGCCAGGAAGTCCCTGGGGAAAATCAGGGAATTGGAAAGGTTCTTCAGGATATACTCATATTCTTCCTTCTCAACTTTGCCGTCGATATTGGCTGCGATGATACCGGCCGTGGCGATGAACACCGACATGGGGCCGTCAAGAGGGCCGTTGCCGAGCTTGAGAAGAATCTGGATAAGCTGATCCATGCCCTTGTCGAGCGCCTCCTGGTTGAGAGCATTCGCGAAGAGGTTGATAGCCTCAATGCGGATCGGGTTGACCGGATGATCGTAGTGGCTCATGCCGCCGCCGTTGAGGAAGAAATCTAGGTGTTTAGTGTTGTCGATCAGTAGATCTCCAAGCCCAACCTCCATCTTCTGAAGATCCAGGCCTGAAGCCATCTTGAAGAAAGCTGTAACGCAGGCGCCGAGGTTCTCGCAGGCCAAGTAACCATAGCGGTCGGCCACGAGTTCTGCGAGGTTGTCGTGGAGACGGATCTTATACTGGAGAGCGACCGGAGGGCAGGTGGTCTGAGGAGGGTAGACGAACCAGATAAGGCGCTTGAGCTCGGTGTCTTTGTTGATGAGGTGGCCGAGTTCATGGCCGATTACGAAACGGAGTTCGTCTTCGCTCATAAGGTTGAAGAGCTCTGAATTAACGTTGACGATATCCGGCTGGTCCCCTTCTGCTGCGATAGAGTAAGCGTTGATAGTAGAATCGCCTGTCACATAGAAATCAACCTCTTCTTTGTAGCCTAGTTTGTCCTTGACTTCGTGGCAAAGCTTATAGAAACCGCCCAGAAGGTTCTCGTCCGCCTTCATGCAGTGGCCTTCCATCTTGCTACGCCAGTAGTTGTCGCTGTCTGAAGTGTACTCGGCGTTCTTGAGAACGAACTTTACGACATCGCCCTGAAGAGCGTTGTAAATCTGACCCTGAAGGTCTTTCTCCAATTTGATTTCGGGATTGAGCATATTATTGAATTTTTGCAATTATTATCGAAATGTTATCTACCCCTCCGGCTTCGCATGCCAGGCGGAGCAGGTCGGTAGCGGAAGATCCGTCGGCAATCGCCTGCTCGATATCTTCGTCGGATACCATGTCGCACAGGCCGTCGGAACAAACGAGTAGTACGTCTCCCGGCAGCAGTTTTCCATCCAGTTCGGTGGCGGTGAGACGGCCCTCGAGGCCGCCGCCAAGACAGTTTAACAGGCGTTTGTCTGCCGAAGGGTCGCCAGTCAGGCCGCGCTCCGTTTCGTCGACAGTGAGTTGACGGAGCAAACCTCCGCGCAAGCGATACACGCGACTGTCGCCGGCGTTCACCAGCCAGGTATGGCCGTAGTGCCAGATAACGCCCGTGAGCGTACAGCCCATCGGATAGACCTGCCCGCGCTCGGCGGCGAAACCATTCAGCTTGTAACTGATATAATGGACCGCCTCGCGAATGTCGTCCTCGAACGATCCGGGCTGAATCTGATGGAGGTTCAACTGCTCCTTGATTTCGGAGAGCGCGAACTCGCTGGCCTCTTCCCCGGCCTCATGGCCGCCCATGCCGTCGGCTACCAGCAAGTAGAAAAAGCCGTCGTCCGGGGTGTCGACCGTCAGCGCGGCGGAGTCGTCGCGAAGAAACAGCCCACCCACCGAGACGGCGTCTTCGTTGCCGTCGCGCACGAGGCCTTTGTGGCACACTGCCTGGATATCGAGTCTCATTCTACCGTGAATTCAAGAGTTGCGATGCGAACGCGATCGCCTATTTTTAGCTCGACCGCAACACCGGGCTCAAGGCGCTTATCGTTAACGTAAGTTCCGTTCGTGGAGCCGCTGTCAGTAATAGTCCACCCGCCAGCCATCTGGCCGATAACGCCATGGTTACCAGAGACATAGGGGTTAGTAGCAAGCTCGGGCCATATGCCGCCGCGACGCCCAAAGGCGCCGGCCTGCAACGCGAGGCGCCAGCCGTTGCCGGCAAGGCAAGATGCCCGATCGGAGTCGGGCATGACAGAAGAGGAGTCGGGCATGACCTTCACGTCACCCCCGACCTGATCGGGGGTCTCTACACCAGCGGCGGGACGCGGGCCCAGCGGACTGCCGCAGACGGGACATTCGGTTCCGCGCTTGGGCCGGCCGCACTGGGGGCACCACTTCAGTTCCTTTCCGCACTGGTCGCAGAAAATGCTGTCATCGGGTATCAAGGCCCGGCATTCAGGACACTGTATCATAACACATCCTCCATTTTGATGGTTTTACGCTCCTCCAGGGTGTGGACCCCGCCTTCCTCGGCTAGACGCGTAGCGAGGTTGCTCCTGACTTCGCCGAAGAAGTTGCGCGCGTCGCGGCCGTTGCCGAAGGTCCTGCCCCGGCGGTTGTATAGCATAGTGAGCTTTCCACGAACGGCATTCTCCGCCATGGGATCGAGCATATAGCCGTCCTTGCGGGCGAAGATCATAAATATTTCGAAGAGCTCGTCGGGCGTATAGTCCTCGAAGACGATGCGATTGCGCTCGGGGAAACGGCTCTCGAAGCCGCTGTTGCCGGCGATGAACATCTCCATTTCGTAGGTATAGCCGGCCGCGATGCAGACGAACTTCCCGCGGTCGTCTTCCAGCCGCTTGACCAGCGTCTGAAGCGCGAGCGAACCATACTGGCCGTCGGCAAGCTGGTAGGCCTCGTCGATGAAGAGGATGCCGCCCATGGCCGTGTCGATGACATGGGAGGTAATCGCCTCCGTGTCGCCGACCACGCGGCCCACGAGCTTGGTCTTGTCGACCTCGACCACGGCCGGCGAAGGTAGCGCGCCCATCGAATAGAGGATCTTGCCCATCAGGCGGGCGACCGTGGTCTTTCCCGTTCCGGGGTTGCCGAGGAAGAGGTAATGGCCCAGCGGGATCTCCGGCCGGCGGTTTTCGAGCCGCGCGCTCTCGATTTCGTTGTTGATGGTGTGAGCCAGCTTTGTAAGCGCTGTCTTCACGCCCTCGAGGCCGACCAGTTCGTTAAGTTCGGCCAGGCACTCATCGACCGATATCTTCTCCGGCTCCTTGAACGGGATGTCCTCGAGATACGCGTTGTGGAGGAACTCCGGAGTCCATTTGTCGAACGGAGTGTTGTTGATGCGGTTATTGATGTTTGTCTTGGTCTCGGCAACCTTTTTAATCGCCTCGCCTGCGTTGCCGAATTTTTCGTCCTTCATCGCCACCATCGCCTGGAACATCTTCAGGGCCTTCATCCTGACTGCATCATCCGCAAAGGTGAAATTGTAGGATTTGCCCTTGGCCGCGCGCTCGTAGATCTCCAGCAGTTCTTCGGCAGAGTAATCGTTGATATGGATGAAATGCGAGAATCTCCTCTTAAAACCCGGATTCGAATTCATAAAGGCATCCATCTCCTTCGGGTAGCCGGCGCAGATTACTACGAACTTGCCGGCATCGTTTTCCATACGGGCCATCAGCGTACGGACCGCGTCACGACCCTCAGAACTGGTGCTCTGACCGGCTGCATCCATCGGATCCAGCCCATAGGCTTCGTCCAGGAAGAGAACGCAGCCCATGGCTTCGTTGACGGCGTCATTCATCTTTTCCTGGCTCTCGCCCACGAACTTGCTGATAATCTGCTCGGGCTTCTTCTCCACGACGCGGTCTGAACTAATCACTCCCAGCGCCTTGAAAATCTTTCCGAAAATACGGGCGACGGTAGTCTTGCCCGTTCCGGGGTTGCCAGTCAGGACGAAATTGTACTTAGTCAAGCCTTCCGCGGCTTCGCCCATCTCGATCATGCGTTTTTGGGTCGCGATTTCGCTGGCAATGCGGCGGATGGTGGTCTTGACTTCGTCCATACCCACAAGGCCGTCCAGTTCCTTCATGATCTCCTCGACCGAAATATCTTCGGTCAGTTCTTCGCCAACGATGTCGGCATACGAAAGGATTTCGTCCGCGGCGCCACGGAGGCGATGGCGCTTGACCGCAAGATCGAAGAGATTGCGGACTTCGCCGGCATTGCCGAAGGTCTCGCCGCGCTTGAGCCACATCTTGTCGAACACCTTCGGAAGCATCTCCTCCGCCTTCTGGTCGAGGGTGAAGACGACGTTTTCGTCGTTTCTGGCCAGGCGCATGCGGAACAGCTGCTCCAGTTCGCGGGCCGAGTAATCGGGGAACTCGATGGTCACATTCATCCTTCGCGGCAGACCGGGGTTCATGCGGATGAAATCGCCCATCTCTTTAGTGTAGCCGGCCATTATGCAGACGAACTCGCCCTTGCGGTTCTCCAACAGAGTCATGAGGGTGTTCACGGCATCACCGCCGTAGCCTGTAGAGCCGTCGCCGTAGCGGGTGTTCAGGGCATATGCCTCATCGATGAAGAGCACACCGCCCATCGCCTGGTTCACATATTTCTTGACGTTTTCTTCCGAATCGCCAAGGTAGTGGCCGATGAAGTCTTTTCCGCTGATCTCCACGAACTGGCCCGTAGGCAGAGCGCCCACTGCGTTCAAGACCTCGCCGAACTTGCGGGCGAAGGTTGTTTTGCCGGTTCCGGGGTTGCCCGTGAAAATGAAATGGTCAGTGATGAGTTTGTCCTTGAGGCCGTTCTCTTTCTTCTTCTTGACGTTGCGAACTATGGCTTTGATCTCCTCCTTCACACTCTGAAGGCCCACATAGTTGTCCAACTCGGCGAGAATCTGGTCCTCGCTCTTGGGGATGAAGCACTGAGCGGTATCTATGTCCTGGGCTTCGGCGGTCTTGCTGCCGCGAGCAATGGTCTTGACATAGATACTCTCCGCCACCATCTCGGAAAGGTGGCCGTTGGTGTGGCCCAGATCAGTTTGGCGCATGTACCAGGCGAAATGGGCGTTCAGCTTATTTGGGAGGTCATCAGCTACGGATACGTCGTATTTTCCCTTCAAGAGCTGCAGGGCCAGTTCGGTCAGGTCGTTCAGTCCGAAAGCGCCCAGTTTGAATTCGAATTCGAACAGGCGGTGGACGTCTTTATTGTTCTCGAGGAACTCCGCCAGGTCGTTGTGGTCGCCGCAAAGAATCAGGATGGGGGCGCCCTCAATCTTTCGCATGCGGGCGAAGAGTTTATCGAGCTGGTTTACCTCGGAAGCCTTGTTGGTAGGAAGCAGTTTCTGGGCGTTAGTGATCAGCAGGATTCCGTCTTTCATGCCCGCCAGATTGTCGTCCAGTTTAGAGGCGAACTCAGCCCAGTCGGCGGCGTCGACCTCTTTCGCGGCCTGCTTCACCACCCCGCTTTCGAGTATCTTGTCGGCAATCAGATGAGAGATGAAATGCTTGCCGCTTCCCGAGTCTCCGAGAACGAGGCTGTCCATGCCCATGCGGGCTCCGCCGCGGGTAACTTCCCTGGCGACCCTGAGCTTTTCGTCGAGCCTGTCGAGCTCCGAGATTATGCTGTCTTTTCCGATAAGGCCCTTTTGAGTAGACTCGCTTTCGAGAGCCTCGCCGCAAAACCGGCAGAACTTCGCCTCTGGCCTGTTATCTTTTCCGCACTTACTACACTGCATATGGTATACTTACTTATTCTTAACTATTTCCGTCTGTTCGGCGGCGGACTTGGAGAGTTTCTCGCTCCTGGGGATGAAGACCATGAAGATAGCGAAGACTACCGTGGCTCCGATAAAGACGAGGAGGCGCCTGGAGCGGACCTTGAGGTCGTCTTTCCACCAGCTGATATCGTTGTCGTTGAAGGCTCCGTTGAGTGAAGAGTCGAAATAAGTCTCGTCGGAGAAAGCGTAATACAGTGGCTCGAGTACCTTCTCATCAAAGCTAGGGCGGGTAAACTTGCGGGCCGAATCCGCGAAAGGACTCTTGAAGAACAACACCTTGATACACAGGAAAACCAGCATCGCCAGTATCATTGCCGCAAAAATATAGAGGATGAACTGCCCTAGGAACTTGACCAGTACCATCAGCAGGAAGCCGCCTATCATTCCGCCGATAAGCGGAATAAGACAACCGTCTGTATCAAGAACGAAATAAATAATACCGGCTATTACCAGTCCCAGCACCCATGTCCAGTTTTCGAGTTTGAAATGACTTACGTCGATTATGGGATTCTCAATGATTGAGAAGATGAGCATTACCAGCATCAGCGCTAAGGGGATAGCGCAGAACAGGACCGCCGATACTATCTGGAGCACGCTTCTGACATTAAGCACTCCTATCTTACGCTTACCTGCAACGAGCAGTTTGTCGGCTTCCTTACAGGCATAGTCAAAGCGACTAACAGGAGTCATGTCTTCGTCTATCCTTCGCAGATCGTCGAGGTAGGCCTTCAAGCGGCGCTCGTATGTAAACTGAGGTTTATAGTCTACGGTAGGGTCTTCCTGATGATTCACGGCCAGGAAGCCGGGGATGCCTCCTCCATTGTAGTCTTTGAGCAATATCTTTGAGGGCTGGGAGAACAGTTCCTGGAGGGAACTAACCGTCACGCCGTTTGACAACTGCAACTGAGGATCTACTCCAAAGCCCTTTATGACCTTCATCCACCCTGTCTGCGCAAGGAAAACGTCATCCTTGGGGCCGCATTTCTTGCGGTTGTCGTCCGAGTTACGATCCGTACAGTACACGAACCACGAACGCTGGTTGGAGAAACGGTCTCCCTTCGTATCCATAGAGGCCGTGACGTAGTGATAATCCTCCGGAGCGAAGAAATTCATAGCAATGTTCAGGACCGTCTCCATCGGGAAACGCAGCGTCAGCGGGTTGTTCTTATCGACCTTCCAGAAAGAGGTGAAATTATTAAAGTCTCCTCCTCCCATGACCCAGAAGATATTGTAGGCCTGATTGAACAAGCGCCCGAGCCCTTCCTGCGTCATCGCATAGTCGGGGTTTTTCGGATCATTGATAAGATTGATGTCCGCAAGCGGGTCCAACAACTGCACCCTCAGCATAAACACGTCGAGGGTATCTCCCGACGGAGGGAAACTCTGGGCGATAGAAGCGCTTCTCACCCTTACCCACTCCGTAAAGATATCGCTGCTCAGGCGACTTGCAGTTTCCTGGTCAACTATGGCCGAGTTGCAAAAATTGCTTACGTCCTTCAGGGTCACTGCGCTGGCCGCTACAGGGCTGGCGTCCGTCCGCGATGCGCCGCTGAGCGGGAACGGAATCTTGGGATCGAGTAAGAAAATAGTCGCGAACAGGCCGGTATTCTTGTCCTCACGATAGCGTTTCTCGACTATGTCATGGACCTCAAGGGCAAGTTCGGGGTAGGGCCTCAGCCAGCGCTCGACCTGGCCGCGGTAGAGATACTTCACCGCGAGGTCGCTTTCGTCTTCGAGCATGAACATCGCCAGTTCCTTCGGGGTGTTGGCGATCTGGTGCTTCGAGGCGTTGTAGGTTATGTTCAGGTCTTCGATTATCTCGCCTTCGTCTACTGGCAAGTCTTCCCCTTTCATGGTCCGCTCGATCTCGGGAAGATCCCAGCGCTTCGCCGGCGTCCCAATCAACAGCCCGCGGCATATCTTCGCGAGCGGGTCGGGCATGTCGGCCGGGATAGCGATGCGGCCCTTTTTCTTGTCGATCGCGAGCTCCGGCTCCTTAGCATCGAACGCGCCTTCGCCCATCCACAACGAGAGGATGGTCATTCCCAGCGAATAGAAATCGGCCTTCGGAGAAAGTTCTATGAAAGTTCCTTCAGGGAGGGTGACGGTGTCAGTGTAGATTTCCGGGGCGGCGTAGATGGGGGTTCGGAGCTGCTTCGTGATGCTGGTCCCACGGTCGTCGATTTCGTCAGATATTCCGAAGTCACACAGGACGCAGTCCAGGCCGCCCTCGCCGCGGCGGAGAAGGATGTTCGCGGGCTTGACGTCTTTGTGGATGACGCCCGATTTGTGGATTTCATCGAGAGTGATTGCTATTTTAAGCGCTATGGCGAGGATAGCATCCGCATTCCCTTTCAGGCCCGCAGCCGCGGCGCTGCCTTCGGGGAAATATTCCATCAGCTCATAGTCGGGCCCATACTCCAGGACGTCGACTATATAGCCCTTCCCTTTCAGGCGCTCGAGGCGCTTAAGGACCTTGGTATTTGTTGTAAAGCCGGGATGGCAGAGTTTCAAAACGGCGCGGCGTTTTCCGTCGGTGACTACATAGATATCCCCTTCGGAGCCGCTGCCGAGGACCTTCTCGACCGTGTAGGTTTTGCCGCCGGCGCTGACCTGGTCGCCGGGTTTGTGGGCGGCTTTGCCGGGCCTGACCGGATCTTCTCCGGGCTTTCCCAGCGCAGAAGCGGTCTTCTGGAAGGCGGAAAGCGTTTTCTGGAACGACTCCGTCTTCTGAATAGCCTCCGTTTTCTGGATGGCCTCAGTCTTCTGTTGAACTAAGTCATCAAAGCCTGCCATAGCCTAAACGCGTTTATAAACCTTACGTTCGACGTTGGTAGTGAAGATTTCGCCGCCGCTCTGGACGACCTCGCACTGGGTACAGGGGACCCATTTTCCGCCGAGGCCGGGGCGGGCGCATTCGCAGGGATTGTTGTGGAGGACGTGGCAGTAGTTACATTCCCATGCCATGGACTCTTTGAGCGGGATTCCGCGCCAACTTTCCTGGACCGTCTCCATGACCGCGACCTTGCGGGCGGTAGCGTAGTTGCGCTGTTCCTGCGGGGTCATGCCGACGGGCGGGAGCATCTCCTCCATCACCTGGTTTGCGTCTTCGACCGCTTTCTGGTATTCGGCCATTATCTCCTCGCGGCTGCGCTTAGTCTTCGGCTTTTCAGCCTTCGGGGCCTCGGCCGGCTTGAAACCGACCTTGCCCATGAGTTCGCGCAGACGCAGTTCGCCTTCCGTAGGTTCGCGCGGGCCTTCGTCTTCCGGGCCGGGCTCCGCTCCGTCGAGCTCCGCTTCGAGCTCGGCGATTCTCATCAGGAGATGGGCCGCTTCCTTGACTTTTGGATCGCGCTTGGCCTTGTCCACGGCGATCCTTGCGGCGCGAGAGAGAGGCTGGCCGCACTGCCCGCAGAAGGGGCGGTGGTTGCGGATGTGGCAGGTGGGACATTCTATCCCCTCGGCAGGCATCCCGCACTCCGGGCAGTCGATGTCGTCCGGCCTCATAGGCGCGCCGCAAAACGTACAGTAGTCTACGAGCTTAGCTCCGCAGACCGGGCAGAATTCCAGCCCGGGCTCGATTGTCGCGCCGCAATGGGGGCACACGCCGCCAGATGGCCGATCAGGTCGGCCATGACTCTCTTTAGAGACGTCACCCCCGGCTTGACCGGGGGTCTTTGTCCGCTCGCGTACTCTGACGTCTTCCGCCATAGGGTTAACCCTGGACTCTAAGCAGTCCGTCGACCGCTTCGTTGATGGCTTCGAAAGTCTCGCTAAGGAGCGACTTGGTACAGAAGCCTTCGATCTCGTAGCCCTTGTCGGTTTCGAGGGCGAAGACGATGTTGCCGTAGATAGGGTATCCGCCGCCGTAGAGGATGGTAGCGGTCATGTTGTCGCCCACGGTCTTGTTTCCGTAGCCGTTGCGTGCGACCATGAACACGAGATGGCGCTCGTTGAGGCGCAGCTTCTCCGAAAGCTTGTTGAGCGCGGGGGTGAAGCGGACGATCTGGACGCCGCCCTCCGTTCCAATCCAGGATGAGAGCTCGCCGCTGAGGGTGTTCCAGTCTTCGTTGGAGCTCTGCTGAACGGATGCGATGCCATAGAAATTGGCTACTAGGAAGGCGGGGATGATCTGGTCATCGTCGTTTTCGGGTTCGGGCTCCGGTTCCGGCTCCGGTTCGGGTTCGGGCTCTTCGGCGTTTCCAAGATCGGGATCGGGCAGGCCGCAAATGTCCTGAATCTTGAAGAACAGGGCCTTCTCGTCATCGGTGAGTTCGCCGTCTGTGCAGATAATCCTGGCGAAGAGGTTGGACATCTGCTGCTTTCCGTCGTCATCAAGAGATTTGATGTGGCCTATGGCAGTAAAGTCGTCCATCTTTTCGCCGGCTTCCATAATCTGGTCCAACAGATCCTTGTCTACCGAAGGAAATGTCTGGAAGAAGTCGAACAGGGGCTGTATTTCTTCTGTTGAAGCCTCTCCGTCGGCATAAATAAAATGCTTTGCGACCTTATAGATCGCAGCAAGGGTTACACCAGTTGCATTCATAAGGCTTAAAGTTTATCTGCTCCTGTAAATAGCGGAAGACCGCAGACTTCAATCATTGCCTTGTATGCCTCTTCCTCTGAAGGGTCGAGTTTTCCGTCACTGGCAATAGTGATGAAGATCATGTCGGAAGTAAACTGCTTCTCTTCGGCGTCGAACCTCCGGATGCGCTGGATTGCTTCATCCAGACTCATTTCGTTTGCAAACTTTACATAATCTGCAAGGAGGTCGTCGCGGCCTTCGAAATTATACTGAGCGCGAAGGCCGTCAAGGATGGTTTTGAATTCGATCTGCTCGAAGTTGCCGTCTTCACGGGCGGTAGCAAGACATACTGCGATTACCGCAGCCAGGTCTTCAAATGTTGAGGGTCCTCTCATAATGATATTAGTTTATAGATGTATTTGTTGTAACAAGTCGGGTTAGGGTTGTGGTCATAGACGAATTCTTCGCCGGGGCCGAGGATGAAGGGGATACCGTTGTCGTCGATTCCCAGTATTTTCCCGTCAGGGAAGGGCTGGAGGTATGCTTTGGTCCAACCCAATTCCGCCAGGCCGTCCTCTTTAAGGTCTGTCAGCGCTTTGTCTTCAGGTAAATATCTGCGGTGGACTTTTTCGTACATCATCTCCACCCACTGGCCCTGGAATTTCAGCCCTTGGGGGAACTGCATGTTTGACTGTTGTTTAAGGACTCCGTTTTCCCAAAGGCCAATCCCTACAGGGAGCCAGTCTACGCGATGTTCCTTATAAGTAGTCATAGGGCTGCCGCAGGAGATTACCCTGCCGCAGGAGTCAAACTCCGCTGTCTCCATCACTTCTTCGTAGGTTCTCTTGCGGGTGATTTCCTCATCCCATTCACGTTTTACGAAGGCGAAGCCGTAGCCGTTGAGAACTCCTTCTTTGAGCTGGCCGGACCCTATATCTCCGTTCGGAGACACGATAGTTCCGAGGCCGTTTTCACTGCCCCACAACTTCCGCCCGTCATCGAGGATAGTCCAATTTTTACCGAAGGTAAAGTACATAGTTGTGTAAATATACAAAAATTCAGTTACTTTGATCCAAAAGCGATATCTTTGTAGTAAGAAGAATAGTATGGCAACTTTCAAATACCCCAACGGCAACGTCTACACGGGCGAAGTCAATGACGCCGGCCAGCCCCATGGCCGCGGTCACATGGATTATAAGATTAGCGGCTATATCGCCGAATACGACGGTATGTGGGAAAACGGCGTCCGCAGCGGAAAAGGACATTACCATAAGTTCTCTACAGGTGGGGGCGCTCGCTACAGTTACGACTACGACGGCGACTGGCTCAGCGACCTCCAGCACGGCGAAGGTGTCGAGAAAGACAGCAGGGAGCAGGGCGTCCACCTCTCGACCGTTAGCGAAGTCTATCGCGGCGGATTCAAGGAGGGCAAGCGCCATGGCCACGGAGTGATCGATAAAGACAACTTCGACGGCAGCTTCACGGTCGGCGTCAACCGTTTCGAAGGAACTTTCGAAGAGGGCCGGACAGTCGGCCACGGAGTGTGGGAATATGCTAATGGCGACCGGTTCGAAGGTTCGTTTGCCGATTATGGGAACAAGCACGGACATGGTGTTTACACCTTCCAAAACGGTCTGCGCTTCGAAGGCGAGTGGGAGCGGAATTCATTTGTAAACGAAAGCTTGATCGCCGATCCATCGCTTGAAACGCCTATGCTCATTGTCACCGAAGACCACTCCGGCTTCGATTACAACCGCTCCGGCAGTTTCATCTTCGCAGCCCGAAAGGGTCTCGTACGCTATGCGGAGGCCGCCAGCCTGGGAAACAGTCTGGAAATTGGCGGCGACAAGGGTCTGGAAATATTAAACGTCGATAAAGACAGTGTTACCTTCACTGTCAGCGGCGTTTTCACAAAAGACGGCAAGCCCACGGAAGC
This sequence comes from Bacteroidales bacterium, assembly GCA_016286145.1. Lineage (GTDB taxonomy): Bacteria > Bacteroidota > Bacteroidia > Bacteroidales > UBA932 > Cryptobacteroides. The sequence continues at coordinate 6,011 of JAEESD010000012.1, read as the reverse complement.
TACGGTTCATCGCGGGGAGAATGTCCTCTTCGAAGATGTCCACGAATCTTCCGCAAGGATCTACGATGAAGAATATGACTACACTATCGAAGACCGCCTGGAGGTAATTTGCCGCTAAAGAATTGCTATATTTGTGATATGAAAAGAATTATACCCTTATTCCTGGCGCTGGCGCTGCTCGCCTCCTGCTCCAAGGACAAACCTGAAACTTTAACTACACCTATGCCTACCACTAAGCTTGAAAAACTGAGTTTCGAGAATTATAAGGTTCAAACTACTAAAGACAAATACGGATTCCACGTTTTTTATGAGGAAGACATAGACGGAACCCGTTACGACGTATGGGCGTCCGGGAACGAGGGCGCAGCGCTCGCAAACTCAAGGCGCAATCCTGAGAAATTCCCGACCTTCGCTTCTCCTGACGGCTACGAAGGGTATTGTGCTTGTATGAATACCCAGGCTACCGGTACGTTCGGCAACCTAATCGGCAAGCCCATTGCCGCCGGCTCGCTGTTCCTCGGGAACTTCAATATGGACAAGGCTATGACTGACGAGTTGAAGACTACCGAATTCGGCATCCCCGTCGACCGTCAGCCCCGCAAGGTAGTAGGATGGTACAAGTATATCCCCGGAAAGGTCTACACCAACAAAAAGAGGAAGGAGATCAAAGACCAGATAGACAGCGCCAGCGTCACCGGAGTGTTCTGGCGCAACGAAAATCCTTCAGGAAAGAAGATCGTGCTCTACGGAGACGACTACAACACCAACCCCTATGTGGTCAGCCGCGGAAGGATCGCCGATATTCCGATTTCTGAAGACTGGGCCAGGTTCGAGATGGTGTTCGAAGGAGATGAGGCGGACCCTGAGATCCTCGCGGAATGGGGATACAGTTTTACCGTCCTGTTCTCTTCCAGCAGAAACGGCGGCGACTTTGAGGGTGCCGTAGGAAGTACCTTTATGGTAGACGAGGTAGAGGTAGTATTCTAGTTTTACAAGCTTATGCTAAACAAAGAAACATACATCAGAAGGCGCTCGGAGCTGCTTCAGCTTATGAAGGGCGAGAAGGGAGTAGCGCTGTTTATAGGTAATGTCGCATCAGCGGCCCAGTATCAGGAGTGCGCTTATAAATGGCGCCAGGACAGTACTTGGCTGTATCTGTTCGGAATTGACGAGCCGCGCTTGGCCGCCACGATCGACCTTGAGACTGGGGAGACTGTGCTCTTTGGCGACGATTGCGATATAGACGATATTATCTGGAACGGCCCGACTCCGTCGATAGCCGACCACGCCGCGAGCGCGGGAATCGGAAAAACGGCGCCCTACGGGGCTTTGGCCGCAGCGATCAAAGGCCGCCCGGTCCATTTCGTGCCGGTATCGCGCTGGTACAACGCCGTAATGCTCGCTAACCTGCTGGGCATCAAGCCGGAAGAGACGTTCCGCGCCGGGAAGGCGGGCTGCCCCAAGGCTTCGCTGCCGCTTGTCCGTGCGCTCGTCCGGATGCGTCTGGTCAAGGACGCCGAGGAGATCGCGCTTATCGATGCGGCCTGCGTGCTCGGGCAGGAGATGCACACCGTGGCCCGCAAGGGCATCAAGATCGGGCAGATCGAGCAGCAGATAGTCGGCGACATGGAGGCCGTGGCGCTTGCTAAGGGCTGGGGCGTGAGCTTCGAGACGATCCTCACGCAGCACGGCGAGATCTTCCACTGCCATTCCCACGCCCAGGCGATCGAGCCAGGCAGGCTGCTCGTCATCGACGCGGGCCTCGAGAGCAACGATCACTATGCTTCCGATTTTACGCGCACCTACCCCACGGGCGGCCGCTGGACTTCGAAGCAGCGCGACGTGTATCAGATAGTCTACGAGTGTAACCAGCTCGCGTTCGAGCTGACCCGGCCGGGAGTGGCCTATCGCGATGTCCACCTCCGGGCGATGGAGCATATGCTCGCGCGGCTCGGCGATCTCGGACTTGTCCATGGCGACCCTTCTTCCTTGGTTGCCGACGGATTAGCGGGGCTCTTCTGTCCCCATGGCCTCGGCCACAATATGGGTCTCGACGTCCACGATATGGAGGACTATGGCGAAGACCTGGTGGGCTACGATGCCGATCAAGTTCGCTCTTCGCAGCTCGGGCTCGGGAGTCTTCGTATGGCCCGCAGGCTGGAGGCCGGAAATGTCGTGACCGATGAACCGGGAATCTATTTCATCCCGGCGCTGATCGCGAAGTGGAAGGTCGAAGGGATCGGCAAGGGCGCGATTGATTACGCACGGCTCGAGGAGGGCTACCTTGATTTTGGAGGTATACGCCTGGAGGACGACGTGCTGGTGACGCCCGATGGAGCGCGAAGGCTGGGAGGCCCGCGCCTGCCCGCCTCGCCCCGCGAGATCGAAGAGGCGATGGCGGCGGATTAGCCTGCTTCCAGGGGGCTAAACTTCTGGCCTGATACGTTGGCTACGGGCTTGTTGGCTACGGACCCTCCCCCGTCCTAAACTGTTTCAACTATGGACAACAGACTTCTAAGACTTCGACTTAATGATGCACTCTCGGCACTGGCTGATTTGCTGATGCCGAGAGTGTGTCTTGTCTGCGGCCGGGAGTTGAATTTGCGCGAACGTTTCCTGTGTCTTCCCTGCTCGATGGACCTTCCCCTCACCCGCTACGAAACCTGGGAACATAATCCGATGGCGGAAAAATATAACCTTCGCGTCACCTCTGACACGATCGGAGGCATTCCGGAACCATATCAGCGAGCGACCGCGCTGTTTTTCTACCGCCGAGGGTCGGGGTACGACCAGATTACCCAGGCGCTGAAATACAGGCGTGACTTCAAGGCAGGGCGGCACTTCGCGGCGATGCTCGGGCGGCGGCTGGCGGCTTCGCCGCTGTTTGCCGACGTCGAGCTCGTCGTCCCTGTGCCGCTCCACTGGACGCGGCGGCTAAGGCGCGGATACAACCAGGCGGAGGTGATTGCGCGCGAAGTTGCACGGGAACTCGGTCGCGGGGGCGCTGCTGGCGGGCCCAGCGACCGTCCGGCCGGTGCGGGAAAGCTCGGAGAAAACGGCTCCTTTCCAGAGGGTGCCAGGCGGGAGGTCGCCTTCGCCCCGCGCCTCCTTCGCCGCGTCCGCCACACCCGGACCCAGACCCGCGTCTCTTCCGGCAGCGATTCGAGCTCTGATTCAAGTTTAGAGGCACGCGCCCGAAACGTCTCCGGCGCTTTCGCAGTAAATCTAAAAGAGCTCTCCCGCAATAGACAGAGCGTGCATACCTGGTCCGATTTACTACCAGGTGTGTGCAAAAAAGGTCAAAAACGCTCATACCTGGCGTCTTTTTTTGCCAGGTATGCACAGCATGCCGACTTTAATACGAACAAAATCCGTCACATCTTGTTGGTAGACGACGTTTTCACCACTGGCGCGACCCTCGCAGCCTGCCACTCCGCTCTCCGCACCGTCTTCGGCCCGGGCGTCCGCATCTCCGTCGCCACCCTCGCCTTCGCAGAATAACACGAGCGCAGTCTCCCTGCGTTAAAATGTCAGGGAAACCGCATTTTTAGCCTTTTTTGCGGTTACCCTGCTTGATTTTCACAGGGAGACCGCACTAAAGAGGATAGGCGCCGGGCGGGAGAAAAAGGTACTAGTATCTTCTTCCGAGCGAGAAGGAGGCGAGCGAAGCTAAAGGCGGAAAGGCCGAAGGGGGCTAGGGGGAAGGACGCTTCCCCCGTATGAAATAGCCGGAGGAGCGGGGACTCCCTCGAGCGGGCGTGGCCACCCGCGGCCACGGGGAGCGGGGAGGTGTCCGTTGATAGCGAGTTCGAGCGAAGCGAGGACGAAGATAGCAATGGAAGGGTCCGAGCGAGCAAGTCAAAGACTTGCGAGACGAGTCCCGCGCGAGGGAGTTCCCGTCCGAAGGCGGGGCTGGTGTGTGATTATGGGCGATTTACACACCAAGGGGTCATTTTGAAGGGGTTGGTGTGTGATTTGGGCGGTTTTACACACCACGACGCACAAGGTCCCGGGCCTAAGATTCCACCTTGTGTATTTTGGGGCGTGTTGCAGCGAAAAAGGGGCCAGAGGCCTAATAGTTTGGAGATCAGCGAGTTGCAAAAAGTCGGCTCCGTGAATTAGGGAGTCGACTTTTGGCAATTATTTGAATATCAGAGACTTAAGCCGTAAAACGCCTGCGAAAAGGTTTTTTTATGTGGCGATACGGCTGGGACGGCTATTTGTTGCGGATGACGACTTTGCCGTCGACGGCGTGGACTTCGATGGCGGTGTCCTTGCGGATGTTGCCATTGAGGATCTCTACAGCGAGCTGGTTGACAAGTTCGCGCTGGATGAGTCGCTTGACGGGACGGGCGCCGAAGTCGGGGTCGTAGCCGTCGCGGACCATCAGATCTTCGAAGGCCTTGGTCCAGGTCAGGGAGACATTCTCCTCCTCGAGCTTCTTCTGGAGCAGGCGCATCTGGATGCCGACTATCGCGCGAATGTCGTCAGTAGTCAGAGGATGGAAGACGATGATCTCGTCAATCCTGTTCAGGAACTCCGGCCGCATCCTTAGCCGCAGTTCTTCCTCTCGCAGGTTCGAGGTCATAATGATGACCGTGTTCTTGAAATCGACCGTGCGGCCTTTGTTGTCGGTAAGACGGCCGTCGTCGAGGACCTGCAGCAGGACGTTGAACACGTCGGGATGGGCCTTCTCGATCTCGTCCAGCAAGACGACCGAATAGGGCTTGCGCCGCACGGCTTCGGTGAGCTGGCCGCCCTCGTCATAACCTACATATCCCGGAGGCGCGCCGACCAGACGGCTGACCGTATGGGCCTCCTGGTACTCGCTCATATCGATACGGGTCATCATGGACTCGTCGTCGAAGAGGAACTCCGACAGCGCTTTCGCGAGCTCGGTCTTTCCAACGCCCGTGGTTCCGAGGAAGAGGAAGGAGCCGAGCGGACGGTGTTCGTTCGAAAGGCCCGCACGGCTGCGGCGAACCGCATCCGAAACGGCCCTGATCGCTTCGTCCTGGCCCACGACCCGCTTGTGGAGGGCCGTCTCCATATTCAGGAGCTTGTCCTTCTCGCTCTGGAGCATCTTGCTCACGGGGATACCGGTCCAGCGAGCCACAACCTCCGCGATGTCTTCCGGGGTCACGGCCTCGGTCACGAGCGGATCCTTAACGGTCGCCTGGCGCAAGAGCAGTTCGTCGATCTTCTTCTGCGCCTCGGCGATTTTGCCATAGCGCAGCTCGGCCACCTTTCCGTAGTTGCCTTCGCGCTCGGCGACCTCGGCCTGATGGCGGAAGTCTTCGAGCTGCTGGCGGGCGGACTGGATGTCGCTGAGGATCGTTTTCTCCTCGTTCCAGCGCTTGCCAAGGGCAGCACGTTCGGCCTGCTTGGCAGCAAGCTCCTTCTCGATTTTTTCGCTTTTCAGCGACGTCCCCTCGCGCTTTACCGCCTCGCGCTCTATCTCGAGCTGACGGATCGCGCTGTCCAGCTCGGCTATCGGCTCGGGGACGGAGTTCATCTCAAGACGGAGTTTTGCCGCCGCCTCGTCGATGAGGTCGATGGCCTTATCCGGGAGGAAACGGGAGGTGATATAGCGGTGGCTCAGGTTCACGGCGGCGATGAGGGCATCGTCTTCGATACGGACGTGGTGATGATTCTCATAGCGCTCTTTGAGGCCCCTCATTATTGCGATTGATTCGGCCGGAGAGGGCTCGTCGACCATCACTTTCTGGAAACGGCGCTCGAGGGCCTTGTCCTGCTCGAAGTATTTCTGATACTCGTCGAGGGTTGTGGAGCCGATGGTGCGGAGCTCGCCGCGGGCAAGCGCCGGCTTGAGGATGTTCGAAGCATCCATTGCGCCGGTCGAACGGCCCGCGCCCACCAGGGTATGGATCTCATCGATGAAAAGAATAATCTTTCCTTCGCTGTCCACAACCTCCTTTACCACTCCCTTCAAACGCTCTTCGAATTCACCCTGATACTTGGCGCCAGCGATAAGTGCGCCCATATCGAGG
>JAEESD010000104.1 GCA_016286145.1 Bacteroidales bacterium | reverse complement strand
AGTACGATATTACAGAACTCAATCTGCTGGATAACGAGGCTCTCGATATCTTCTTCGCCGATTCCTGCTTTGGTAAGGTCTGAGCCCGAGTTGAATTCATCGCGCATACGCAGTGCATCGACTATCGTAACGATACAGTCCAGACGCGCATGTCCGTCTTTGATGAACTCGGGGCCCATCTGAGGGATGGAGCAGATAGTCTGGGCGATAGGTTCGGGCTCGCAGATTCCGCTGGCTTCGATAACTATATAGTCGAAGCGCTTCATCGCGGTAATCTCGCGGATCTGCTCGATGAGGTCCATCTTCAGGGTGCAGCAGATGCAACCGTTCTGAAGGGCGACCAGACTCTCGTCTTTCTTTCCCACTACTCCGCCCTGCTCTATCAGGCTGGCGTCTATATTCACTTCGCCTATGTCGTTTACGATTACGGCGAATTTGATTCCTTTTTTATTTGTGAGGATTCTGTTCAGAAGCGTAGTCTTTCCGCTTCCCAGATATCCAGTTAAAAGCAATACGGGTAATTCTTTCATTTTTACTGCTTATTAAGGCCGATTCCGGGTCTCAGAAGCGAGTCCGGTTCGTTCAGGTAGTCGATGCAGAAGGCCTCTTTCTGCATCTCGTAGCGCTCGATATTCGAAGATGACAGCCAGGTAATATAGCCGTCCTTAAGGCCGACGGAACAGAGTCCGCGGACTTCCTTAGCTATATTCTCCGCGTTATAGTCGATACCGTTTTTATCAACATACTTCATTACATGGTAGGCCTGGACCCAGGTACGGACCTTCGCGGGCGAAGGAGTCTCGTTCTGGCGGCCGACCACCCTCTTACCCCAGGCGCTCAGAATCTCGAAGGGATGGTTCCACGGCTTCGAGATGCCGTAGAAACCGTCCGAGAAGTGATCGGGATAAGGCATGCCACACATAACGTCGGCCACATTCGAAAGGGCGGGCCAATACTGGCCATAGGCGGTCGTGTAGCCGGGGCTGGCACACTCGCCGAAGACGTCGATCGAGACGTAGGCTCCGACGGCATGGATCTCGTCGCAGGCGTAGGTGACGAAGCGCTGGATAGCCTGGACCTTGGACTCGCCGTAGCGGTTGTGGTAGTCGATATGGTCCTCGATCTTAGTCATACGATCCGGGAAACGGACGTAGTCGAAATTGATTTCGTCGAAGCCGAACCTGCGCACTGACTCTTTTGCGAGCTCTACGTTGAACTGCCAGCAGGTGCGGTCGAAGGCGCTCGGCCACTCGGACTTGTTGTGGAACAGTGGCTCACCCGTAGAGAGGTCGGTGATGGCGCTTTCAGGGTGATCCTTGACGAAGTATGAGTCCTTGAAACAGGTGATACGACCGACTACGTAGAAGCCTTCTTCGTGGAGCCGGCGAACCGCCCTTTCGTAGAGGGCTTCGCCCTTCTTGCCCGCCCGGGCATAGTTTGTAGGCGAATAGAGCCTCATCGCCTCGGCCTTGTAGCCGGGACACTGGTTATCCTTGATGTCGATGACGAAGGTGTTGATCTTGGTCTCCTTGGCCAGCCTGATGTAGGCCTCGATATTGCCGACCACGGCCGGGGAGAAGTTCAGATAGAGCGAGTAGCAGGCCGCTGGCATCGCGATGTGTTTGTGGCCGTCGCGCTCGCCGCCCTTGAATACGGGCTTGGCGTGGGGATAGAAATCCAGGCCGATTGCCTTGCCGCCGCCGAAGGGATTGCGGACGGCGCCGTGGATACTGTCGTATTTCTCGGCCTTGTAATTGAGCTTCGCCTCCTCCTGATCGTAGACGGTATACTTGGCGTAAATCCATCCCTCAGCGTTGGGAAGGCTCTTGAGGGCTTTCGCGCTCATAGTGGAGTCCGGCTTCGCGCCGATAGCCTTACCGGTTGACTTGTAGCGTATCTTGTACCTATTTACCTCGCCGCTAAGGGGATCTATGCTGTCAAATCCTATGATATCGAGCGCTGCGCCCTTTTCCGCCAGAGTCCCTATCTTGGAGGTAGCGGTATCTGCAATTATCGAGCTGGCGCTTCGGGCATATACTTTCTTCTCAAGAACGACTTTAGTACTGTCTTCGGTAAGGTTATCTGCGAGGGCGAAAGCGAAGGTTTTGCGCGCCCTCTTTACCATTACGTAGGTCTTTTTGTCGATCTTCTTTTGCTGCGAAGGGATTACCTGAAGCCTCGATCCACGGAAGAGGGTATCGGAAGGGGTAACTGTCTGCTGCTCATCCTCCCCTTCGATAGTGTACAGATAGGCTGTAGGCCTGCTGGAAGCTAGCCAGCGATATTCCGTCACATTCTGTTCCTGACCCTTGCAACCGGTCAGAGACAGAAAGGCTCCGGCCGCAGCGAGAAAGCATATTATGTTATTTCTTTTCATCGATTTCAATAAGTGGGCAAATATACGAAATAACCACCAGATCGGAAACGGCTATCTGAACTCGTAATAGCCGCTCCAGTAGACGGACTCCCCTTTTCTGAGGGTCAGTGAGTTCGAGCCGCCGCCGGCTACACCGATAAGCATATAGTAGCCTTTTCCGTTTCCGGCTCCGTAATACTGGGTAAAGGCGGAATAAGAAGGGGTAGCGTTGCTGAAGGTACCCAGGCCCTCGCCAAACATATGGGCGGTAACGGAATGGCCGCCTTCGGAGTAACCCACCATATCCCTGACCTTGCCGGAACAAGTGAAATCTCCGCTTGTCGAGAAGGTCTCTCCGGTTTCGGTCGTAAAGCTAAACCTAGAGCAGAAGCCGCCTGCTATCTGCATCCCGTAGTAGACTGCAATATTGACATCCTCCAGGGCGGTAATATCGACCCTAACATAAAGACGGCTGTCCTTGAAGGTGTAGGTAACATCCTCGTCGATGACAAAGCGTTTAGACTCTCCGAGCTTAGTGTTGAGCGCTTCGACTTTGTTGTGGACCACGACTGAGGCTTCATTACACGAAGCAGTACCGCTGGGGAAAGGCTTTCCGTCCAGGCTTATTTCGATTGACTGGGTCTGAGCGGTAGGGCTTCCGGTACCATCTCCGTTGGAGGCGTGCCATCCGCCTACAAAACCGTTTAGATTCTCGGTCTGAGTAGTTGGGGCAACGGTCTTCATACTGTATGGCCCAATCCAGTCTGTATAACTGCGGAACTGCTCCGAGCCTATCTCGTAGCGGTCTATCTGTACGGTTTTGTTGTTGCTTACCGGAGCAAGAGTAATCAGCACATCCTCCCCTTCTGCCGACTTAGCCTTGAATTCGGCTGTCTTGGCGCTTACATTTGCGGTAAGGCTCACCGGTCCGCCATCGCCGGCCGGCCAGGATTCCATAGGGGGAACTTGAATCGGTTCGGAATAGACGACCTTGCTTAGCAACGATTTGCCCTTGGCTTTAACGCCGAAACAGTATGTTTCTCCCAAAGTAAGATTCTCAAAGATGTATGATCTGGAATCTGAGGGAAGCGCTTTAGTCCTGTTTACCGGCTCCACACTAACTGATTCAGATTCTTTCCTCTGGAAAACCCACCAGCCGTCTACTCCCTGTCCCGGATGTTTCCAGGTAAGTTCTACAGAATCATCGGATTTTAGAGTTACAGTAAGATCTGTGGGATCGGTTACTGCTTTTGGCTCAGTATCCTTAGGAGTGCAGGAAAACAGCGCTAACGCTACTAGCAATATAGGGCAGAAATACATTTTCATTTTCTTTCTCAGAATTCACGTAAATATACGAAATAACTGCCTAACTCGGGTGAAAATTATTTTTTAATACGAAAGGTACTTTTCTTTCGGCTGGTGTGACGAAATATGTATTATGTTCGTCCCGTTAATTCTAAATCATTAAGCTATGGTAACAACTGAAGAAAACTTCGATTTCCCGAAAAGGACTCGTTCTGTCTTTAGACATCGGCGCAAAAACGCCCTCGAGTATCTTAAAGACGAACTCGCAACTGCCCTGAACATTATCTGCGAAGACTATGAAGAAATGTACGTTATCTGCAGAGGCGGTCAGGAGTACAAATTCGATAAACCCGTCGCAGGCTTTACTCCGGAACAGCTGAATACTATAATCGATAAATACTTCGATATAGGAATTGATGAATGGATACAATCCGGGGCGGACGGTATGCTGGACGAACTTATCATCCGCTTTATGGGGTTCAGGGAAATGAACCGCTCTGGCCTTAAACAACGCTTCCCCTGTACCTTCCAGAAGTGGAAACCTCAGGATGAGGAAGATCTGAGGACCATCTGGGCGCGTACGGATCAGAACAATGTAAATTGGGAGGATCTGGAAGAAATGTTCGGCCGCCCGAGGAATGCAATCAAGATACGCCTCGAGAAGATGGGTTTTACCCTCTCCGAGCCAGCGACAAAACGATTTTAGAGAAAGCAGTTATGCCGGCTTTCTAACCGGCATAACTGTGCATTCCTCCAAACAGAAGGTTCACGCCGAAATAAGTCATAAGAACGCTCGAGAAAGCGATCAGGCTGAACCAATTGAAACGCCTTGGCTCTCGCAGCCAGGCAAAGTAGCGCCCGTGGAGCGGGAGCGCGTAAACTATAATAGTAATGAGCGACCAGGTCTCTTTGGGGTCCCAGTTCCAATAGGTTCCCCAGGAAACGTTTGCCCAGATCGAGCCCATCACCGTTCCCGCTACCATAAGAAGAAGCGCGGGATACATGACAGCCATTCCCCTGTCTGCAAACGACTTATGCTGCTTCGAGACAAGGCCCATGATACCGCAGAGAGCTAGCAGGCCGAAAAGCGTGTAGGCAAGCATCATACAGGAGACGTGGATCGAAAGCAGAGGAGAAGAAAGTACCGGCTGAAGCGGGCCTATCTTCGGGTTCGACTCTCCGAGCGAGGCGACCATCATCGCAAAACCTGCGAGCAGGATGCCCATCGGCCTGAGTGCGGAGAAGCGACGGCCCGCGAGCGTAACGGCGAGGCAGGCAGCCCAGGCGATAGCCATCATCAGCTCGAAGCCGCTGGCGAGCGGGACGTGGCCGGACACATACCAGCGAAGGGCTAGGACTACCGTCATGTAGGCCAGTCCGAGCGCGCCGAACACCCGCCCGAGCGGGTCGGCCGGCCGTATCTTGAAGACCGCGAGAAGGAACAGCGCGATTCCGAGCATCACGAACACTATCGCGGGGACGAACGGCCGGCCCAGGGCGTTATACGCCCTTTCGGCGCGCACCGACGCCTCGGAAGGCAGGTGCTCGCCTACCCTCTCCCGCTGGAACTTCCCTACTTTAGAGATAACGCCAGAGATAGCTTCGTAGTCCTTTTCGAACGCGTACTCGCCAACCAGCGAGCCTACTTTCTTGATAAAGGTCCACTCATCATCCGGTATGTTTAGTGGCAGCCTGTCTGCGGACGAATACCACTCTACTGCTCCGTTCTCCGCAATTATCGGGAACATCTTCACAGCCTTGCCGGAAGCAACCGAAAGGACAGCCTGACGCCTTTCCTCCATTCCCTTTTTCTTCAGGGGGATATCCTTCCACGAATCGTAGAACAGCATCCACCCGGTAAAGACCTGCTCGGCAGTAAGTCCTTCGTAGCCTGGTTTCCCGTATGCCTTCATTACATAGTCCCTCGCCATAGTCTGCATAGGGGCTATTCGGCCATTGTAGAATACATAAAGATGGCCGAATTCGTCTGCAACTTCGCGCGGAAGAACCTTGGGACTCTGGGCTGCTGAAGCGCTGTACGCCCCCGCAAAAAGCAGAGCCGCGATACACCCGAGCCGCGAAAGCGCCGCTCTGAAACGCGAACTGCGA
>JAEESD010000103.1 GCA_016286145.1 Bacteroidales bacterium | reverse complement strand
CAACTACTAATCCCGATCCCCGCAAGCATATCACTCTCCCTGCGGGTATGGCCTCATTTCTTTGCCGCTGAGGAAGAAACTTAATACTACTCTGCGGAAATTCCCGCAGAGTAGTTCTATTTTTCCCTTCCGCGGACGTCTCCTGCCCTTATTTGCGGAAGGTAACCCACGCGTTTGCGGAAGGTCCCCGTCAATTCGCCCCCTTAGCGTGGCTACCACCCAGATAGCGAAGGGTAGTATCCACGTTTCGGGCCTTTTTCGCTCCTATCACCCCCTGCGCGAGGGGTGGTAGCCACGCTCAAGACCTCAATACACCAATGTCCGACCCTCGATCGCGCTGCGCCGAGCTCGAGGAAGCGGCTCAGCTTGCGCGATGGGTACTTTGTCCCCGTGATTCGCGCTACGACATTGGGGATTAGTCCCCCAGCGACCCCGAAGCCGGGGGACTTGCGGTACCGACCGCTCGCCACCTCGCGGCCTGTGTCTACCGGGCCAAAGGGCCGGAAACGCCCGCGCCCTGGCGCGGCCCTCCGCCCCTTCGGCTTATCTGGTAGGGCGGTCGAGTACGCGGTGTCCCGGCAGATTACCCTCTATCGGTTCCAACTAACTTCCGAATATATATTCGTTAGCCCCCGGCAGGGATGTTCCCCGCGAAGTGTAGGACGGTCGCGCCAGTAGTTCTGCTTCACTCGCGGCGTCAGAAACAATCGGGGACGATTTTTTCGAAGGGTTTAGAGAGGTTGCGAGTTGGAAAGCTCGCGACCTCAGGGACGATCTTCGACAAAATCGTACCAACCTTTAACCCTTCGCGCTTCCCCTCCCGCCCCGGCGCAGCCCTGGTAGGCCCTCCGCACTTATTTTCGCCAAGATGAAGCCGAGCGAGATGCCGTACAGCATATTCTGAGAGGGGCATGCTGGCTTCATACGACGAAATCGGCCTGTGAAGCCAGACTGGAGGCCTCAGAGGCCGTTCTGGCAGAGGTACTCTGGCTTCATCTTGGCGAAAAGGCCGAAATCCGCGCCAAAATCCCCAAAATAAGCGCCGCCCCGTCATAACTTCGTACTACTCTGCGGAAATTCCCGCAGAGTAATACCAACTTTCCGCCAATCAGCGCCGGCCCCTGACTGTTAGCAGAAATATTCCGCTGCGGAAACGCATTTCAGCACGGTATTTGCAAAAATTTCAAAAAAAGTATTGCACATTCAAAAAATCGTCATACCTTTGCAGTGTACTATTAAACTAATACACACCGAAAGGGTAAAAAAAACAAACCCCGAAAGTGTTATTAAAAAGCGCAACAAAAAAGGTATAAAAAATATGAGCAACACAGTGAAAAAGTTAGTAGTGATTCTTGGCCTCATTGCGGCCGCAACAATCTCTGTATCAGCAGCTCCCGCTCAGCAGAACCTGAACCCTGTCAGCGGAAAAGTCCTCGACGCCGCGACCGGCGAGGGCGAGCCTTATGTCACCTATTCTATCGCGAGCGTCGAGGCCCCCGCAGACGCCGCTCCCCTTAAGATGACTATCACCGACGAAAACGGCTCCTTCTCCGAGCAGCTTCCCGACGGCAGCTACATCATCACCTTCAGCACCCTCGGAAAGAAAGATCTGACTCAAACCTTTACAATCCAAGGCTCCCCCGTCGATCTCGGCAACATTATAATGGAAGACGACGAGCAGATGATCAAAGAAGCCAGCGTCACCGCCCTTCGAAAGCTCGTCAAAATGGAAGTCGACAAGATGACCTATAGTGTAGAAGACGATGTAGACAGCAAGTCGATGACTATGCTCGATATGCTCCGCAAGGTCCCTATGGTTACCGTGGACGCCCAGGACAACATCACCGTCAACGGCAGCTCATCCTTTAAAGTATACGTAGACGGCAAGCCCAACGCGATGCTCTCCTCCAACCCTTCGCAGATGTTCAAGATGATGCCCGCCAACGCCTTCAAGAGCGTGGAGGTCATCACCAACCCGGGCGCGAAATACGACGCTGAGGGCGTCGGCGGCGTCCTCAACCTCATCACCGACAAATCCAGCGGCCAGAAAGCCATCCAGGACGGCTACAACGCAACCGTCAGCTCCGAAGTCGACACCCAGGGCGATGTCGACGGCGGCATCTTCCTCACCGGCCAGAAAGGCAAATTCTCCATCAGCGCAGACATCAACCTGATGCGCCAGCAGATGAAAGGCATCAACGCGACAACCGAGCTCCAGAACCTCGGGGCCGACGGCAGCGTCCTTTCGACCCTCAGCTCCAGCCAGGATATGTCTCAGACTGCCCCCGGCCTTTACTCAGATGTCTCCGCAAGCTACGAGATTGACTCCCTGCGCCTTCTCACCGCCACCCTCGGCATTATGGACTTCAGGACAAAGGAGCCCCAAAACACCGCCTATACTATGACCGGCCCGGGCGGCGCGACCCTCTTCACCTACAACACCGACGGCGAAGGCGGCTATAAATACGCCTCCTACCGCGCCGGAATGGACTACCAGCGTTCGTTCGCCGGGGTCGAAGGCCGTGCGCTTACCGCCTCCTACCTCTTCTCCGCCCGCCCTATCGACAACGACGTCTATACCTATTACCACGGCTACGCGGACGACCGCCACTCCGACAACAAGGAAAACTCGCTCGAGCAGACAGCCCAGCTCGACTACTCTACCCCTTGGGGCCAGGGCGGCAACTTCTCCGCCGGCGCGAAATTCATCTCCAGGGTCAACCATTCCGACTCCGACTACTTCCTGCTCCAGAGCGGGGCGTGGACACCGGATGCGGGCAGCGTCGAGTTCAAGCACATCAACAACATCGTGGGCACCTACGGCGAATACTCCCTCGCCCGCGAGAAATGGAGCGGCAAGGCCGGCGTGCGCTATGAACACACGTTCCAGCAGGTGCGCTACCTCAGCGGCGCGGGCAGCGACTTCGGCCTGGACTACGGCAACTTAGTTCCATCGGCCAGCGTCCAATACAATACCGGCGCCACCTCCAACATCGGCCTTTCGTATAACCTGCGAATCAGCCGCCCGGGCATCGGCTACCTCAACCCGTATGTCAACCGCTCGGACATCTCCTCGATCAGCTATGGAAACGTAAACCTCGAGACTGAGAAGTCGCACCGCATCAACCTGGTGTACAACTTCTTCTCCCCCGTCGTGATGCTTAATCTCAGCGGCCGCTACATCTACTGCGGCAACAAGATCAGCCAGTACAGTTTCTTCGATTCGGAGGGAGTGCTGAACACCACCTACGGCAACATCGCCAGCGAGCAGAGAATCGGCCTCAGCGCCTTCGTGAATGTCAACCTCGGGCAGAAAACTCGTATCTACTCCAACTTCGACGGCGGCTATGTAATGCTCGATAGCAAGACCAGGGGCCTTAGCAACAGCGGCTTCCAGTTCAGCTCATTTACCGGAGTGCAGCATACCCTGCCCTGGGATCTGCGCCTGAGCCTCAACTTTATGTACGACAACGGACGTTATCAGCTGGACGGCCATATGGACGGAATGTGCGCCCTGATGGGAGGCCTCAGCAAATCCTTCCTCGACGACAAACTCTCGATCGGAATCTCCGGCGTGACCGGTTTCGAAAAAGGCGGAGCAATCAAGATCGGAATGTACACAAAGGGTGCTGATTATGTAAACAATTTCTTGACAAGGGTCCCGCTCGCGAGGGTTGGCATCAACCTCAGCTACCGCTTCGGTACCGCCCAGAACATCCAGGTCAAGAAAGCTAAGCACTCCATCAACAACGACGATGTGATGCAAAAGAGCAGCGGCGCAACCAATACAGGAACCTCTTCAGTTCAGGGACAATAAATAATACACTAAACAAAAAGAACCCGCTCCAATTGGGGCGGGTTCATTCTTATATTGTAACTGTTAGTAGTTGAGCTTAATGTATTGAGTGTGCCTCTCATCGGGGAAGGGCTGCTCTGTAGCGGGGTCTGCCCTTTCGATCTTGATCTCGGAGATGCGACCCTCAGAGTCTTTGGTGTAGGAATAGAGCATCAGTTCCTCGTTCTCGAAGTCTCCGGAACCGCTGACGGTATGAAGCTTCGAAGGGAGGTGAGCTGCGCGCTTTCCAAGCAGGCCATAGGTGTATGGATCGTCAAAGATAAATCTGAGAGTGGGATCAAGCCCTTCCTTGAAAGGATTGGCCTCGGAGGTGTAACCTATGTAGTGTCTGAGGTTACCGGTCTCGGTATAGCAGGAAGTAAGGTCTCCGTCTTTCCAGATGTAGTTGGTAACATAGCCCTTTTCGTCTGATTTCACCAGATAGCCTCCTTCGTAAGTAAAATCAGTAGAAGTGCTGTAATTTTCTGAACTCCAGCTATACTTTGTTGTTCTCCACGAATCGTCGAATTTGAACTGATAAGTGGTAGGGGTGACGTCTGACCATTCCTTTGAGATCCTGTCAAACTGACGTCCGGTATAATTGCCTTCAGCGCTATGATCTCCCCAGGTATAGGTCGTTATTCCGTCTACAGCAAGGAAAAGGCCTTTGAAAACGTTGTCCTCACCGTCGAATTCGTATTCAGCTTCGTAGTACTGATACGCTTCGGAAGCGAGTCTATCATTTGACCAGGTAGGAGTATAGACATACTTGAAATGCTCTTGTCCCTCCATAAGGAAGACCTCTTCGAAGGACTTGGGAGTGGCACCCGAGGGGGTATTGTCGGCGTTTTCGGGATCACATCCCGCGAACATAGTCAGAGCTGCGGCTGCAGCGATAAAAACAAACAGTTTTTTCATCACGTGGTCGTATTATTTTTCGCTAAGGTAGAAAATGTTCTGTATAAATCCTATCTTTGCTTTATGGAAGAAAACAGACGTTCGCTTTTTGCCGGCATCCTCATAGGTCTGGGTGCATACGGCTTTCTGGCTCTGGGAGGTATCCCGGGCGCGGTAATTTTCGCATTCGGACTTATCGGAGTAGTGCTTTCGGGTACTCCGCTTTATACGGGGCGCGCAGGCGTGATGACCGATATCAAGGCCCTTACCTGGATATGGCTTTTCAATGCGCTAGGCTGCGTACTGATCGGACTGCTAGTGCTGTCTATAGGCGGCGCGCCGAAGGCCTCGGCCGAGACAGTGGTAGCCGGCAGGCTGGCCGTCGGGCCGTGGAAGGCCTTCCTTCGCGCCGTCGGTTGCGGTCTTATCATCGACATAGCCGTGTGGCTCTATAGGACAACCAAGTCCATCCTCCCGGTTCTGTTCGGTGTGCCTCTGTTTATCCTCTGCGGCTTCTACCACAGTATTGCAGACGTCGTCTATCTTGTCGCCGCCTGGAAATGGAGCCCGGATATCCTCTGGTATTATCCGATCATCGTTCTTGGCAACTACGTCGGCTGCAATGTCCGCCGTATAGTTCTGCCGGCCCAATGAGAGTAGGCATCATCGGCGCAGGCCACATCGCGGAGAAGGCGGCTAGGACGCTTTCCGCGATGAAGGAGTGCGACGCCCTAGCGATAGGATCGCGCTCGCTGGAAAAAGCGCAGGACTTCGCGGATCGCTTCGGAATCCCGCGGGCCTATGGCTCGTACGACGAGCTGCTCGCAGACCCCGACGTGGATCTTGTCTATGTAGCCCTTCCCCATACCCTTCATTACGAGGTGACCCGCCGGGCGATCCTTGCCGGGAAGGCGTGTCTCGTAGAGAAATCGTTCATGGCGAACGCCGCTCAGGCGCGCGAGATCCTCGCTCTGGGCCGCGATAGGCGGGTCCTTGTCGCCGAGGCGATATGGAGCCGCTACCTCCCGATCCAGCAGCTGGCCCGGGAGATTA
>JAEESD010000102.1 GCA_016286145.1 Bacteroidales bacterium | reverse complement strand
AAGTTGATGGTCAGTTCGCGGAGCATCTTCCCGCAGACCAGCTCCTCCGGCAGGGCGTCCATCGCCCAGACGGTGTACTTGACGTTGTTGGCGTGCTGGTTGTAGTCCACGTCGGACCAGCGGACCACGTGCGTGCCCAGCAGTTCCAGTTCGTCCTGGCGCGGAAGCCCGACCTTGGGCGCCGGCGTCTCGATGGCGGAGTCGGTGCTCTGGGGGTCCATCGAAGTGAATTCCGACAGGAACTCGGCCCGGGCGATGCGGCGCTCGGCCAGGTTCATCACCACCCAGGAACTGGTGGAGTTCACGGCCGGGACGCCGTCCGCGCCGATGATCTGGTAATCACGCAGGAAGAACAGCCCCTGCATGCCCTTGTGCCAGGTCAGCACCTTGCAGGACTCTTTGTGCAGCACGGGGCGCTCGAAGCGGACGTGCTGCCGCGCCAGGACCCAGGTGCAGCCGCGGGGGCGGAGCTGATCGTCGCCGAAGTTGAGTTTGTCTGCGCCGTAGACCGCCATGTGCTGGGCCAGGTCAAGAAATGCTGCGGGACGCAGGATGTGCCGGCGGTCCACCTGGTAGCAGGTGGCCGTGAAATCTTCGTAAAACTTATCTTTCAGGTAATCCGTCATAGCAAATCGGGTTGGTGTCGAGCTCGGTCTTGACGACCTCGACGCCAGGACAGTTCGCCTGCAGGTACGCCTGCAGCAGGTCCTGGGTGTATTGTTCGCTCTGGTAGTGGCCGAGCTCCGCCAGGAGCACGCCGCCGTTCTCGAAATAGTCGTGGTAATGGAATTCGCCGGTGATGAAGCAGTCTGCGCCGAGGGCTTTGGCGAGAGGCATCAGGAATGCGCCCGCACCGCCGCAGAGGGCGACCTTTTTCACGGATTTCCCTGCTGGCTCGCTATGTCTCAAGGACTCGACTTTGAAGATCGTTTTAAGTGTTTCGAGGAATTGCTCCGGCTCCATGGCTTCCGGCAGCTCGCCTATAAGACCGCTGCCGGAGTCTTCATGGGGCTCTATCCACTCCGGGTTTTTCAGACCGATAAGTTCGGCGATTTTATGATTGACTCCGCCCGGAGCGTTGTCGAGGCTGGTGTGGGCAGAATAAATAGCGATGCCCTCTTTGATAGCCTTGGTAACGCATCTCTGCTGGTAGGTACAGTCGCTGACCTGCTTGAGGGAGTGGAACAAAAGGGGATGGTGAGAAACTATCATATTGCATCCCTTTGAGAGTGCTTCGTCTACTATGTCTTCAGTTATGTCCAGGCAGACGAGGACTTTTCCGACCTCGTCGCCGGCGAATCCTACCTGAAGGCCCGAATTGTCCCATTCGTCCTGAAACCGAAGCGGCGCAATCCGCTCGATAGCTTTAATTACATCCGATACTTTCGTCATAGTCCACTAATATACGAAAAAACTTCGTACTACTCTGCGGAAATTCCCGCAGAGTAGTACCAAATTATACCAGATCTGTGATGATAGAGTCGGCGACAAACCACTTTTCTTCAGGGATGACGACTCGTTTTCCGTCGATCTCAACGCCTTCTGCCGTGCGCAGCCCGAGCATGATCTTTTCTTCGCGGATTTCTTCGGGGGAGAGAGTCTCGAAACTGCGTGTCCAGCCGGTAAGGGATTCGGAATTCCAGCTGCGGGTTTCGCGAAGGCCGCCCGGAGCATCGGCATCATATACG
Source organism: Bacteroidales bacterium (assembly GCA_016286145.1). Lineage (GTDB taxonomy): Bacteria > Bacteroidota > Bacteroidia > Bacteroidales > UBA932 > Cryptobacteroides. Next base: position 4,099 of record JAEESD010000102.1, on the reverse strand, counting down.
GAGTCGAGGGAGTGCGCGCCGGGGCCGAGGCCGACGTAGGGGACCCTGCGCCAGTAGGCGCTGTTGTGGACGGCCTCCCTCCCGGCGCGCGCCCAGTTCGATATCTCATAGTGGCGGTAACCGGCTTCGCGCAGCCTTTCGCAAATCAGCTGGTACTGCGCAGCGCACAGCTCGTCCGGGAGTTCTTCGTACTTGCCGTTCTCAATATCTTTTGCGAGCTGCGAGCCCTCTTCGATCGAGAGCTGGTAGGCCGAGATATGTTCCGGGCCCAGGGCGATGATACCGTCCAGGGTCGCGGAGAGCATCTCGTCCGTGAGACCGTTGATTCCGAAGATGATGTCCAGGCTTATATTCTCGATTCCGCCCTCCCGGAGCATGTGGAAGGCCTCGATTGCGGCGGCACTGTCGTGGCGCCGGCCCATCCAGCGGAGCATCCCATCGTCCAGCGACTGTACCCCCATGCTCACGCGGTTCACCCCGACCTCGCGCAGATTGCGGATAAAGCCCATGCCCCTGCCGACTATGTCGTCTGGGTTCACCTCAACGGTGAATTCCTCATACGGTCCTTCGGGAAGGGCCTTCATAAGGTCGAAAAAGAAACGGAGGGGCATCACCGACGGTGTGCCTCCTCCGATATAGAGGGTCTTGAGTAATTCTTGAGACTCTTTTATTTCCCCGCTTCGAAGCCTTGCTTCCGCGCAGATTTCATCTATGTAGGCGTCGTACTCTTCTGCTCGTCCGCAGGTCAGCTCCGAATAGAAATCGCAGTACCGGCAGAAACTCTTGCAGAAGGGGACGTGGACATAGATCATTAGCGGAGCACGAGTTCGGTCTCTCCAAGAAGACCGGCTTCAGAGTAAACCTCGGTAGTGTAAACGCCCTTCTCGAACTGAGGAATGTCGTTTACATAAATAATCATATCGACCTCTGCTCCCTCATAGTCCACTTCGCGCGATGCGGTAGCTGCGACAGCCTCTCCGGCGAGAGTAAATGATGCGTTGGTTCCGTCAAGAAGGAGATTGCCATCGGGGTCCTTAACTCTAAGGTAGACAGTGACAGGGCCTCTCTTTGCAAGATCGTTCTCTACGAGGCTGAGCTCGACTGCGAGCCTGCGGACGCGGCTGCTGCGGTCTGTAACTTTGTCGGAACCATTGTAGGCCTTGCAGACGATTCCGCGGGCCTTGATCTTTGATCCGGTAGCGACCTTAGCAGCGTACTCTTTGTTCTGGGCCTCAAGTTCCTCGTTCTTTCCGGTAGCGGCGGCGAGGTTCTTCTTGGTGCTCGACAGTTCTGCGGTAAGTTTCTGGTTCTGCTGGTTGAGCGAATCGATCTGCACGAGATAGTTGCGCATAATCGAACGGAGAGTACCGAGTTCTTTCTCGTACTGGCGCATCTTTGCCCTGTTGGTGGCTTCCGTTGTCTTGATACGGTTTACGAGGATAGCGACTTCCTCACGGGAGGAATCAAGCTGGCTGTTGATGCTGTCGTAGTCTGAAGAAAGGTTTGCGAAGTCTTCCTGAAGCTGACCGATTCTTTCGGTAAGGTCGGCCTTGTCTGCTTCCAGTTCCTTGACCATTTTGTAGTCGCGGGTGCCGATAATTGCAAGGGCAACTGCGAGACCTACTGCTATAATCGAAAGAGCTACAACGGCGAATCCGTTGCTCTTCTTTTTCTCTGCTTTTTCGCGTTCAAGTCTTGCGATGGGATCTTCTTTTTCCATAATATTCAGTTTTGAATGGCGCAAATATACAAAAATAATACCGTATGAATTTCCAACTAACTGCTATCTTTGCAGTATGAAGTACTTAGTTCGATCCCTCAAATATTTTCTCCAGCTGACTGTTTTGCTCGTCGTTTTCGTAGCAGTCATTTACTTTGTGACAGCCAAGGGAGCACCGCTGGAGTCGCTTTTCAAAAACGGTCTCAATTCTATCTGGTCGATGCTGCTGATAGTAGCGATCTTCGCTGCGATATATCCGAAGTTCGGGTATGGGAAGCGAAGGATCAGAGTGAAGGGATCTACTGAGGAAATCCTCCCGAAGATAGAAGAACATATGAAAGCCCGCGGGTACGAGCTCGTGAGCCGCGACGCGGAAGACAACCTGGTTTTCCGCCAGGCTTCGTTCCTCGGAAAAGTGAGCAAAATGTTCGAGGATGTCTACTTCACCCGCTCCCTCAGCGGATATGAGATGGAGGGCCGCCTGAAGGACATTGTCCGGCTAGACACCGCCTTCTGTCAGATCTTTGAGGAGACTGGAGAATAGGTCGGACTCCGCGGAAGAGAGGAATCTCGCCTCGATCGGGACCGCAAACAGACGTTTCTTTACATCATCACTCAGCCCGGCGCACTTCAGAAGGCGCTGGGCGTCTTTTTCCGTAGTGAAGAAACAGGCGAAAGGATTCAGAAGGATAGCGTCGCCAAAACTGCGGATGTCCTTCTCGCTGAATATGTGATGGTCGGGGAAGGAGAACACTTTCGTAAGGGAATACGAAGTGGCGAGATGATCGATGAACGGGGCGTTTCGGGCGATGCCGCTGATAACTACAGCCTTGTCTGAGCGGGGCCAGGACGGTTCCGCTCCCTCGAAAACCGGAACGGGCTTAGCGTATTCGACCGTAGTGAAAAGAACGGGAATCTTGTCGCCTGCGGGAGTGTATGCCGAGTGCGAAGCCGGCTCGTAGCCGGTCATTTTCAGATAGTCCTGAGAATAGCAGCCCTTTTCATAGTCGCTCATCGCGGCGGGACATTTCGTAACTATAATCACATCCGCCTTGAAAATCCGCTCCGGCAGGTCGCGAAGGCGGCCGAAGGGCAGGAGAGAATCTTTGAAAACAGGTCGGTTATAGTCTACCAGAACTATATTCAGGGAGGCTTTCAGCTTCCTGTATTGATACGCGTCGTCCAGTACGATAGCGTCTACCGCAGAACCTATCTTGTTGCAGCCTTCGACCCTGTCTTCGTCTACCACAACCCTTACGGAGGGGAACTTGCGCGCAATCTGGAGCGGTTCGTCTCCATAAAGAGCGGCATCGCCCGCGGGATCTACCTCCAGGTAGCCCTTCGTCTTACGGCCGTAGCCGCGGGAGAGTACTGCGAGCCTGCGCCCTTCGAGGGTGCGGAGGATAAGTTCGGTAAGCGGCGTCTTGCCGGTCCCGCCGACCGTGACGTTGCCCACGCAGATCGTGGGCACGCCCGCCTCGGCGACCGGCCTTCGGCCGCTGTCATAAGCGCGGTGGCGCAGTTTGAGTACCGTTCTATAGATCAGCATAGCGTTCTTCTATCTCGTCCAGTATCGAAAACAGTTCGGGTACATCCAGGGTTGTGACCATCCGGATCCTGGTTTCCTTGAAGTCCGGCAGCCCGCGGAAGTAGCAAGAAAGATGCCTGCGCATCTCGTAGACTCCGCGCGGCTCGCCCTTGAGTTCGAGCGACAGCTTCAAATGCCTGCGGGCGATGGCTACTTTCTCGCGCACGCTCGGTTCGGGCAGCAGCTCGCCCGTGTCCAGATAATGGCGGATGTCCCTGAATATCCACGGCCGGCCGTAGGTTGCGCGGGCGACCATGATCCCGTCTACCCCATAGCGGTCGAACGCCTCCCGGGCCTTCTCGGGCGAATCGATATCGCCGTTGCCGATGATGGGGATGTGCATCCGAGGGTTGTTCTTAACCTCGCCGATCAGCGTCCAGTCCGCCTTGCCCTTATAGAGCTGGCAGCGCGTACGGCCGTGGATCGTAAGCGCCTGGATTCCAACGTCCTGCAGGCGCTCGGCGAGCTCGACTATGATCTTCGAATTCTCGTCCCATCCGAGACGGGTTTTCACGGTCACCGGCTTCCCGACCGCTTCGACCACCGCCTTCGTGATTGCGACCATCTTGTCCGGCTCGCGCATCATCCCGGATCCGGCGCCGCGGCCGGCGATCTTCGACACCGGGCAGCCGAAATTGATGTCCACGAGGTCCGATCCGTGCCCGCCGGCTATCTCGGCTGCCTTGTCCGCCATCCGGGCCGCTTCGACCATGGATTCGGGAATGTGGCCGTATATCTGGATGCCGATGGGCGCCTCTTCTTCTGAGGTGCGCATTTTCGCGATGGCCTTC
>JAEESD010000101.1 GCA_016286145.1 Bacteroidales bacterium | reverse complement strand
GGTCATAGCTGTTCTGGTGGCCCTTCTGGGGCTCGGGAGTCTGAGCGCGAAAGCCCAGACAGACTCTACCGTCCTGAAGATCATCGAGGAGAACCACGAAATCATCGAACAGAAGTATAAGGCCTTCAAGACCTTCCCTCATCAGATACGTCTGGGCGTAGGCGACTGGTTCTTCGACACTGTAGCTTTTCCCGATACTCCCCACAGACCCTATTCGATGGCCCCGGGAGAGATGACCTTCCTCGAGCAGCAGGACCATTCATTCATCCCACACCTCTTTATCGAGTACGACTGGACCCCCAGCAAGAAATGGGGCTTCGGACTTATGCTCGATTTCTTCGGCTTTAAGTGGAACAACGTAACCTACAAGGCAGGATCTGATACTCCAGTAGAGACTAGTCCTGAGCATTGCGAGAACTGGGCTGTGATGGGCCATATCCGTTACAACTGGTACACCAAACAAGAGAAATGGAAAGTGTACTCAGCTCTCCACCTCGGAATAGATGTCAATACCGGCAGCGAGACCGACATGTATGGGAAAAAGACTGAGGTAGGATTTGCCTTCTCTCCAACCCTTCTTGGCGTGCAGTACGGTTACGGACACTTCTTCATGGCCGGAGAGCTGGGCTCTCATTTCGCCTTTAAAGACGCGCTGAACCTCTATTCAGCCTTAAGTAAAATAGTAACTATATCGGCCGGCGTAAGATTCTGAGATTATGAAAAAGTTCGTAGTAATAGCTCTGGCCGCCCTTGCCCTGGTTTCCTGCAATTACAAGGAGGAGACCTGGATAAACTTCATGGACTTATCGCAAGCAACAGGAAGCGACTTCAAGGTCTTCTACCAGAGCGTAGACAATCTCAGCAAAGATGGCGTCCCCTCGAACTGCTTCGTCCCTGATGGCACCCCTATCGGAGATTATAAAGAGACCAAAGCGACCGGCGCGAACTCGACCCTGTTCGTACAGTGTCTGCTGGACGTGTCCCACGGCGGCGAGATTACCGAGCTCGCCGGAACCTATACCTCCATCGACACGGAAGGCAACCCTATCACCCTCTCGGGCAAGGTAATGCTCCCCTCGGACGGCAAGTTCAAGCGCTTTATCCTCGTCTCCCATTACACTATCGGTTCGAACGCCGAAGCCCCCTCCAACTGCTTCTCCCTCGAGGGTGTGCTTGTCCCACTGGGCTACTGCATCATCGTCCCTGACTACCTGGGCTACGGCATTACAGCCGGCAAGAAACATCCCTACCTCGCGCTCGACCTGACTGCCCGCAACGCCCTGGACATGTACCTCGCCGTGAAGCCGTTCCTCGCCTCGTGTGGGATAGAGCCCGAATTCGACGATATTATGTTGATGGGCTATTCCCAGGGCGGGGCCAACACGATGGGCGTTATGAGGCTTATCGAGACCAAGTACGCAGATAGCATCAAGCTGCGCCGCGTCTTTGCCGGCGGCGGCCCCTACGATGTTACCGCTACCTACGACCAGTTCGTCAAGACTAACCACGCCGCCTATCCCTGCGCAGTCCCGCTGGTCGTCCAGGGCATGCAGGTGGGCGCCGGGCTCTCCCTTTCGATGGAGGAATTCTCGACCCCGCTGGTCTACGAACATCTTGATGAATGGTTCAACTCGAAGCGCTATTCGACCAAGCAGATGAACCAGCTCCTCGGGACCTATACGACCAGCGACCTTATCAGCAAGGCCGGCCTCGACCGTACTACCTACGAGGTGGCTGAGCTCTATATGGCCATGAACAAGAATTCCATCGTCAAGCAGGACTGGGTCCCCAAGGCACCGGTCTACATGCTCCATTCGATGGACGACGATACCGTAGACTTTATCAACGCCATGCACGCCCGCGCTACCTGGCCGGACGCGAACATAGTCTATAATTTCGGCCATTACGGAGGCCACGTCCCCGCCGCGCTGCGCTTCATCTACACTGTAAAGACCTTACTGGTCGAGGAGGAACTGGGCCTATGAGAAAGCATCTGACACTAATCGTGGCGGCCCTGATCGTCCTTCTTGCCGGTTGTAAGACAGAGTCGAAGTATCACCTTCTGGGAGTAGAATTCGATATCCAGGTAACTGAGGCTACCCGAGGCTATATCCACGCCTACTTCTATCCTTCGAAAGTCGCATACTATGTTACAGGCTGTATGCCTGTCAACGACGACTATGACCCCGTAAACAAGGCCGATCAGTTTATGACGCTGATGGTCGATTCGCTCTACATAGACTATCTCAACTGGCGCTACGACTATCTGAGGAACCAGGAAGACTACGTTGCGGATTTCGCCTCCCACAGCCTGCAGTACGGCGATTCAGAGAAATATTTTCAGAATCTTCAGCCTGATACAGACTACTGGGTCTATGCTTTCGTAGTAGATCCCGGGACTAAGGAGCCTTTCGATATGCTCTGGCTTCAGGAAGTACATACAGACAGCTTAAGTGTAAACAGAATCTGGTTCGACACCCGAGTCCAGGGTTCATATTTCTATATGTATCCCAGGGATAAAGAAGGCGGAGAAATACTCGAACATTATCCCTACACTGGCGGCATAGTAGACGCTATAGACCTTCTGGAGGCAGTCCCTCAGCTGGGAATCACTACCGAACAGAGGCTGGATAGATACAGCGAGAAGACCTATCAACTGGCTGTAGAATACGACATTCTTAGCGGCATTACCTACACCGGAGTAAAGCAGATCAACTATTCCGGCCGCTTCAAGCCCGGCCATATTTACTATATCATTCTTGGGGAGCTTCAGGGCGGTATCGTAAACCGCGCATACTACCGATTCGTCTACAACCCTGCGGATCATACGCAAGAGGTCGCGCTACTCTGGCGCGACCCCTATTGGACTGAGACCCCCGATCAGGTCGGGGATGACTAGAATAATTTCACGTTGTCGAAGGAGGCCTTGAGCTCTCCTTCTTCTATTTTGTGGATGATCTCGACTACCTTGTCGTTGTAAGGAGTCGGGAAGCCTATCTTGCGGCCGTAGGCGCAGACAACGCCGTTGATGGCGTCGACCTCTGTCTTCTTTCCGTTCTCGATATCCTGGAGCATAGAAGCTTTCAGAAGAGCGTGCTTCTTGATTGCGATAGGGATGATGAAGAACGAGATGCGCTTCTTAAGACCGTTCTTATAGTCGAGCAGCTTGACGATGTCCTTGCCCTGGATGGGCTCGATCTTGATACCGCCTGCTGCGCATACGTCGATACATTCCTTGATAATGCCCTGGACTATCTTGCGTGAGGCTTTGTCTTTAGCTGCGCCGCCGAAGGTAGTTCCGCAGACCGTGCTCATTCCGGAGAAGGATGCGTTGATGAGGAGTTTGCTCCAGCGGGTGCCGATGAAGTTCTGGTCTATCTCTACCGGGCCCATCAGCTCGAGCAGGGCCTTGACCTCGTCCATATGGGGATTGGGCTTGGAGGAGAGGCTGCCGAGCGAGAAGGTAAGGCTGTCCGGCTCAGAGGTAAGCTCGCAGACGCCGGGGCCCTGCATAGTTGCGCCCCAGGCGACCGTGCAACCCAGGACTCGGTCTTCGCCTACGATCTCGCTGATAAGGAGCTCGGGGATGCCGTTCTGAAGGGTGACGATGACGCCGTCTTCAGCCAGATAATCCTTAAGGAAGGTAACTACCTCGCGGTTTTTCTGCTGCTTGGTAAGGAGGAAGATGATGTCGTACTTGCCGGACATCTCTTCGTCTGTAAGAGCCGTTACTTTCTGGGTGAAATTCATAGTTCCAACCACCTTTGCGCCGTCTTTCTTGAGGGCTGCCACGTGGGCTTTGTTGTGGTTGATAAGGTCTATCTGACCTCCGTTTTTGGTAATGAAAGCGCCGAGGATAGTTCCGAGCGAACCGGCGCCGTAAATAGCTGATCTCATTATTTGATTTCTCTTATGTATGAACGCCTTCTGGTGTAGAAGGTAGGTTTGTACTGTTCGAACAGGGTTTGAACTTTATAGTTTTCCTCGAGCTGAGGATTAAGGATAATACGGGTTACGCCGCGCTTGATGCAGCTTTCGTGGATCTTCTTGAAGAGAAGAACCGGGGCTCCGACGCCCTGGTATTCGGGTAGCACGCCGATAAGCAGGGCTTCCAGGGCCGTGGGCTTTTTAAGGGCCTTGAGGATGCGGAAGATGCCCAGCGGGAACAGGCGGCCGTTGGATTTTTTGACCGCGGTCGCGAGGGTGGGGACGCAGAAGGCGAAGCCTATGGGCTTGTCGGCTTCGTTCACGGCGATTGCCACGAAATCCGGGTCGAGGATGGGGATGTAGGTGGCGAGGTAGGCCTTGATCTGGCGGTCGGTAAGCGGTGCGAAGCCGTAGAGGGGCGCGAAACTCTCGTTGTACATATGGAATATCTCCATCCCATAGCGCTTGGAAAGGTCCTGCATCGATTTGCCCTCGGCGATGTGGATTTTCGAGCGTTCAGCGATATAGGGGGCGAGCTTGAACATCTTCGGGAGCTCAGGCTCCAGGTCCACAACCCTCTGAGTCCAGTCCACGTCCTTAGTAAAACCGAGCTCGGCGAGCATCGGGTCGTAGTAAGGGTAGTTGTAGATGCAGGTGAAGGACGAAAGGACGTCATAGCCCTCGACCAGCAGGCCCTCGCGGTCCATATCGGTAAAGCCCAGAGGCCCATTGATCTCCGTACAGCCGCGCTGGCGGCCGAAGTCCTCGACGGCGTCGATAAGGGCCTTAAGGACCTCTTTATCTTCGATGAAGTCTATCCATCCGAAGCGGACGGTTTCCTTGCCCCATCTTTTGTTTGCATTGTGGTTGATGATGGCTGCGACCCTGCCTGCTACCTTACCGTCTTTGTAGGCAAGATAACATTCGGCCTCGCAATACTCGTAGGCGTCGTTTTTCTTAGGGTTGAAGGTGTCGAACTCATCGCCTCTCAGCGAAGGGACATAGTACTCGCAGTCTTTGTAGAGCTCAAGGGGGAAATTGACCCAGCGGGCCATCTCGCGCCTTCCGCTCACTTTCAGGATTTTAGTACTCATTTAATATTTTAGGTTTAGTTATTGGGGAAGAATTTGTCGTAGATAGCGTGGGTCATTTCCCAGTTCGTACTGTTGTCTCCTTCCCAGTTCCAGAACATCATACCGCGAAGCTTCTTCTGGATGACGTAGTCTGCTTTCATTCCGATAGAGGTAGGATTGTCGTAGGTAAACATCATCTTACCGTCTTTGTCGGCCAAGTAAGGGACTTTTGCTTTGTCGTCCCACTTCTCGGTATATTTCTCAAAGAGAGATCCCATCTTACACCAGTATGTTCCGTCGCCGGAATCGTTGCTGCTCGCGGCCTTGCAGTAGAAGGGAGCGCCAACGACTATCTTCTCGTAAGGGATGCCGGCCTTGTAGTGGAGAGCGACAGATTCGTCTACACTGCGGCTGGTTTTACCGTCTGAAGGATAGAGGGCTGAGTGATGCTTCGGCGGACGACCCATATCGTAGGTCATCAGGTTGACGAAGTTCATATACTGAATACAGTTCTTGAAGTCTACGTACTTAGCGCTGGAAGACGAAGCCATCGTGATGAGATAATCGTCTCCAAGAACCTCGCGAAGATCTTTTAGAAGGGCAGTGTAGTTCTTAGTATCGTTGGGCGAGCTCGAAATACCTGCAGAACTGCTTGTAGGATATTCCCAGTCAAGGTCAATACCGTCAAGGCCGTATGTCTTACACTTCGCAAGGCAGTCTTCGCAGAAGCTCTTTCTGAGAGCGGGATCTGCCGCCATCTCGCTGAAGTTACCTGCGCCCCAGCCTCCGATTGAGAGAAGTACTTTCAGCTTTTCGTTCTTTTCCTTGAGCTTTACCATCCTATTGAGACGGCTCTCGGTCTTGATC
>JAEESD010000100.1 GCA_016286145.1 Bacteroidales bacterium | reverse complement strand
CCTATCGATGTGAAGACCCGCCGTCTGAACGAGATAATCGAGCTGCAGAACAGACTCTCGCTCGAGAGCAACAGGCGCGATATAGGAAAGGAGCTGGAGGTCCTGGTTGAAGGGCCTTCGAAGCGCAACCCCAGCGAGCTCTGCGGCCGCGCGGGTTCTTCGAAGATGTGTGTCTGGGCAGATCAGGAGCACCGCGCCGGAGACTACGTCCACGTCCGCGTCCGCGACTGCACCCAGGCCACGCTTTTGTGTGAACTTGTTTAGTTTTTCGCACAAGGTGGAACTTTACCCCTGGGACCTTGTGCGTAAAACCCAATTACAGACCATCTAATGAACAAGGTCCCTCCCGTAAGTTTCCACCTTGTGCACATTAGTGACGTTTTTATTATCTTTGCGCGATATGATTAAGTGTCTGATTATAGGTGGAGGTCCTGCCGGCTGTACGGCGGCAATCTACTCTGCGAGAGCGGCGATGGACCCTGTAGTGATCGAGGGCCCGGAGCCCGGAGGTCAGCTTACTACGACAACCCTGGTAGAGAATTATCCCGGCTTTAAGAACGGAATAGACGCCAACGAACTGATGTTCGCGATGAAGGCCCAGGCCGAAAATCTCGGAGCTAAGTTCCTGCGCGGAAGGGTAGTCAGCTGCGATCTCGCCGCCAAGACCTTTACTCTGGACGATGGTTCAGTGTTGGAGGCTCAGACAGTTGTAGTTGCGACCGGCGCGAGCGCCAAGTACCTCGGACTTCCTTCTGAGAAGAAGTTCAGGGGCCTGGGCGTCTCCGCGTGTGCGACCTGCGACGGCTTCTTCTATCGCGGAAGGAAGGTCGCGGTCGTAGGGGGCGGAGACACCGCCTGCGAAGAGGCGATGTACCTCAGCGGCCTTGCAAAAGAGGTCCATATGATAGTCCGTAAGCCCTTCCTCAGGGCTTCCCAGGCTTCCCAGGCCAGGGTTTTCGCAACCCCGAACATTACTGTCCACTTCGAGACCGTTACCAAGGAAATTCTCGGAGACGAAAGTGGGGTTACCGGAGCCCGCTTCGAGAAAAATGGCGAGGTTTTTGATATTGCTCTGGACGGATTTTTCCTCGCTATCGGGCGTCACCCCAACGCAGAGTGGCTCGGCGGCCAGCTCGCTACAGACGAGAATGGATATATAGTCTCAGACGGAGTGAAGACCGCAGTCCCCGGAGTTTTCGTAGCAGGAGATGTCCGCGGTACGGATTTCAGGCAGGCTATTACTGCGGCCGCAGACGGATGCAGGGCTGCGCTTGAAGCAGAAAAATATTTGAAGAATGAATTATAAGGTAATTGTTGTACTTGCAGCGGCAGCTCTTGTTTATGCCGGATGCAAGTCGCAGTATGAACAGCTTCTCGAAAGCGGAGACGTAGACGCTAAGTACGCGGCCGCCTTCGAATATTTCAATAAAGGTAAATACCAGCGCTCGGCCCAGCTCTTCGAGTCGCTTTCGATGCTCACCTCCGGAACTGAGCGCGACGACACCGTCCAGTACTACTGGGGCCTTAGCAACTACAACCAGCAGGATTACTACTCCGCGGAGGCCAACTTCAAACACTTCGTAGAGAACTATCCGGCAAGCGAGTTTACTGAGAGCGCTGAGTTCCTTAGGATCGACTGCCTCTATCGTTCGACCCTTCGTTATGAGCTGGATCAGACTCCTACCTATACCGCAATTACCGCAATCAGCGAATATCTTCTGGCCCATCCCCGTTCTTCAAACAGACCCATCTGCGAAAAGATGCTCGACGATCTTTCAGACAGGCTTGATCGGAAAGCCTACGAAAACGCGAAACTCTATTATAAGATGGAGGATTACAAGGCTGCCCGCGTAGCTCTGAAAAATGTTCTGAAAGACGATTCTGACAACAATTACAGGGAGGATATCCTCTACTATGCGGCTATGTCTTCCTATCACTATGCCCGTCTGAGCGTACCTGAGAAGCAGAAAGAGCGCTATATGGTCTTTGCAGACGACTACCTGAACTTCATCGGCGAGTACCCCGATTCCCGCTACAGAAAAGAGCTCGATTCTCTCTACAAGAAAGTCAGAAATAAATAATTTGAAACTTTCTGAACCCGCGCTTCGGTATCTCTAATAGAAAACAATTTTTTTATTATGGATATCAGGGAAGTACCTACCAACACCGTCACCCGCGACACTAAGGAACTCGCGGCTCCGACCGGCAATCTTTACGAAACAGTCGTTATCCTCTCCAAGAGGGCAAATCAGATCGCACTTGAAGAAAAGAAGGAAATCACCAAGAAACTTGAGGATTTCCGCAACGAGCGCGACAATATGGAAGAAGTATTCGAGAACAAGGAGCAGATCGAAATCTCCAAGTACTACGAGCGTCTTCCCAAACCGGACCTCATCGCTATCGAGGAATTCAAGGCAGGCGAACTCTACTATCGTACTGCAGGCGCAGCAAAAGAAGGTCTCGAAGACTAATTCTTTCGGGCTATGCTCCGCTCTCTCAGCGTAAGAAACTATGTTCTCATAGACTCTCTGGACATCTCGTTCCCGGAGGGTCTTGTCATCATTACCGGCCAGACCGGCGCCGGCAAGAGTATCTTGCTGGGTGCCTTGTCGCTCCTTACGGGCTCCAAGGCAGACGCTTCGATCATTTCGGCCGGCGCAGACAGTTGCGTAGTAGAAGCGGAGTTTTCAGTAGACAATTCAGCGGACGAGATCAGGGCCCTTCTCGAGGAGGCCGAGGTGGAGTGGGAAGACGGAAGTCTTCTTATCCGCAGGGTCGTTTACTCAACCGGCCGTTCCCGTTCGTTTATCAACGACTCTCCGGTCCAGGTCCAGCTTCTTTCGGACATAGCCGGACATCTCGTGGACATACATTCCCAGCACCAGAGCCTGATGCTTACCAGCCGCGCGTTCCAGCTGTCTCTGCTGGACAATTATGCCGGCCTCAGCGAGCTTCGCTCAGCAGCGGGCCAGAGCTGGCAGCAGCTTCAGGCGGCGCGCTCGGAGCTGGCGGCGGCGCGCGATCGTCTCTCCCGCCTCTCGGCGGAGTACGACTACAATCGCGCCCAGTTCGACCAGCTCGACAAGGCCGCCCTTCGCGACGGAGAACTCAAAGAGTTGGAAGAGGAGCAGAAGCAGCTCGCCAATGCCGAGGAAATCAAGACCAATCTCGCGGAGGCCCTGGACTTGCTGGACCCTTCAGACGATCGAGTCAGCGTAAGCTCGGCCCTTCGTGAAGCCCAGAAACTGGTGGAGAAGACCGCCCGCTTCGTCCCGGCTCTCTCGGAGATAGGCGAGCGGCTGGATTCCGCCCGAATCGAGTTGGACGACATATGCTCGGAAATCGATCGAATCGGCTCGTCGGTCCTGCTCTCTCAGGAGCGGCTGGTCGAGGTCGAAGACCGTATCTCCGTAATCTATAGCCTTATGCGCAAACACGATGTCCGGACGGTCGCCGAGCTGATCGCCGTGCGCGAAAAGTTCAGCGAGGCCCTGTTCGACGGCTCGTCGCTCGAAGAGAGAGTAGCCGAGCTCGAAAAGGAGGTCGCCGCGGCCGAAAAGGCCTACGGTTCGCTATGCGCCAGGCTCCACGAAGCCAGGGTCAAGGCAGCCCCGTCGCTCGCCAGCGAGATCGAAAGCTCTATCCATGGGCTTGAGCTCGAAAAGGCCTTGTTCACGGCCGAACTGAGCGAGTCGAAGCCCGGGCCCACGGGAACGGACGCCGTCACCTTCTGCTTCAGCTCAACCGGCAAGACCGCTCCGGTCGACCTTGCGAAATGCGCGTCCGGCGGCGAAATCTCCCGCATCATGCTCTGTCTCAAGGCCATGATGGCCCGTTATGCCGGAATGCCGACCATGATCTTCGACGAAATCGATACCGGCGTCTCGGGCAGCGCGGCCCACAAAATGGGCGCCCTCATCTGCGAGATGGGCCGCGATATGCAGGTCTTTGCAATCACTCACCTCCCTCAGGTCGCTGCCAAGGGCTCGGCACACTATGTAGTCGAGAAATCCGAACAGGAAGGCCGTACTGTCAGCTCCATCCGCGAAGTCCGGGGAGACGACCGAATCACGGAAATCGCCCGCCTTCTTTCCGGCGCCTCAATCACCCCCGAGGCCCTCGCGAACGCAAAATCTTTGCTCGCGCAATAAAGCCCCTTCGGCAGTTTTCCCCTCAGTATTGGGAGAAATTGCTAAATTTGGGGTTATGAAACACGGATTAATAACGCGCATCGCGCTGGCAGGGCTGGGAGTACTGCTCTTCAGCCGGCCCTTGGCGGCGCAATCTTACTGGCTTCCCTCGGCGGATCTTATCGCTAAAGCCAGACAAACCGAACTTATCAAACCCTTCATCGAAGCCCAGTGTGAGAATCAGGGGGCGGGGACGTATGTCGAGTCCGTAAAATGGTCCGGAGACCCGTCTGCAGACGTGCAGACCGTTACCCACGTCATCCACAGAAAGCAGGTTTCGACCAGGAAGATCGAGACTTCAGAGTCCATTACCTACATCTATTATGGGACCTACGATGAGAAGATGTTCGTAGAGGTAGAAGAGCTCCACCGCGCGTTCGAGCTGCTCGGCGATGTCCTGACCGGGAAGCAGGCTGATCCGTGGGCCAGCTGGCTGTTCTATATCTGCAATTACACTATCGAAGACAAGTTCGATTTCTCGGGAGATGTGGGCCGAAAGCTCCAGGACAAGACTATCAAGACCGACGGCAAGGCCCTCGCAGACGATATCAAACGTTTCTACGGCCTGAAGGACTTCAGCCGTGCCAGCCAGATAGAGTTTCTGGACAAGACTAAATATGCAAGGGTTCCCAAACCCCGCGAGGCCGCCCAGTACTCCGACGTAGAGTCGGTGAGCGAGGCCGGTGTCGACCTTAGGATGGCAATAGGTCAAGAATGGCTTGACAATCTTAAGGCTGGAAATGTAGATCCCGTAGAGATAGTCTATTCAGATAATCCTCTGGCGGTTATTGCTGCCAGGACCCTTGGGATCGATCTCGTAATTACCTGGTACAACCTCGACAATATCGGGGAGAAGTATATTACCTCAATAAAAGCTCAGAGCCTATGAAACGCCTACTTATAGCATTAAGCCTTCTGATGGCTTTCATCCCGCTCAGGGCGGAGGTTTCTTCTACCGAACAGGTGCGTATAGACTGCGCAAAAAGGCTGCTTGAACTTTATCCCAGGTATCGCGGCCAGAGCAGTGTCTCGATAGGCGACTTCGTATTTCACTATCCTGCGACTCAGTCGAATACTCCTTACTTTACGATGATGGGAAAATCCTCGAAGGTAAAGGAACAGGATCTCGAAAAGAACAGGGACAAACTCAAGAAAGCAGCCCTGAAGTGGATCAAGAACGAAGGCAATATCAAGATGCTCGTCCACGACATCTGGCCCAATCCCGGAATCTGTTTCCAGGTTCCTAAGTCTAACGGGGAAGTGTTCGAGCTCCTGATACTCGAATCTGAGTATGCCCCTGCAGACAAGTTCGACCCGGCAGTTATGTCAAAGCCGCTCGCAGACTGGTGGATGGACTACTATTTTTATGAGTCGATAAAAGACAACATTGTTCCCTATAAGGCCTTCAAGTTCCCCGGAACAGACAAGTCTTTTGTAAATGATCCTGCGGGGAAGGCCCTTACTTTCAAGGCCACGGTTTTCGACAAATATCCCTTCGACAAGATAACAGAGGAAGCGCTGCCCGAGGCCTATTTCTCGATGGTACGAGCCGCCTGGCAACTCCTTTATTATAAGGGAGAGAGATGGAAGGACTATGCCCACGGCCTCCCGGCCCTTGTCGCCGCCTACCAGGGAGAAAGCCTCCTTACGAGGGTAGAGCTGGAAGAGAACGGAAAGGTAAAGCAGAAGAAGGTGATGGAGCGCCGCATCAGCA
>JAEESD010000099.1 GCA_016286145.1 Bacteroidales bacterium | reverse complement strand
CCCTCCTTGATGCCGAAGGCCTCGAAGAAGGTATCGAGGTTGCGGACTGCAACATTGACGCGGTTACATCCGAGGGAGTGGACGTCGATAAGGGTCCTGCGGCTGATTTCCTGCTCGGTGATGTTCTGGGCCCATACGGTCGCATATCCGAGATAGAAGCGCTGCTCTGCCGTAAAACCGTCGATCGGCTCGGGATGTTTGCCGGCGAAGCTGTTCTGGAGGGCGCTGTAGGAGATGCGCAGTCCGCCGTGGTCAGCGATGTTCTCGCCGAGGGTGGCGTGGCCGTTGGCATGGACGCCGGGAAGGACCTCGACCGCATCGTACTGCGCTGCGAGGATCTCGGCTTTAGCGTCGAATTTTGCCTTGTCTTCGGGGGTCCACCAGTTCTGCATATTGCCCTCCTTGTCGAAGAGGCAGCCCTGGTCGTCGAAGCCGTGGGTCATTTCGTGGCCGATGACCACTCCGATAGCGCCATAGTTCACGGCGTCGTCTGCATCCGTATTGTAGAACGGCGGCTGAAGGATACCGGCCGGGAAGCAGATTTCGTTGGTGGTGGGGTTATAGTAGGCGTTTACCGTCTGAGGCGACATGCCCCACTCGGTCTTGTCTACCGGCTTTCCGAGCTTACTGAGGTTGTCCTCCATAAACCAGCGGGATGCTGCGCAGAGGTTGTCGTAGTAGCTGAGCTGAGGATCGATCTCGAGACCGGAGTAGTCCTTCCACTTGTCGGGATAACCGATCTTGATAGTGAAGGAGGAGAGCTTCTCCTGAGCCTTTGCTTTAGTCTCGTCGCTCATCCAGTCGAGCTCGGCGATATGCTGACCAAGAGCGGTCTGGAGGTTCTTTACGAGGGTAAGCATCCTCTTCTTATCCTTGTCAGAGAAATACTTCTTAACGTAGATCTGGCCGATAGCCTCGCCGAGGATTGCGTTCGGAGCTGCCATCGCTCTCTTCCAGCGGGGCTTCTGCTGCTGGACTCCGGACATCTGCTTGGAGAAGAACTCGAAGGAGGCGTCTGTAAAGTCGTCGCTGATGGCTCCGCAGGCATCTGTTACCAGGTTGGCAATCAGATAGTTACGAAGCTGACGGGCGGGAATTGAGGGGATCATCTTGTTTACCTCTTCAAAGTATGAAGGAGTCTCCACTATGATCTTTTCCTGGGCGGGGATGCCGAGCTCGGCAAAGGCCGCGTCGATATGCATATTGGGATAGAGGGCGAAGATCTGCTCGCTGCTCATAGGGTTGTACTGAGCGGCTACATCTCTTTGCTGGACCATCGACCAGAAAGGAACGGCGATCTTCATCTGAAGGTCGTATGCGTCTGCCGCTACTGTCTTGGGATCCTCAACACCGGCAAGGGTGAGGACCTTCTCAAGGAAGGCTTTGTACCCCTCACGGAGAGCGGCGTGGCGTGGTTCGAGATAGTAATCGCGATTGTGCATCGCCAGGCCGCTTTCGCTGATATAGAGGACATTGTTGTTGCTGTCCATCATATCGGAAGTCACATATCCGCCGAAGATGCTTCCTACACCTATCTTCATAAGACGGGCGGTAGCTACCGCAAACGACTCGGCGTCTACGACACTTGCCAGTTCGGCTATGCCTTTCTGGATAGGGGCTGCGCCTTCGGCATTGAGCCTTAGCGAATCGAGGCCCTGAGTATACAGGTCTGCGAGTTTCTGCTCGTTGGTTCCTTTCTTGGTCTTCAGGGTAGTAAGATCCTGGAAGATTCCGTTGAGTCTTATTTCATTGTTCTCCGATAGGACGTCGAACGAGCCGTAGCGGGAGAACTCGGGGCGCAGAGGATTGTTTTTCTGCCAGCCGCCGGTTGCGTACTGATAAAAGTCCACTCCGGGAGCGACCGACGTGTCGAGGTTGTCCGGATTGAGTGCGGGGACCTTCTCCCCTGCCTGCTGAGCGCAGGATACTGCGAGTGCTGCGGAAGCAATTGCCATTGCGATAAATTTAACCTTCATATAGTATTACAGTTTGTTGTCTGATTCCAATCTTCAAAATTAATTATCTTTGTTGAGAAATGAAAAAGTTTATTCTCCTCGCCCTCCTGTTTTCTCTGGCAGATATTTGGGGAACTTGTCACCTGACGGTTGTATCGTACAATGTCGGGGTGTTCAACAAGTATGTCAAGAACAGCAGTCCCGAGGTCGCCGCTATGATGCGTGAGGTCGGTGCAGACGTAATCGGCCTCTGCGAACTGGACAGTTGCTCGATCGTGCGCAACCAGCGCCGCGACCAGCTCGCCGAGTTCGTGGACCAGATGGGAGAGGGGTGGAAAGGCCATTTCGGGAAGGCGATGAGTTTCGGAGGCGGCGGCTATGGGGTCGGAGCCGTCGTCAGCCCCCGCTTCAGGGTGAGGGAGAGTTACACGATCCCGCTCCCGAAGGGCAAGGGCTCCGAGCCGCGCGCCGCCGCCGTCGTGGAAACCGAGCGCTTTATCTTTGCTTGCGCTCACCTCGATTTTGCCGACGGCCCCTCGCGCCTGCGCCAAGCTGAGATACTGTCCGAGAGGCTCCTTGAGCGCTTCGAGGCGACCGGAAAACCGGTGATCCTCTGCGGCGATATGAACGCCGCCCCAGACAATGCAACTATCGAATTCTTCAGGCAGAATTGGGACATCATCACCTCCGAGGACCTGACTTTTCCCTCGGACAAACCCCGCTCCTGCATCGATTACATTATGATCCTAAGAGGCAGCTGTGAGTACGATGTAATAGGCCACGCCGGACCGAAAAAGAGATTCTGGGCCGGCAACCCAAAAACGGCCTCCGACCACCTCCCGGTCATCGCCAGAATCCGGCTGAAATAAGGGAATGAAAAAAAGAGCAGACCTCAGGGCCTGCTCTTTTTATAATGATGTAAGCTGATTAAGCTTTTCCGTCTGAACCGAGGACGTTGATGATCTTGTGCATGTAGAGCTTCTTCATCTCGTCGCGGGCAGGTCCGAGGTACTTGCGGGGATCGAACTCACCGGGTTTGTCGTGGAAGACCTTGCGGATAGCGGCGGTCATCGCAAGACGGCTGTCGGAGTCGATGTTGATCTTGCAGACTGCGCTCTTCGAAGCTTCGCGGAGCTGCTCTTCGGGAATACCGACTGCATCGGGAAGTTTTCCGCCGAGTTCGTTGATCATGTCTACATACTCCTGAGGAACGGAGCTTGAGCCATGGAGAACGATCGGGAAGCCGGGGAGCTTCTTCTCAATTTCGTGGAGAACGTCGAATGCGAGCGGCGGAGGTACGAGACGGCCGGTCTTAGGATCGAGGGTACACTGCTCACGGGTGAACTTATATGCGCCGTGGGATGTTCCGATCGAGATAGCGAGGGAGTCGCAACCGGTACGGGTAGCGAAGTCGATAACTTCCTCAGGCTTAGTATAATGAGACTCTGCTGCGGAGACCTCATCCTCAACACCTGCGAGAACGCCGAGCTCAGCCTCGACTGTTACGTCGAACTGATGGGCGTAGTCAACGACCTTCTTTGTAAGAGCGATGTTCTCCTCGTAAGGAAGAGCGGAAGCATCGATCATAACGGAGCTGAAGCCCATATCGACGCAGCTCTTGCAAGTCTCGAAGCTGTCGCCGTGGTCAAGATGGAGAACGATCTGGGGCTTCTCCCAGCCGAGTTCCTTTGCATACTCTACAGCACCCTCTGCCATATAGCGGAGAAGGGTCTGGTTTGCATAATTACGGGCGCCCTTGCTGACCTGGAGGATAACCGGAGACTTAGTCTCAGCGGCAGCCTGGATGATAGCCTGGAGCTGCTCCATATTGTTGAAATTGAATGCGGGGATGGCGTATCCGCC
Source organism: Bacteroidales bacterium (assembly GCA_016286145.1). Taxonomy (GTDB): domain Bacteria; phylum Bacteroidota; class Bacteroidia; order Bacteroidales; family UBA932; genus Cryptobacteroides. The sequence goes on along the minus strand of JAEESD010000099.1, from coordinate 2,086 downwards.
TTTGACGGCCTTGGCAAACATCTCACGGGTGTTGACAAGACCAAGTTCTTTGTAAGATACCATAATTATAATAGGGTTTAGTAATTTCCTTAAATCCCACAAATTTACTAATTTTACGCAAATCTTCACATAGAATGAACGGCAAAGTAGTAATTTTTTCCGCCCCTTCAGGCGCCGGCAAGAGTACAGTTGTACATCATCTGCTCGAATTACACCCTGAATTCGAATTTTCAGTAAGCGCGACCTCCCGTCCCCCGAGGGGAGAAGAGAAAGACGGAGTGGATTATTATTTCATAGACGCAGAGCGTTTTCGCGCCCTTATCGCCCAGGACGCGTTCGTCGAACACGAAGAGGTCTATCGCGACCGTTTCTACGGGACCCTCAAATCTGAAGTCGAGCGCATCTGGTCTAAAGGCCATGTAATATTGTTCGACGTAGACGTCAAGGGCGGCGCGAATTTGAAGAAATACTTCGGTGCCTCTGCGCTCTCGATTCTTATCCTTCCGCCGAGCATGGAAGTGCTCGAGCAGAGGCTCCGCGGGCGGCAGACCGATACCGAGGACGCGATTCGCGAGAGGCTCGCGAAGGCCCAGTCCGAGATCGACTTTGCCCGCGGAAAATTCGACGTGGAGATAGTCAACGGCGAGCTCGCCGAGACGTTCAGGACCGCTGAACAAACCGTAGACAGCTTCTTATGCGGGTAGCCGTTTACTCAGGCAGCTTTGACCCGCTCCACATCGGGCACCTGCAGATCCTGAGGCGTCTGCAGCAGGATACCCGTTTCGACGTCGTCTATCTTGTCGTCTCGCCGCGCAGCCCGTTCAAGGGCGAGGGAAAAGACCGCAATGCGAGCGAGCGTTTCGAGGCCGCGAAAAAGGCCGTGGCCCGTCATCCGGAGCTTACGAAGGTCCGGGTCGATGACATCGAGCTTTCGATGCCCGCGCCGCAGTATACTTTCCGGACGCTGGAGGCGCTTCGCGAGCGCGAACCGGGAAATGAATTCACGCTCGTCGTGGGCGCTGACAACCTGGCCGTGTTCGGGGGGTGGAGGGAACACGCCCGCATTCTGCTGGACTACGGTCTTATCGTCTTCCCCCGCCGGGGCCACGATCTCGAAGCGCTGCGCTCCGCCCTGCTCGAGGAGAATCCGGCCTACAGGATCGAGCTCGCCGATATGCCCCTTGTCGATGTCTCCTCGACCCAGATCCGCGAAAGCCGCGAGAACAAAAAAAATCAGCAGGCCTGCGACCTGCTGATGTAAATAATCTATTGAATTACTGCTCGTCCGGAGCATTGTCCTGAGGACCGCCCTGCGGGCCGCCAGGCTGAGGGCCTGCGCCGGGGTTGGGGCCGCCGGCCTGACCAGACATCGAAGAGTAGATCTCGCTCATCACCTTGTTGATCTCTTCAGTGTAGCGGTCGATGTCCGCGAGGTTCTGGTTCTTGACAGCCTCCTTGAGGGCATTGAGAGGAGTTTCGATCTGAGACTTCTTGTCTGCAGGAATCTTGTCTCCGTTATCCTTGAGGAACTTCTCCACCTGGAAGCTGAGGGCGTCTGCATTGTTGATCTTGTCTACGCGCTCACGCTCTGCCTTATCGGCCTCTTCGTTAGCCTTTGCCTCATCCCTCATCCTCTGGATCTCAGCGTCTGTAAGACCTGATGATGCTTCGATTCTGATGTGCTGTTCCTTTCCTGTTGCCTTGTCTTTTGCGGAAACAGAGAGGATACCGTTAGTATCGATATCGAAGGAAACTTCGATCTGAGGTATTCCACGGGGAGCCGGAGCGATACCGTCGAGGTGGAAGACACCGATCTGTTTGTTGTCCTTTGCCATCGGGCGCTCACCCTGGAGAACCCTGATCTCAACTGAAGGCTGGTTGTCTGCCGCGGTCGAGAAGACCTGATCCTTATGTACAGGGATAGTAGTATTGGACTCGATAAGCTTAGTCATAACTCCGCCGAGGGTCTCGATACCGAGGCTCAGAGGGGTAACGTCCAGAAGGAGAACGTCCTTCACATCGCCTGCGAGAACACCGCCCTGGATTGCAGCACCGACTGCAACGACTTCGTCGGGGTTAACGCTCT
>JAEESD010000098.1 GCA_016286145.1 Bacteroidales bacterium | reverse complement strand
AGTCGAGGCTGCCGGGCGCAGCCTGGCAGCAGGAGACACGAAAAAAGCCACGCGATTTGCGTGGCTTTTTTCGTGACTCCTACAGGACTCAAACCTGTAACCTTTTGATCCGTAGTCAAATGCTCTATTCAATTGAGCTAAGGAGCCAGGTCTCGGGGCCCCGAAGGGCTTATCCGATTATTCCTCGGTTGCGGCAGGCTTGACGCTCATCTTCTTCTCGCGGATGCGGGCCTTCTTGCCGGAGAGCTTACGAAGGTAGAAGATGCGGGCGCGACGGACGTGGCCGACTTTGTTCAGTTCGATATTCTCGATGAAAGGTGACTCGTAAGGGAAAATCCTCTCAACACCTACTCCGCCAGTAACCTTGCGGACTGTGAAGGTCCTTGTGAAGGGAGTTGCACCAGAAATCTGGATTACCTGGCCCCTGAAGTTCTGGAGACGGAATTTGTCGCCTTCCTTAATCTTATATGTTACTGTAATAGTATCTCCTGCCTTGAACTGAGGATACTTTTCAGTTTTGTTCTGAGCAAATGCCTGCTCAACCAATTTAATTGCGTCCATTGTTTCAAAAATCTTAATAGGTGCAGCGTCATCGAACCAATTGAAGAGAGGCTGCGAAATGGGACTGCAAAGGTAGAACTTTTTTCGAACTATCCAAAATTATTTAGAAAATATTTTTCTCCTTTTCGAAAATAGCTTTATCGTCGCGGGAAGGATCCGGTTTGAAGCTGGAACTGTCCTTCATTTCTTCCAGCGCGCGCTTCTCGTCGCGGGAGAGTTTGTGGGGTATCCAAACGAGGATCTTGACGTAGAGATCACCCTTTCCGTAGCCGTTCAGGGCTGGCAGGCCCTTGCCGCGAAGGCGGGTGACGTAGCCGCTCTGGGTTCCGGCGTCCAGCTTGAGTTTCTGGTCGCCGTCCAGGCATGGAACCGAAATCTCGCAGCCGAGGATAGCGTCCGTTACCGAGATAATCTTCGTATAGAAGAGGTTCTGCCCTTCCCTCTTGAGGTTCTCGTCCTCGATCTCCTCGATCACGACGAGCAGGTCGCCGTTCGTCCCGTTGTGGGGCGCGCTGTGGCCTTCGCCCCTGATTGTGATCTGCATTCCGGACTCGATTCCGGCGGGTATCTTGATCGAGACGGTCTCCTTTTTACGGATGAGGCCGGTTCCTCCGCAGCTGCGGCAGGGGTTGGTGACGATCTCGCCTTCGCCGCCGCATTGAGGGCAGACGTTGTAGGTAATCGTACGGCCGAAGAGACTGTTGGTGACGTGTTGGACCTGGCCGGCGCCCTTACAGGTGGGGCAGGTCTTGATGTCCGAAGAATTCTTCGCTCCCTTACCGCCGCAATCCGGACATGGACGATTGCGCTCAAGGGTCACTTCCTTCACGCAGCCGTTTGCTATCTCAGAGAGGGTCAGGCGAACGCGGGTACGGATATCGCGGCCGCGCTGTTTCTGGCGGCCCTGAGGGCCACCGCCGAAGCCGCCGAAACCGCCGAAGCCGCCGAATGCGCCTCCGAATGCGCCTCCGAAGAGGTTGTTCAGAATGTCGTTCAGGCTGCCGAAGCCCTGGCTCCAGTCCTGAGCGCCGGCGCCGTCTACACCCGCGAAGCCGAACTGATCGTACTTAGCCCGTTTGTCTTTGTCGCTAAGGACGGAATAGGCCTCCGAGGCCTCCTTGAACTTCTCCTCAGCGGTCTTTTTCTCCGCGTCGGTACCGTTCACCCAGCGGTCTGGATGCCATTTTAAAGCAGCCTTTCTATAAGCCTGCTTGATATCGTCCTCAGAGCATCCTTTCTGGAGCCCGAGCACCTCGTAGTAATCTCTTTTTTCTGCCATATTATGCTCCAACTACAACCTTGGCGTAACGGATAACCTTTCCGCCAAGCATATAACCAGTCTGGACTACATCGATAACCTTTCCCTTCATGTCCTCCGTAGGAGCCGGGAACTGGGTAACAGCTTCGTGATAGTCTACATCGAAAACTTCTCCCTTGGCCTTGATAACTTCCAGGCCGCAGCTCTTCAGATAAGCCATCAGCTTATCATAGATAAGAGCTGTTCCCTGCTTTGCAGACTCGTCTGAGGAATTCTCCAGCATCTGGAGAGCCCTCTCGCAGTCGTCCAGCACGGGGAGAAGACCTTTTATTGTATCAGCCGCGGCGGTAGCTACCAGATTCAGCTTTTCCTCGGCGCTCCGCCTGCGGAAAGTCTCGAACTCCGCCATCAGACGGATATAATCGTCGTGCTCCTTAGACAATTTGTCAGTGAGCTCGGCTATCTTTTTCTTACTGTTATCTTTAGGTTGGCTCTTAGCGGCCTTTGTTTCTTCTTTATGTTCGTCCATAATGTAATAAACACGTTCTGGCAGATAAGTCTTCAAAACCTCTGCCAGAACGCTATCTCTGTCATTTTGTCAATTATCAGTAGAGCATCTGTCCGCCTATGAACTCCCTCATGATGGAGGTGGCAGGGATGGCTTCGATCTCCTCAGTCTTCAGCGCTACCGCTTTCTCCAGGAACACTACGAGTTCGTGGGCTTTCTCATAAGCCGGCGAATTCGGGCCTATCTGCTTCAGAAGCGGCTCGGCATAGTACTTCAGAACCGGGACATCGTAGAGAGTAGAAGAGTTGAAAACCACGTTTGCAAGATCCTCATACGGGAAGATGTTCTGAGTCTCTCCCCTCCTTACGGAAGGCCAGCGGAGGATATTCTCTTCGGGCGATATTCCGCGGGTGCGGGCGTCGCGTACGATCCTGCGAAGAAGCCGCTTGTCGGTCGTGCTGTTATGGACCTTCTCGCCTCCGGGCAGGGCCGAGAGGGCGGAAATGTAGATACGGAAGATCTTAGTCTGGTCCACGGTCGGGGTCAAGGCCGGGTTAAGGGCATGGATACCCTCCATAAAGAGAAGGTCGTTCGGGCCCAGCTTCATCCGGGTCCCGTTGAACTCGCGGCAGCCCTTGACGAAGTTGAACTTCGGCACTTCGATCTCCTCGCCGGCAAGAAGCGCGTTGAGCTGCTCGCCAAGGAAGTCAATGTCCATACCGTAGAGCGACTCGAAATCGTATTCGCCGTTTTCGTCGCGCGGGGTCTTGTCCCTGTCTACGAAGTAATTGTCGAGCTCGATAACCTTAGGATTAAGGCCGAGAACCCTACACTGCTGGGCGATTCGCAGAGAAGACGAAGTCTTTCCGCTGGAAGAAGGACCGGACATCATTACGATGCGGGTCTTGTCCTTCAGCCAGTAGATTTCATTTGCGATCTCTGCGTACTTTCGCTCCTGACGGGCTTCACAGAGGTTGATAAGGGGGATTGCTTTCCCCGCCAGAAGAGTTTCATTTACCTTCTGAAGAGTATCAATCCCGATAGCAGAACACCAGTCGGCGTATTCCTGCCTTGCGGCTTCAATTTTAGTCATATAGCAAATGTATGATTAATTTTTTACTTTTGCGATATGTGTTATAAAGAGATACCGGGGCAAATCCTCAAATGGCTGGATAAAATTGGTGGTCCGGCCGGCAACATAGTAGACATATTCGAACTCCTGGCCGTTATTGTCACCGTCATTCTTTTCCTTTGCGCGATGATAATACCCCTTGTACGCCCGGTCCGCACGTTCCTGGGAAAGTATGGCCTGACTTTCGGAGAGGCCTTCATAGTATTCTGGAAATGCCAGTCAAACAGATATCTCTATCTGAGATTCTATATAGAGTCGGCGATATTCGCTACGGGAGGCAAGCGTATGGGGAAGGACGAATGGAGAAAACTCCGCGGCACTTTCCTGGAGCGTCTGGACAACTTCAAGAAGGCAGACGAGAAAAGCGCGAAGTTCCTCATTCAGGTAGACTCGGTTTCCGAGATGATCTCCGAGCATACAAAGGCGATGATAGCCGAGTACTTCTCATTTCTGGCCGGCGAGAAGAAGCTGAAGAGTTTCTGGCCCAAAGCGAATGTAGGCGACGGTCTGCTCCGCAAGGATGCATTCTGCTCGGTAGTAAGCGTCCGCGGCGGTTATCTCGCCCCCCTTGCCCGCATCGCCGGAATCAACGAGCGCTATGAGGAGAACTGGAAAGACATTATGGATACCTTTGCCCTGACATCGGACAGAAGCCTCCTCAGCCAATCCGTATTCAGCTATACCTACACCTGGCTGATGTGGGGTCCCAGCATCCAGACCGCAAGACTGGACCAGAAGGAAGCCGACGTCCTGGGCATCTACGGTTTCAGCGATGAAGCGCAGAGTCTTTTCGTCTCTATCCCCAGAAAGCACTTCGAGAGCCATTTCAACGACGGAGTTATCTGTACTTCCTGCGAGATAAGCGGCCACTTAGTCAATCCCATCTCTTACGTAAGTTCACATCCGGCCTCCTTCAGCGACGATTCATATCCCTTCCTCGACCGAATCAAACAACACTACAGGGATAACAACGACTACATTCTCGACGTGGACGATATGGGCGAAGATTCTTCCTGCGACCACTATTTTACAGCTTATATCTGGGCTATGTTCCTTGCGGAAGACTCGAAGAAGATGAAGACTGGCGAGCGCCCTGTCCTGAAGTTCTCTGATACTGTCGTATTCTTCGAACACACCAATCTCTCCGGAAGGAACAAGGCATCGCTCCAAAACGTGTACGGCATCCTGGCCGACAAGTTCTACAGAGAGTTCAGCAATACCGAAGGCATCAACTATCACTTCGTCGCGGCGGTAAACGAAGACACCAGAGAGGCCCTTCAAAAGAAATTGGAGACGCTTAAAGGGAAGGTGTCTTTCGACTACAGCTACTCGATGAAAGACCTTCTTGACTCGATAGACTCGCATTTTATCGGCACCGAGACCTGGGCAATTCTCCCTCCGGAGTCATATGGCGATCTTGTCCCCCTGTGTCAAGAGACCTACGGAGACAAGTCGGGAGAAATCCTTGCCGAACTGTTCGCTACCCTTACAGACAAGGACATCGTCGTAGTCGCTATCAGGAATCAGTCCGGAGCGTTGGATGCAGCCGGAATAGCGACGAAGCAGGGTGACAAATACAAGGTGACGAAGTCCATCAGAAGGCCGGATTCGGTCATTCAGGACTCTGAGATAATGGGATTCAGCGACAGAGAGATAAAGGATCTGCGCAACACATCCTCCAGCAAGCTTTCGACATAAGCGTCGGTACCTGCTGCTTTCTTCAACACTGATATATAGAAAAACCTTCTCAGGTGGGCCTCAACCACCTTCGCGTCCAGCGGGGAGTCGGAAGGACAAACATTGAGGCTCATTCCTTCGGCGGGCGCCTTATCCGGCGACAGAGGCGGCTGGACATATCTGAACTCTAGGCGTCCGAAGCCCCTTCGGGTCCACCATCCGATGCGTTCCTGCGGGCTGATTCCGCTGCTGCGCATATCCTCTTCAAGCTCCTCACGGTTCATCAGCGAGGGGTCGTTCTGCTCGCAGAAGATGAAATCCGGACGTGAGATAACGCGGACCTGCTCAAGCAGGCTGCTTCCCAAGCCCAGGCCGCGGGAATCCGGGGCCACGAAAAGATAGTTGATATGCGCGGTCGTGATGCCCAGAGAGGGCAACTCGAACGCGGTGAAATTCACACCTCCGACCGGTCTGCCGTCTTCGATTGCGGCAACCCAGTACTCACGGAAATCCCCATAGGTTCTGACAAGCTGCGGATCTCCCACCAGAGAGAGCGAAGCCTGGATGCCGTCGAGGTCCTCGGTCTCGTCGGGGTCGGTGAAAACGGTTCTGAAGAGCTCGTAAAGCCTTACGAACTCTTCAGAATCAGTGGAAGTGTAAATCTTGAAATCCATTAGCGGCGCTTGCGTGTGTGCTTTTTCTTGCCTCTGGATTCGCGAACGATTGCGACTACTGCACCCAGAGCAACTGCGATGATGATGTATGTAATCATTCCGGCGTTGTCGCCCTTGAC
>JAEESD010000097.1 GCA_016286145.1 Bacteroidales bacterium | reverse complement strand
CCTGAATCAGCCGCTTCTGGATATGGCCGGGGAAATCAAGACTCCAGTGCTGCTTATCCATGGTGAAAAAGCCCATAGCCGCTATTTCAGCGAAGGCGCCTTTGCCAAACTCAAAGGAGATAACAAGGAGCTTTACATCGTTCCAGGCGCCGTCCATACCGACCTCTATGATGATGTCGCCGGAGTCATTCCCTACGACAAGATGGAAGCCTTCTTCAAAGAGAACCTGAAATAATATCTACTTCCCGATGCAGAACTTCGAGAAGATCTCGCCGAGGAGTTCGTCGGAGGTGATTTCGCCGAAGATGGAGCCAAGGGCCCTGATAGCGGAGCGAAGATCTTCTGCAAGGAGATCGCCGGGGAGCTTGGCTTTAAGAGCGTCTGAGGCGGCTCCGAGGTCTGAGGAGGCTTCGCAAAGGGCCTGATAGTGGCGGGCGGAAGTGACGACAGCGCCGTCGGATGAGCCGAGGCCGAAGCCGCATTCTCCGATAGCTCTCCTCAAATCGTCCAGTCCCTCTCCCTTCAGAGCGGAGATCGGGATGGGTTGGTGTGTAAAACCGGCCAAATCACACACCGAGGGGTCAAAATCGGGGGCTTGGTGTGTAAAATGGGCCGAATCACACACCAACCCGGGCGAGGAGCCCATCAAGTCACATTTATTCTGCGCGAAGATCACTTTCTGATCGCGGGACACTTCGGCGAGCACCTGACGGACAACTTCTGTGCGCGCGGAAGGGGAGTCGCAGGCATCAAGGACGCAGATCACGATGGCGGCGGAGCGGAGCTTTTCGAGCGAGCGGCCGATTCCGAGCTGTTCGATCGTATCAGACGATTCGCGAAGGCCAGCCGTGTCGATGAAGCGGTAGCGGACTCCCTCCAGGACCATGGTCTCTTCGACCGTGTCGCGGGTAGTGCCGGGAATGTCGGAAACTATAGCGCGATCCTCGCCCAAAAGGGCGTTGAGAAGGGTACTTTTACCCGAGTTCGGAGCGCCGACAATAGCTACCGGAACACCGCTTTTGACGGCATTGCCAACCTTATAGGAAGCCTTTAGACTATCTACCTTAACCCTCGCTTTATCAAGAAGTTCGGAAATCTTAGAGCGATCTGCAAATTCGACTTCTTCCTCGCTGAAATCCAGTTCAAGTTCCACCAGCGAGGCGAGCTCTACGAGCTGAGCGCGAAGCTGGCGGAATTCCTCGGAGTAGCCGCCCTTGAGCTGCGAAAACGCCAGCTTATGGGCAGCCTGGGAATCCGCAGCAATCAAGTCCGCTACAGCTTCCGCCTGCGCAAGGTCCATCTTCCCGTTGAGATAAGCTCTGCGGGTGAATTCTCCGGGATCTGCCATCCTGCAGCCCAGCTCTCCCAGGCGCTGAAGAATCTCGCCGACTACGTAAGCAGAGGCGTGGCAGCTTATCTCCGCTGCATCTTCGCCGGTATAGGAGTGTGGAGCACGGTACAGGGATACCAATACCTCGTCAAGCCCCGGGATCTCCCCGAACTTGATTTCGTAGCCCTTAGACTCGACCGCTTTTCCTTTACGGAAAGAGACAAGCTTATCCACGAACTCAAGCGAGCTGGGACCGCTGATGCGAATCACCGAAACAGCCCCGGAACCGACCGGGGTAGCAGGCGCATATATGGTATCCTGATTGAACACGTCGCAAATTTAACAAATAATCCGTATCTTTGAGTTAATGAGACCTGGATGGGATTGTAAACCACATAATTTATGAAGAGAATAGCCGCCGCATTGATTGCAACCCTTTGCGTCTCCGGCCTGTTTGCCCAGGATGGCATCATCAAAGACGAGCATATCCTGAAGGCAAAACAGACCGTTTCCAAGATGACCATCGATGAAAAACTGTCCTACGTATCCGGATGGCCGGAGTTCTATCTCAGGCCGCTGGACCGATTCGGAAGTCCCGCGCTTAAAACCACCGACGGCCCTCAGGGCGTAAGAGACGGGAGCAAGAGCACTCTTTATCCGTCCGGGATCTGCCTTGCCGCTACCTGGAACCGCGACCTCCTCTACAGGGTGGGCGTCCAGCTCGGGCAGGATACTAAAGCCCACGACGCCCAGTTCCTGCTCGGTCCGGGCGTCAACATCGCCCGTTCGCCCCTTTGCGGCCGCAACTTCGAATACTTCGGCGAGGACCCTTACCTGGCCTCGGAAACTGCCGTTCAATACATACGCGGCGTCCAGTCTGAGGGAGTGAGCGCAGTAGTAAAACACTATGCGCTGAACAACTCCGAGTACGACCGCAACAACATGGGGTCCGATGCCGACGAGCGGACTATGTTCGAAATCTACTTCCAGACCTTTATGAAGGCTGTGAAGAAAGCCGATGTAGGCGCCGTCATGACCAGCTACAATCCTATCAACGGCGTCCATGCCTCGGAGAACTGGTGGACCAACGTGGAGGTTCTCCGTAACCGCTGGGGCTTCCGCGGAATAGTCATGTCCGACTGGGGCTCCACCTATTCGGCATATGCCCCCGTAAACGGCGGCCTCGACCTCGAGATGGGAGTAACGGAGATGCTCGATCCCGCTATCCTTAAAAAAGCCATCGAAAACGGAGTAATCGAGGAATCGAAGATAGACCTTATGTGTCAGCATATCCTGCAGACCGTCTATGCTTTCGGTCTGGACAAACCCGTAGCGGATAAGCCGGAAAGAGACAACCCCGCCTCGCGCGCCGTTGCCCTCGACGCCGCGAGGGAGGGCATTGTGCTGCTCAAGAACGAGCGCAACCTCCTTCCCCTTAAGGGAAAGGTGTTGCTGCTCGGTCCGAGTGCCCACAATGTCCCCAGGGGCGGCGGCTCCGGCTATGTAGACCCTTACCATGAATGCAGCGTGGCCGACGGGATGAAGGAGATTTTCGGGAAGAAGATGATCGCCCTCAGCGATAACGACTGGCGAAAGGACATCACCGGCGAAATAGGTCCATGGAAGGCCGAATACTTTTCCAACATCGACTATGCCGGCGCTCCCGCCCTTGTGCGCGAAGACTCGGCGATAGACTTCTTCTGGGACGGGGGAGCCCCGGAGGGAATGCCGGAAGACAATTTCTCCGTCAAATGGACTACCGTCTTCACCCCGTCCGAGGATATGTCCGTGCTCTTCAGCATCAGCGGCGACGACGGCTATGGGATCAGTGTCGATGGTAAGGAAGTCATTTCCGACTGGACCAGACATTCGATAACCGTCAGGGAAGCGATGGTAGACCTGAAGGCAGGCCGCCCGTACAGGCTCGACGTGGGCTATTATGAGGCTGCCGGCAGCGCCGAAGTCCACCTCAAGGTATTCAAGACCGACGCCGTGAAGCTTCGTAAGAAGCTCTCGGCCGCCGATGCCGTCGTTCTTTGTATAGGCTTCGACGCCGACACCGAGCGCGAGGGGGCCGACCGCAGCTTCGAGCTGCCCCAGACAAATAAGCTGGCAATGGACATGGCCTTCCGATTCAGCAAGAACGTAGTTGCCGTAGTCAATGCCGGCGCAGGTGTGGAGATGGAATCATGGATAGACAAAGCCGCAGCGGTGTTGATGGCATGGTACCCCGGTCAGGAAGGCGGCAAGGCGGTCGCCGAGATTCTGGCGGGAAAGGTGAACCCGAGCGGAAAGCTTCCAGTCACCTTCGACCGCAGGTGGGAAGACAATCCCTGCTACGATACCTATAACACCGACTACCGTTCGACTTACTGGAAGAGAGAGAAGAACGTTCCCCGCATCCAGTACAGCGAGGGAGTGTTCATGGGCTATCGCGGCTACGACAAAGCCGGGAAGGAACCTCTGTTCCCCTTCGGCTACGGACTTTCTTATACGAGCTTCAGCTACTCGGATCTTGAGGTAAAACCCGTAGAGAAAGGCTACGAAGTCTCGTTCACCCTGCGCAATACCGGAAAGAAAGCCGGCGCCGAGGTGGCTCAGGTCTATGTAGGCGATCTGCAGGCCTCGGTCCCTCGTCCCTTAAAAGAGCTCAAAGGCTACGAAAAAGTATACCTTAAGAAAGGGGAGAGCAAGCGCGTCAATATCCTTCTTGAAGAGGATGCCTTCTCGTTCTTCGATACTTCAATCGCAGACTTCAGGGTAGAACCCGGACAATTTGAAATCAGCGGAGGCGGCAGTTCCAGCAATTTGCCCCTCAAGACCCTTATAGACATCAAGTAATGAAACGCATCATCCTGATTCTTACCGCGCTTCTAGCGGGCTCTATCGCGAGTTTTTCGCAGGATTATGAGCCCAAGGCAGACGACAGGGCAGTCGTCACTATAGGAAATGCCCGTTTTACGGTACTTACGAGCAGGCTTATACGTATGGAATGGGCCGAGGACGGAGTATTTGAAGACAGAGCCACCCTCGGCGTAGTCAACCGCCTCCTCCCAGTACCGGAGTTCAAGGCGAACAAGAGTTCGAAGCGGCTTGTTATCCGTACCTCCGATCTTACACTTACCTATAAAAACACCGGCAAATTCAGCCCCGACAACCTTACCGTAGAATTCAAGATGAACGGAAAGAAAAGGAGCTGGAAGTACGGCATGTCCGAGGAAGACAACCTGCTGGGAACCTGCCGCACCCTGGATCAGTGCGACGGCGAAAAGACCATGGACCCGTTCGACAAGGGAGTCGTCTCCCGCGCGGGTTGGGCTATTCTCGACGAGACCGGGCGCCACGTTTTCGTGCCGACCGGCACCGACTGGGGCGACTGGGCTCAGGCTCGCGAAGATGGCAAGGACCGAGAGGACCTGTACATCTTCGCCTATGGCCACGACTACAAGGCGGCCGTGTCCGACTTTACGAAAATAGCGGGGAAGATTCCCCTTCCTCCGAAGTATGCCTTCGGCTATTGGTGGTGTCGCTACTGGCAGTATTCAGACTACGAAATCCGCGACCTGATGGACCATTTCCGCGGTTTTAACATCCCGATAGACGTCTTCATTATAGATATGGACTGGCATGAGATGTGGAACGACGATGTCTTTACGGGTTATCAGGACCAATCCGGCCAGACCCTCGGGTGGACCGGTTATACTTGGAAGGAGGATTTCTTCCCCAAACCAGAAAATCTGCTTCAGGACCTCCACAACTACGGAGTCAAGACCTCGCTCAATATCCATCCGGCCTCGGGCATCCAGCCTTATGAGGAACCCTACGAAAGGATGAGGAAAGACTACCTCAGCCGTACTTCCGAGTACGATGGTCCCAGCGATTATCTGAATGAAGACGGCTCTAAAGCATTTATTCCCTGGTGTATAGACCAGAGGGAATGGGCAGACGCGTACTTCAATTCGGTGATGCACCCGATGGAGAAAATGGGAGTTGACTTCTGGTGGCTTGACTGGCAGCAGCAGCGTCTCAACAAGGAATTCATCCCGGGCATGAACCAGACTTTCTGGATCAACCATGTCTTCTTCAAGGATATGGAAAAGCAGGGCAAACAACGGCCCATGATCTACCACCGCTGGGGCGGGGTCGGCAGCCACCGCTACCAGGTCGGTTTCTCGGGCGATACCTTCGCTACCTGGAAGGTGCTCGGGTACCTGCCTTACTTCACCTCCACCGCGGCCAACATCGGCTACGGCTACTGGGGCCACGACATCGGCGGCCACATGCAGCCCCGGGGCGTTGGCGCTACCAACCCCGAGCTTTATACCCGCTGGATGCAGAGCGGCGTCTTCACCCCCATCTACAAGAGCCACTCGACCAAGAACATGACCATGGAGAAGCGCTTCTGGGTGTTCCCCGAACACTTCGACATGATGCGCGAGGCAATCCGGCTGCGCTACAACCTGAGTCCATACATCTACACGGCAGCCCGCGAGTGTTACGACACCGGCATCTCGCTCTGCCGCCCGATGTACTACGAATATCCCGAGGCTGAAGAGGCCTACTCCTTCAAGCAGGAGTTCATGTTCGGCCGCGATATCCTGGCCACGACTGTCTGTGAGCCCATAGACAG
>JAEESD010000096.1 GCA_016286145.1 Bacteroidales bacterium | reverse complement strand
CTGAATTCGCCGACATGCTCGAGCGCGTTGCCTTCAACGCCCTCCCTGCCCAGACGAGCAGCGATTTCACTCTCCACCAGTATTTTCAGAAACCGAACCAGGCCCAGATAACCTACGGCCAGCATAACTTCGACGTGGGCCAGGAAGGCACCGGCCAGGTCTTTGGCTTCCTCACGGCCTACCCATGCTGCCTGACCAACCAGCACCAAGGCTGGCCCAAGTTCACGCAGAATCTATGGTATCGCATCCCCGACGGCGGACTCGCCGCCATGGTCTATTCCCCCTGCACGGTCACGACCGAATGCGCCGGGGCGCGCGTCACCATCGAAGAACGCACGGCCTACCCCATGGACGGGCTGATCGAGTTCGTTTTCTCCATGTCAGAGCCTGCCTCGTTCCCGCTGGAGCTGCGCATACCCGAATGGGCGGGGGGAGTCAAGCTCACGGTCAATGGCAAACCGATAGAAGACACCGACTGGCTGACCCGCATCGAGCGCGAGTGGCACGACGGTGATATAGTCAGGCTGGAACTCGGTATGGAGGTGAAGGCGAGCCGTTGGTACGAGAACTCGGTGGCGCTCGAGCGTGGACCGCTGGTCTATGCCCTCGGTCTGGGCGAACGCTGGAAGAAGACGGTCATGACCGGCTACCAGCGCGAGAAGTTCGGCGACTGCTATTGGGAGGTTTTCCCGACCCAGCCATGGAACTATGGCCTTATGCGCAATCAGGTGCTTAACGATATCGAATCGGTGGAGGTTGAAGTGGATTCCACGAAGATCGGCGGGTGGCCATGGACTTTGGATGCTGCTCCGGTTCGTCTTAAGGTGCGCGCCGCGCGGATAGCGTCCTGGCAGCTGTACGGCGGGGACGCCGGACCTCTGCCCTGGACGCCGGGAGGCGGCGCGGACGTGGGCGACTGGCCGAACTACCCCCTCGAACCGGAAGAGATAATAACCCTCGTGCCCTATGGTTGCACGAAACTCCGTATAAGCGAATTCCCGGTGTTATGAGCGAAGAGAAAGACGGAATGATTCAGATGGCCATGGAGGGCATCCACGCGGGTTTTCCCTCCCCGGCCCAGGACTATATGTCCGGGGTGATAGACCTTAACAAAGAACTGGTCAAACACCCCGAAGCGACCTTTTACGGCCGTGTCGTCGGCGACTCCATGATAGACGCCGGAATCAACGAAGGAGACGTGCTGGTTATCGACAAATCCGTCGAGCCCTCAGAAGGGGATATGTGTGTCTGTTTCGTGGACGGCGAATTCGCGCTGAAGTTCGTCTCGTTCCGCGATCCAGGTCAGCCCTCACGCGAAGTCCGCAAAGCACCCGTTTCGTACAACATTCTGGGAAGGCGCGACATCTGGCTCCTTCCCGCCAACCCCAAGTACAAGCCTATCCACATCCAGGAAGGCAACGACTTCTCCATCTGGGGCGTCGTCACCTACGTGATCCACAAAACTAAGTAGGATAACATCATTATTTGACGTTTTCGCCAAGATGAAGCCAGCCCACCCCAGCCAGAAGGTATTTTGAGGCATGTCGGCTGGCTTCACAGCCCGTAATCGTGGCATGAAGCCAGAGTGAAGCCGCCACAGCATACTGTGGGGCACATCGCCTGGCTTCATCTTGGCGGAAATGGGCGGAAGGTCGCGGAGGGGCGGGGGGCTACTGAGCGCGGGAGAGGAGGGAGAGCCAGCGGGAGATGGCGAGGACGCGGGCGCGGAGGGATTCGTAGTCGAGGGTCTCGGGGGTGTCGGTCACTTTGTTGGTGTTGAGGGTGATTCCGGAGGTGAAGACTACGGAGGGGATGCCGTCTTTTAGGAAGACGGTCTGATCGCCGATTTTGTTGTAGAAGAGATTAGTAAAATTGTCGCTCTTGTAGTAGTCGAAGTAGAGATCGATCTGGCCGATCGCGGCGCATTTCTTAAGGGTCGCCGCCCAGGGCTTGGCGCCGAGGGCCATCAGGGAGCGGGGATTGCGCTTCCCTACCGGGGCGAGAGTACTGCCGAGGATATCCAGGCTGACCATCAGGCGGGGCTTGATGCCGTTTGATTTCAGTTCGGCAAGGAGGTGGCGGGCGCCGGCGTAGTCGCGGCTGCGGGCGTCGAAGGCCACGAAGGTGAGGCCGTCGCCGCAGTCGCGGCGAACGGAGTGAGCCAGCGCGATCAGCGCTGCTACGCCGGACGCGTTGGAGTCTGCGCCAGGGTAGGTCTTTCCGGAAATAACTCCCAGACCGTCGTAGTAGGCCCCGATTACTATCCACTTCCCCGTCTTTCCGGGAAGATAGCCTACAACATTACGTCCCTTGGAGCCTCTGACCGGGAATTCGTGGAACCAGTTCTCCTCGTAAGGCATCAGACCGGCATCCTCGAACATATCCCTGATCCATCCCGAGGCGTAACGCGCTCCGTCCGTTCCGGTTCCGCGCCCTTCGAAAATAGGATCACAAAGTATCTCGACACTTTCCCTAAGAGCTGCTGCAGACAAGGGCGAAGAAGGTCCGTCCGGCAAAACATCGAAGGGAGAGGGCTCAGCTACTACAGCGAGGGAATCAGATGATTGTGCCCAGCCTGCAACGGGCGCGCAAAACGCGAGCGCACACGCAAGAACAATAATTTTTGTCGAAAACTTCAATTTGGGCACGAATAATGTTATATTTGTTGGATAGCAAAAATAAGCAAAATTTGTGATAAGGATAGGCACACACATAAGAAAAGCGGCAGCGGCAATCGCTGTCGCGTTCTTAAGTCTGTCTGCCGGCGCTCAGTGGAACACGGAAGTTCTCGAACTCAGAGGCCGTATAGCCCTTCAGGACGGAAAGTACGCCCAGGCTATCGAGCAGTTCAATATCTTAGCCCATCTTGACACAAATGCTTACTGGACATTCTTCTACCGGGGAATCGCGAAATACAACCTGGGAGATATCCGCGGCGCAAGAAGGGACTTCGACCGCTCGGTACGTATCAATCCCCTCTTTACCAACGGCTATCACTACCGCGCAATTACGAAGAGTAACTCCGGCGAGTACGATGCCGCCCTCGAAGATCTCCAGAAAGCCATCGACCTCCGCCCCGGCTCTACCGGACTGTACTTCAGCCGAGGAGTGACATACTTCCTTGCGCAGCGCTTCGGCGATGCGGTCTCCGATTTCGACCGCTACATACGCCAAAACAGCAACGATCCTTCCGCATACCTCAACCGCGGAGCCAGCTATCTCTTCCTGGGCGATACCCTGAAAGCTCTTTCAGACTACAACAAAGCAATCAGGCTGGACCGCTTCGAGCCGGAAGGCTACATCAGGCGCGCCCGCCTCTACGCCGCTCAGGAAAACTACGGCAGTGCAATCGAAGATATGGACCGGGCCATAAGCCTCGACCAGGACAACACTATCGCCTATTTCAACCGTGCGATAATGCTCTACGAAACGAAGGACTTCATCGGGGCGATGGCGGACCTCAACACCGTCCTCAGCTATGAGCCCGGAAACGCCCTTACCCTCTACAACCGAAGCCTTATCCGCATGCAGGTCGGCGATTTCGAGGGAGCCCTGGACGATATGGACAGGGTGATCAACATCAACCCCCGAAACGTTCTAGCCTACTTCAACCGCGCAGCCTGCCTGATCGAACTGGGCAGATGGCGAAGCGCCCTCGCGGACTACGACCGGGCGATCGAGCTATATCCTGATTTCGCGAAAGCCTACCAGAACCGCTCCTATGTAGAGAACCAGCTCGGAATGAAGAAAAAGTCCAAGGCAGACTACGAAACGGCTCAGAAAAAGATAGCCGAATACCGCAGCGGAAAACAGACCGGCGAATTTGCCGATACTTCGAAGCGCTTCAATTCCCTGCTCGCCCTGGACGCCGACTTCGCGAAAAAGGACTTCAACGACGAACTCCTCCAACACCGCGACATAGACATCAGGCTTAGGCCAATGTACAGGTTCACCATCGCCAAGAGCCGCCAGAGCGGCGAAGTCGCCTTCTCCAACCGCTACGAAAACGCCGAAGTAGACGCCTTCGTAAAGAAACAGCTGATTCCAGTTGCGCCTGCCTCGTCATACGGAGATGCTACTGTCAAGACCAGCCTTGCCGGCTATGATCCCGCCCGAAAAGACGTAACCTTCGCCCGGGCCCTCAGAAATGTCGGCGACAAACAATACAACTCTGCCCTGGCAGACTACAATGCCCTGATTGATGGCAGCGAAGGCGCCGAGAAGGCCTTCTACCTTATCAACAGAGCAGTTCTGCGCGCGGAGATGATAGACTTCATCGCAAGCATCAGCAACAACGTCCAGACCCTGACTATGGACAACGAAGGCGCGACAAAGACCCGCGTCAGCGACCGTGCCGAGAGGGGCTACGACTACTCCGAGGCCCTTGTCGATATGGAGGAAGCTGCTGAGCTGGTCCCGAATGTAGCCTACATCAATTTCAATCTCGGAAACCTGTATTGCCTGCAGTCATCTCCCGTGCAGGCTATCTCATACTACGACAAAGCTATCGAAGAGTACCCCGCGATGGGCGATGCGTACTACAACCGTGGACTTGTACTTATCTTCCTGAAAGACAAGGAAAAAGGCTGCATCGATCTGTCCAGGGCAGGAGAACTGGGAGTAAAAGACGCCTACAGCGTGATAGGTAAATACTGCAAGGAAGATGACGGACGTTAGATTCAAGAGTTTCTCTTCCGGCAGTTGCGGAAATTGCTACTACCTGGGAGTCGCGCAGGACGGCGTTGCCGCTGCCGGCGTCCTTATCGACGCCGGAGTCAGCATACGCCGCTTAAGGCGCGAACTCCAGGCCGAAGGCCTCACTCTCAACGACTTCTCCGCTATTCTGGTAACGCACGACCATATGGACCACATCCGCTCGCTGGGCTCTTATGCGAAGCATCTCAGCCGCCCGATATGGGCGAGCGAGACGCTTCACAAAGCTCTCGCGAGCCACATAATGACCCACGAATACGTCCCAGGCTGTAAGCGAGTCCTGCGTAAGGACGAGTGGAACGAGGTAGTCCCAGGGTTTATCAGCGTCCGCTATTTCGTGGTCCCGCACGATGCGACCGAGACCGTGGGCTTTGCGATCAGGCTCCCTGGCCACAATTACGTCCATATTACGGACTGCGGCCGGATGACCGACGAGGCGCTCGAATTCTGTAGCAAGGCAGACACCGTGGTCCTGGAATCCAACTACGACGTTGAAATGCTGAAAAACGGCCCGTATCCGGAGGATCTCCAGCGCCGCATCCGCAGCGGTAATGGCCATCTCAGCAACGACGATTGCGCCGAAGCGATCAAGAAGATCGCCCACAAAGGCCTGAGGACCCTCTTCCTCTGCCACCTTAGCGAAAACAACAATACACCGGAGCTCGCATACGAATCGGCAAAAGCCGCCGTAAAGCTCTGCGCAAACAAGCCGGTGAGACTGGAGGCTCTCCCCCGCCAGACTCCCTCGAAAATGATAATACTATAGGATGAAACAATTCTGGAAAGTCATAAAACGTTATGTAGGCCCCTACACCGGATATCTCGGCGGCTCAGTCCTGCTGAATATTCTTTCCGCGGTCTTCAACGTGTTCTCGTTCTCCCTTCTTATTCCTATCCTGAAAATCCTCTTCGATACTTCAGGAAAGGTCTACGAGTTTATCCCGTGGGCTGAAGTGAGCGATTTTGCGAGCTTCACCAACAACATCTACTTCTATGTGGGAACCTGGATAGCGACCTACGGAACCAGCAAGGTTCTGCTGGTTCTCTGCCTCGCCTTCTGCGTCATCACCCTTATCAAGACCAGCTGCTACTTCGGCTCCTCGGCGGTGATGATCCCTATCAGGACTGGTATCGTCAAGGATATGAGGATGCAGATCTATAAAAAAATCCTTTCCCTTCCTATCGGTTTTTTCTCCCAGGAAAGAAAGGGCGATATAATAGCCCGAATGAGCGGCGATGTACAGGAAGTCGAGACTTCGATTACCAGTACGCTCGACATGCTGATAAAG
>JAEESD010000095.1 GCA_016286145.1 Bacteroidales bacterium | reverse complement strand
GAGCGCGGAATCAAAATCTTCACCGCCCAGCTCCAGGATTCGAAGCTCTACTACGACACCGACTTCCGCGGCGGCAGCGCCATCGTGATGGGCACTGAATCCACCGGCCTCACAGACATCTGGCGCAAGGCCGCTGACGCCCACATCCGCATCCCGATGCTCGGCCGCCTCGACTCGCTCAATGTCTCCGTCAGCGCGGCCATCCTCCTTTTCGAAGCCGTCCGTCAGCGCAATGGCTAAATTCGGTCTCATAGGCTATCCTGCTGCAGGGTCCCAGAGCCCCGCACTCTTTTCGGCAGCCTACGGCGGACGCTACGCCTACGAGATAATCGAGGAGCCGGACTTCGCCGTCGCTTTCGAAAAATTCTTACGCGAAGACTTCCAGGCGGTAAATATTACAGCGCCCCACAAAATCGCCGCGGCCTCAGCGGCCGACTGGCGCAGCCCTGAGGTCGAGCGCATCGGCGCGGCGAACATCCTCGTCAAGACCGATCGAGGAGTTGAGGCGTACAATACAGACGTCGCCGCGGTTATGAGTATAGCTAATGTTTTTATCCGTTTACGCTCGGCCGTAGTCGTTGGTTTTGGCGGAGCGGGCAAGGCTGCCTATGATGCTCTTCAGAGGATTGGGATCAAAACCTCTGTACTTCACCATACTGATTCGATGGATTTTAAATCTGATCTTGTTATCTACACCCTACCGTGTGCCGTGCCGGGATTGGAAAAAATTCGGTGTAAGTATTTGGTGGAAGCAAATTACATTAATCCTGTGTGTCAGAATCTTACCGGGATTAAGAATTCTTATGTCGGCGGAAAAGCATGGCTCTTCTTTCAAGCAGCGGAAGGTTATGAGTTGATGACGGGAGAAACTCCGGATAGGGAATCTATGATGTCTGATGGAGCGACTCACATTTATTTGAAGATTTGATATTTTTTTTCGCTATATTTGTTTCAAGTATTTTAAAACCAAATCTCAAAACAAAATGAAAAAGCTCATTCTTTGCCTCGTCGCAGTCCTCGGACTCGGCCTCGCAGCAAGTGCTGCTAACTACACCATCGACGAGCAGTCGATCGACGCTATGATCGAAATGGCGGAGGAGGTTTCTCCCGCTATGATGGAAGCTGAAGGTGCAACAGACGTCACCATCCACCTCGGAAACGGTGCACAGCCTGTCCTTGCTTTCATCCTCGCTCTCGTTCCTGTAACCGGTTGGCTCGCAATCCACCGTATGTACATGGGTACTTCGATCCTTGCAGTCCTCCTGAACATCGTAACAGGTGCTGGCTTCGGCATTGTCTATTTCGTTGACTGGATCGTTCTCCTCATCGGTGTACTTGACAACAACATCGGCCAGTACTGCAACAACGGTCGCTGGATCATGTGGGCAGACATCATCTAATTTGATGAACAAAACTCTCCACGCCCTAACACTTGCTCTTTTACTGCTTAGCATCCCGGCCGCAGGCCAGCGCAGGCTTTCAGCCGATGTAGAGGTAAAGAACGTAGTTGGACATAACGTGGTTACAACCGCCAAAAGCGTCTATTGCCAAAGCAATGGACGCTTGGTGGTTTGTAATAGAAAGCCTCTTGAGTACATACTCATTACAAACACCAACGGAGAGTCAAAATTCTATTTCCCTAAAACAAAAGAGGTACTCGTCGACAACCAGGGAATGGCAAGTTCCAGGGACGAGCTCCTCGCAATCTTTCTGATGGGCCGTATCGAGGACCTTGGCGTTGGCCTCTACGGATACAGACTCCAGAAAACAGAGTATCTGGAAGACGGTCTAATGAAAAAGACCTTCAAATGTATAGACCCCAGTATGCCTCCTTACACCGAGATAGTCTACGGTAAAGACTATCTCCCTGTCTACAGCGCCACCCTTACCGAAGACGGCCACGTCCAGACCAAGGTCTATTACAGCCAGTACAAAACGGTCGGCTACGTCCCGTTCCCTCACCGGCAGACCCAGATAACCTACAATTCTCCCAAGGACTCCACCATCACCCGTACGATCTATTCCAATGTCGAGGCGGATGGCAGCGACCCTATGTTCGATTGGACCGTTCCCGCAGACGCCAAGCCGATGGACTTGAACGCCGGAACACAGAAACTCAGGTGATGAAAGCGCGCCTTCTCGCCCTTTTCTTGCTGGCATCCCTGCCGGCATTCGGCCAGACGGACCGTGAACTCGTCCTTCAGGCCCAGGAAAAGACCACGGCGCAAGACACCAGTTCCCACAACAAACTATACCACCTATTTCGCGACCAGCTCCGCGGGCAGTGTTATTATGCCCCCGAGTGCGTGGAATTCTACCCGCAGGCGATCCGTCAGCTCGGCTTCCTGCGCGGGACCCTCTCGATGCTCGACCGTATGATGCGCGATACCTACATCGGTACTGCTACCTTCCCCCGTGAGCTTAAGGGCAAGGACGGCCGTATCCACGAAGGCCCCGAAGCCTATAGGAGGAGGCGTCAGCAGAAAAAATGAGGCGCCTGTTACCGCTCATACTCGCCTTGATTATGCCGCTGGGCCTTCGGGCTCAGCAGGGGATATCCAAGGACCTGGGCTTTATCGATTATCTGATAGGGAATAACCTTACCCGAGATGCCATGGCCTGGCTGGAAGGCAGCAACTATGCCCCCTCGGATACCCTCGATTTCCTTAAGGGCTTGACCCTTTATACGGCCGGAAAACTGGATCTGGCAACTGAAAGCTTTCTGAAGGTCCCTACAGACTCTCCTTACTACGAGAAGAGTCTCTATTTCGGAGCGGTTTCCAACGCTTACCTCGGGAACTATGAAAAGGGACTTCAGCTGATCAATTCAGCGGGAGAGAGCGAACTTAAACAATACGGACTTGCGGCTTTCAACCTGCTCCTCGACGACAAAGCCTCATACGAGCTAGCTGCGAAGAACTTCACATATCAGGATTACTCCCTTGCCGACGGGGAGAAAATGTTCGGCAAAATCTACGAGGACCGTTTCAACAGTAAACAGAAAAGCCCCGCCCTTGCGGGCGTAATGTCTGCGGTAATCCCCGGAGCGGGGAAGTGGTATGCCGGGCGAAAAGACGAAGCTATCGTCTCGTTTGCTACGGTCGGTATCTTCGCAGGCCTTACGGCGGAATGCTGGGTAAAGAAAGGCCCCAAGGATTGGCGCACCATAGTGTTCGGTACGCTGGGCTCCTTATTTTATATAGGTAATATCTACGGCAGTTATATGTCGGTAGGAATATATAACGACAATTTTAGAAATGCGCAGAATAACACTATTGTGTTTAATCTCCACGTTCCTATTCGCAGCCTTTGACGCAAGCGCTGCCCAGAACGTGGATTCGCTGCTTTTCGAGGCGGCGAAGCGCGAGCGCATTGTCTTTGAGGCTCAGAGTCCGGTTGAGGTAAATGAGGCTCTTATAGAAAAGGCAGACCTCTACAAACAGGCCGGGCTGTACTCGGAAGCGCTCAAGACTCTCGAGCGGGTCCGTCTGTACCTCGTGAAGTCAGACCTCAGAAGCGAAATCATTATTCAAAAGTCGCTTTGCGCTTATCTCGACGCAGACTACGACGCCTCGATTTCGTATCTGGAGGAGCTAGGCGTCCAGACCGAATATGTAGAACCTAAACTGAAGAAAGACTGGATAGGGATGGCCCTGACCTTCCTCGTGCCTGCGGGCTATATCTACGCGGGCGCGCCGGGGGAGGGCGCGGTCAGCACGGCCCTTAACGCGGGCTCGGTCGCCTGGATCGTCCTTAACCTCAATGCGGGCCTGCCCGTGACCGCGCTCCTTGGCGGCGCGCTCGCCCTCAGCTACACCTTCCTCGGAGCACAAGAAAGAGTTGCGGAGCTTATCGCAATCCACAACTCTTCCAAGGTGTCTGAGGCCAAACGCGACGCCGCAGCGAAGGCCTTACTCGGACTTCTCTGATCCGGCAATCTTCTCGGGTTTCATCTGCGGGAAGAACAGCACATCCTGGATGGCTGTCTGACCCGTCATAAACATAGTAAGACGGTCGATACCCATTCCCAGACCTGAGGTCGGCGGCATACCGTATTCCAGCGCGCGGACAAAGTCCATATCGATGTACATCGCCTCGTCGTCGCCCTTGCTCTTGAGGGCGGCCTGCTCCTCGAACCTCTCAAACTGGTCGATAGGGTCGTTGAGCTCTGAGTAAGCGTTGGCCAGTTCCTTACCGCAGACGAACAGCTCGAAGCGCTCGGTAAGGGTAGGATCAGTACGATGACGTTTTGTCAGCGGGCTCATCTCTACCGGGTAATCAATTATATAGGTAGGTTGAATCAGGTTCTTCTCGCAGTACTCGCCGAAGATGGCGTCGATCAGTTTGCCCTTGCCCATCGAAGGCTCTACCTCCACGCCCAGTTTCTTACAGGTGGCGCGAAGATCCGGCTCGGCCATTCCCTTTACGTCTACTCCTGCATACTCCTTGATAGCATCAAGGATAGGGAGGCGGCGGTAAGGTCCGGCGAAATCGACTGTGTTTCCGGCTATCTCTACCTTGGTAGTTCCGTTGACCTTGAGGGAAATCTTCTCGAGCATCTTCTCTACGAACTCCATCATCCAGATGTAGTCCTTGTAGGCTACATAGATCTCCATACAGGTGAACTCCGGGTTGTGGGTCTTGTCCATACCCTCGTTTCGGAAATCCTTCGCGAACTCATACACTCCGTTGTAGCCGCCCACGATAAGCCTCTTCAGGTAAAGCTCGTTGGCGATACGAAGATAGAGGGGAATATTAAGAGCGTTGTGGTGTGTTACGAACGGACGGGCTGTAGCGCCGCCGGGGATGCTCTGGAGGATAGGAGTCTCTACCTCGAGGCAACCGGCCTCGTTGAAGTACTCGCGCATAGTAGCGATAATCTGAGCCCTCTTGATGAAGGTCTCCTTCACCTGAGGATTCACGATAAGGTCTACATACCTCTGACGGTAGCGCATCTCAGGATCGGTGAAGGCATCGAACACCTGGCCGTCCATCTCCTTGACTATAGGAAGAACGCGAAGCGACTTCGAAAGAAGAGTGAGCTCCTTGGCGTGGACACTGAGCTGACCGGTCTGGGTGAAGAATGCAAAGCCCTTGATACCGATTATATCTCCGATATCGAGGAGTTTCTTCCACACCGTGTTATACATAGTCTTGTCTTCCTCGGGGCAGATCTCGTCGCGCTTGACATAGATCTGGATCCTTCCGCTTTCGTCCTGAAGTTCGCCAAACGATGCGGCGCCCATTATGCGGCGGCTCATCAGACGGCCGGCAATGCATACTTCCTGGAAGTTGCCCTTCTCCGGATCGAACCCGGCCGCGATCTCAGCGGCGTTTGTGTTTACCGGGTAAAGAGCGGCGGGGTAGGGCTCAATTCCGAGTTCGCGAAGTTTTGCAAGCGACTCTCTTCTGATTATTTCCTGTTCACTGAATTCCTGTACCATAGTTTATATAATGTCTTCTCTTTCTTTGATGTCCTTGACGCGGAGCTGGATAGTGCTGTTTCCGCGATAGTAGTTTTCTACGATAGTGTAACATACGTCGAAGGGGTTGCCGTGGCGTATGTACTCGTATTTGTCTGCCATATTGAAGGCGATTGCGGGGATGGCCCTCGAGTAGTCTTCCTGGATAAGGTCGAGCTTAAGATGGAGCCCACCGGCGCCTACCTTACGGCCGCTTCCTTCGTCGCAGACGGCATCGGTCTCGAACACCGGATTGGCGTTGCCGGGGCCGAAAGGCTGGAACTGCTTGAGGATGCGGAAGAATTTCGGCGTTATCTGCGCGAGGTCTATCCGGGCGTCGATGTCTACGACCGGGGTCAGCATCTCGTCCGTGAGCTTGCCCTCGATGAACTCCTCCATCCTGCGGGCGAACTCGGGCAGATTCTCCTCCTTCATCGTAAGACCGGCGGCATAGACGTGGCCGCCGAAGTTCTCGAGCAGGTCTGCGCAGCTCTCGATCGAGGCATAAAGGTCGAAGCCGGCGACGCTGCGGGCAGATCCGGTGACAAAGCCGTTGCTCTTCGTAAGGACGACCGTGGGCTTATAA